>JBLIMQ010000030.1:0-35940 GCA_047638775.1 Flavobacteriales bacterium
AAAAGGCGTGTAAGGAAATTTACGACACCGGGACGATTGTTTTTGATCAGGTATTGGGGAAATTAAATTATAAAGTGAGACCGGTCACTTCGTGAATTCCGGACGTTATTTTATGCACGTTCCTTAAGTAGGTAAGTAGGTAAGTAGGTAAGTAGGTAAGTAGGTAAGTAGGTAAGTAGGTAAGTAGGTAAGTAGGTAGGTAAGTAGGTAAGTCGCTAAGCGAGAAGGAAAACGGGTAAAACGGAAACCACGAAAAAAGGAAAACCGCTAAGCTGTAAGTAAAAAAATACGTCCCCAGCGATTACCGTAATCCTAAATACCCTTTGTAAGTATCACACAGTAGTTCAGCTTCGTTACGAGAGCACAAACGTTCGGCAACGATAAAACTCTTACCTGAATTCGCCTGAGCTTTCACACAATAATAAACAGTCTGTTTAGTTCCCACTGTACTTGAACCTGCGTCACAAATATCCAGCGATTTAAGCTCCGCTAATGTAACGTGGCTCCGTAGGATTGGAATACCAAAAATATTGCGTAAGGCGCGAATCTCTGTGGCACTAAGTTGAACATGTAAGGATTTCGCTAAACTGTAAAGTCCGAAGACTGTAATGAATAACCCTACCCCGGAAAAAATAACAGCGAAGATAATTGGCGCACCCAATTGCGAACTACCAATACCCGAACCCAAAAATATCAAGCCAAAACACATTGAGCCAATTGAGCGCCCCCACCGCCGCGCCGCCGGGAAATCAACATGAGTAAGGCCTGCGGACTGACGTATGCGCATAATGGAACCAATACCTGCGACAGCTTGTTCTTGTGTGCGATGATGCTCGGTCGACAGATGACGAATGCTCGACGATGCCGAATTTTTATAGACGGGAATGTCGTAGCGACGATTAAAATCCGGCCCTTTAAGTTTAGCCGTAAGTTGTAATCGCCACAGATAATAGCTTTCGCCACGCTTGGCTTCCGCTTCGGGCAAACCTTCGGGCACATCAAAACAAAAACTCAGTGCTGTGCCCTGCGCGGCAATTTCACTCTGACAGAAACCATCCGCTTGCCAGATGGTTTTTTCATGTCGCTTCCGGTTTTTCCCCGAGCCGGACACCGTGCTATGCAAGCAACTTAAACTAACGGCAAATGCATGCTCTTGCGAGTAATTTAGTTTAACTTTGAGCCTACCGCCAACCTGCCCACCTATTCCGCCAGGAAAAGGATCGAGTGTTACGGCCGCGGTGCCAAAACGCCACCAGCGACGTAGGCCGATTATGGCAAATACAAACATAAACACACCAATAACCGGGAATATCAAGGCTACCAACGCACCGGGGTTGGTTTCGACTTCGGCCACCAATTCCTCGAAACCAAAACCCACCACCGAAAAGCTCATAGCATTCCAGAATACGGCAAAACCGAGCATCATGTATGACGTCATTTTCGAAGATGAAACGATTTCTGTTTTTTTCCAACGCTTATTAGCTAACCATTCATTTGACATTTTTTACTCGATAAATTTCATTATGTATTTTATTTTTCAAGCACTATTACTAAATACTATTACACGTAATTCTTGCCACTAACCATTACTAATAACTATTACTAATAACTCACTAGGCGCCACTACTGACGCTTCATTATTCATACGTCTAAAATCATCTGTGCTTTGTAAACAGTCTCTTTAATCGAATACTCATCTGTAATCTTGCCATCTCGCGAGGGCTTAACTCGTATCCTTTTTGCATTGCAGGATGTAAATATTTGACCAAGTCTGCGTAGGTGAAAAAACCAAGAGCTGGGCTACCAAAGGATAGTAGCTGTCCTGCCACATAGATATGAGTACGCGTATACCGCACATCTTCATGCAAGCATTGAACAACAGAGTTTGAAGATACGCGCAATAAAATAACGTCTTCAGCAATACCGATCTGAGTAACTTGCGAAGGCAAGAATGCCAAAAAAATCCAAGGTAGGATAAAGGTCATTAACATGATCACAACTATGCCGCTATCAAAAGGCAACTCAAAAGAGATCATTAAAAATAGAATAAAAATTGCACATAGTGTAATTGGCACTACTGTCACAAATTTAATCCACATCATACGGCGCTTTAATATCCCTACCCACCGTATCGAAGGTTCGTCAGTGGCAATCGGCTCGAAGGGTGTAATTTCGAATTCGCTACTGCGAATAATTTGCATTAACCCCAACAGTAGGCCAAAGGAAATAATGGCTATAAATAATACCAAAGCAATATTGGCAAACAGTTCAAAGCGCTTCGCTTGTATCTGCAATTTCTTTAGTTCAGCTTGTAGCTCTTGCCAAGGTAAGTCTTGCCAAGAAGACTCCGGCCAAGACGAATAGGAGAAAGGAAGCTCTCGCTCTATATGGGTATTTTCCACATTATGGTCCGATGGAATATTCGATAGCAATTCACGTTCATTCAGCACAAGTACTCTTCGTGAATGAATGTCATTAACTAATAGATGATCACGATACGATAAAACAGAAAACCAATCACTACCCTCTACATGAATTTCAGCCACTACATTGGCCTTACTATCCAGTTTTACGATACGCCCTGCACTTAGGCTACTGTCTTTTAGTAATGCCCAAAGCCCCTCACTACCTGGACTTATATCGAAAGGGAATTTATCGGAACCTGGAAATTTACCTTCTACTAAAAATTCTTGGCTGTAGCCGCTGAGTAATATGTCCTCAAACGAAAAGACTTTCAATTCATGTTTATTCGTATTCGCGACCCACAGCTCCCCGTTAATAACATGCAAGCCATTCGGGAAGCGCAGCCCCTTATCTATGGTTCGTAGGAGCTCACCTTCCGCACTGAGCTGATACACTCGATGACGACTCGTATCACTAATGAAAACCCGTTCGAGCGCATCGATATGTATCGAAAAACTACGGTCAAATTTTGGTAATTCACCCGAAAATACGCGGCACTGACTTTCCCCATCTGGGCTCTTCAGCGAACACCGCACTAAACGCCCTTCAAGCGCCGTTATGGTATTGGTATTGGTATTGGTATTGGTATTGGTATTGGTATTGGTATTGGTATTGGTATTGGTAGCCACGACAGATCTATTTGTTAAACGGAAATATACCGCTAGGTTCTCGATCAGACTTCGCGGTTCACGGCCCACCTGAAGTAAAATATCACCATTAGCGAAAAAACCGATATCGCCTATGAATTTGCGAGCTATGGATTTGTTGCCGATAGATTTGTCACCGATAAATTGTTTCGGCCTCATGCTTGAAGGACTATTCGAGGTTACGCCAGCTAGGTCGATAACACGTGTTTGCGCGTACAAATCCCCAAAAAACACCTTTGAACCCAAGCGGACGGCCAAAGACTGAGTGGGGTGTTCAATAACGGCGGACGGGATGGGTAAATCAAACTGGAGCCCTTGATAATAAAAACGCGCGCACAAGCACAGTGAGCAAAGCACAATAATTGTGGCTGCTAATACTGGATGTACACGTAATGATTTCATCAAGAAGTCCCATTTCAACAACGTTATCTGACCTGGCTCCATAGCCAGAGTCTCTATCCAAAGTTTATGAGCAAGCTTAACTGCTCATAAATTTAATCTGAAGGGCACTGCGCTTGTACTAAACAGGGCTTAAGATCAATACACACAACCACACAGGGATGAAATTTAGCACATCCTGAAAAGGGACTCTTTGAACAACATGCGCTTTTAAGAATTTAAGCGATATCGTTACAGTAATAGCTTTGAGGCAACAGCTTTGAGCTAATAGCTTTGGGCAATAGTAGACCCCTACCGCGATATTAATAACGCTACTTTATTGCCATTCACTTAACTTTAAATGAACCATTGACCATTATGGTGATATACGTCACCATATCACCAGTAGCTTCTCGCACAACCTACTGCGAGCTCACCACACGCTAGGGATACGCCATGTCATATTCACTCATTAACAACCCGATAATTCGACAGCTTGTCTGCTTTACCTTATGCGCTAGCCTCTGTTTGTTTCTTGCTGTCTTTAGCCCACCACTGAGTCGCCTAGAGAGTGCCGCTTATGTTGCTCAACAACACAACGTACCACTTACACCTGCTATGGTGCTGAACACCTCCTACACCTCGCTGACTGAGCTTGACCTAATTAGGACTTTGAAATCTGTCGTGCACTGCACTATCCAAAAGTTTAAGCTGTAGCCGACTACAATATGCGTGAACGCCACTAGCACGCGTTGATACGGGAACTGCATGAGCAATGTAATACAATTCAAAAAACCCAACACCAATGATAAGCACAAAGGTAAAACACTGTGTCGAAGTGGCTTTCATAAATGGAAAGTGGTGACCGCCAAGCAGTTTGACGTTAAGCAGGGAAAGCTAGTAACGGTATCGGAATGTATACGCTGTCAAAAGCGTAAGACTGAACTGCGGTAAACATCGCGGTGAAAGCTAGGTCTGCGGTAAGTAACTTCATCTACGCCCTGCTATAGCCTACGGCAACTAACGTTAGGGGAATCAAACCTACGGCGACCATAGCTAGGCGACTAATGTAGACGACCATAGCTAGGCAACTAACGCTACGGGAATCAAAGTTACTTTAGCAAACACGCTATGGCTAACAATCAATCACACAAATGAAATAATAGGCCCAACTAAGACCCAGCTAAGGCCCAACTTAGACCCAACTAAGGCTTAAAGCCCTCGAAGATTGCATCAAAATATAATGCACCCGCTTCAAGATAGGCATTACCATGATCGGCGCCCATGATTTTAACGAGCGTTACGTTCGGGTGCTTCATCGCTATTGGTGCGATGTCTCGGTAGGGTGTACTGTCGTCATTCTCGGCTTGAAAAATCGTTAGATTTATCCCTTTAAGTGGTCCGTCCAACAGTGTCGCCAAATTAAAGTTCGTGGTTAGAATTTTTTCAATTGGCAATAGCAATAAGGGTTTAGTGAGGGCAAAACTCGCTAATCTACGATGTATAACAGTCGATAAAGATGACGCAACGCCATCTATTACAACCGCCTTAGGTCGATACTTTTTAGCCGCTACCAGTGCTATCGACGCACCGAGTGAACGCCCGACGTAAACCATATTACTAGACTCGCAATTGTATTCGGCACCAATGCGTTCGACGGCAGCATTCGTCAATTGATCTAGCATGTCAAAGTCAGGTTTCCCCGCAGCCCCCTCGTAACCGGGATAGGCTAAATAAAACACATCAATATTATTGGAAAGCAAGGAAGCAAATATTTCTTGCTCATACCGAACCACCCCACCGTGCTGCCCAGGAAAAAAGACAACACAACGTCCCTGACTGTCTGCCGCATCATAATGGCGAATCAGTAATTCGTTATCGTCATCCCAAAACGACATGCGCCCATCGGCATGTGTGATCACATCGGGGATGTCAGTAAAGACCAATGCCGGCAAGAAAAAACGTAGTACGATACTGCACGCAAGCATGTACAAGAATACTGCAAGCAGTGAATAACGTAAAAATTTTGTGATTTGAATAAACACTCGTGTGTTCATGCCACCCTTAGATCACGGCCTATCAAAATGATATGGCCAAATGTAAAACTTCTGTAAGTTACAGACATTTTACTATTATTGATAATAATAACCCTAGTGGGAGGTGATGAATGTCATTAAAACGCCGATAAACGAAGATATATATTCCAAAGGCGCCACGCAGTAGTCACTATTTCCAATGTAAACGCAGACTCGCAGAGTTAACTACGTATGAAGTAAACTACGTATAAAGCAAACTATTCATAGCGTAAACATCCAAAAACCTCTCGCTCTTTGATTAACCACAAAGCATAGAATTAAAATTGCCTCATCCTTATCGACTGCTAACTTAGAGTTAATAGTATTATGGAGCTTGTATGCCCCGCAGGAAATTTACCCGCACTTAAAGCCGCCGTCAACGCGGGAGCCGACGCGGTATATTTTGGTTGGCGCGACGACACCAACGCACGACACTTCGCGGGCCTAAACTTTTCCGATAAACGCGCTACGCAAGGCTTAGATTATGCCAAAAGGCATGGCGTTAAAGTATTTGTCGCGATTAATACCTATGCCCAAGCCAGTGGCTGGAAGCGCTGGCATAAAGCTGTCGATATGGCTGCAGACCTCGGCGTCGATGCCGTCATTGCCGCCGACATCGGTATATTAGATTATGCCAGTACAAAGCACCCGTCTTTAAATCTTCATTTATCGGTGCAAGTCTCGGCAACCAATAGCGAAGCCCTAAAGTTTTACCACTCAGAATTCGGTATTCGCCGCGCCGTACTACCACGCGTATTGTCGCTCCAACAAATCAAGCAATTGGCCAAGAAGTCTCCTGTCGATTTAGAAGTATTTGGTTTTGGTAGTTTATGCATTATGGCCGAAGGGCGTTGTCACTTATCCTCGTATATTACGGATGATTCACCCAATACTGGCGGCGTATGCTCGCCTGCAAGTGCCGTACTACGCTGGGAAGAAGATGGCGACGAAAAACGTTCACGCTTAAACGGTATTTTAATCGATAGTTACCACGCTAACGAAGCCGCGGCCTACCCGACATTATGCAAAGGCCGCTTTGAAGTCCAAGGCAAGGTCTTTCACGCGCTAGAAGAACCTACAAGCCTAAATACACTCGAATTACTACCCCAACTCGATGCTATCGGTATTCAGGCCATCAAGATCGAAGGCCGCCAACGCAGCCCCCAATATGTTTCACAAGTCGTTGACGTATGGCGAAAAGCCATTGATAGCTTCAACAGAAATCACGATAAGTTTCACGCAAAAACTGAATGGCTAGCAACACTGCAAAAAGTTTCTGAGGGTCAAACAACAACACTTGGCGCCTATCATCGACCTTGGCGTTGAGTAAGCGCCCAGTTGCTAAGGAATTACTTACTAAGTACGTATTTACGCGATGCTTATTAACTAAAAGAGAGACAACATGAAATTTTCACTCGGCCCCATACTGTATTTTTGGTCTTACCAAAAAGTTACTGACTTTTATGCGGCAGCGCTGGATAGCCCTGTGGATATTATTTACCTAAGCGAAACGGTTTGCCATAAACGAAATGAACTAACGTTAGAGGATTGGATCGACATTGCCAAAGTCATTAATGCCGCGGGAAAACAAGCCGTGCTATCAACCATGACATTGGTAGAGTCACGCGCGGACTTAAGCCTCGTAAAAAAAGTGTGTGACAACGGTGTATTTTTAGTAGAAGCCAATGATATGTCAGCGGTTAATTGGCTAAGTGAGCGCAAGTTACCCTTTTGTACCGGGCCAGCTATAAACATATATAACCCGCAAGCATTAAAGCTATTACAGCGTAAAGGCCTTCAACGATGGACGCTCCCGGTGGAATTGGACAAACACTGCCTTCACGACATTCTCCGACAAAGCGACGTAAGTAAAATAGAAACAGAAGTATTTAGCTACGGGAAACTACCGCTAGCCTACTCTGCCCGCTGCTTTACGGCCCGAGCCAACAACACAGAAAAAGATCACTGTAATCTAGCCTGCATTGAACATCCTGAAGGACTGTTAATGCGTACACAGGAGCAACAAGAATTATTTACGATTAACGGTATTCAAACACTATCGGGACAAATCTACGACGTTCGTTCAGAGCTTGGGAGTATGAGTGACATCGGTGTTGATATTATGCGGTTTAGCCCGGAAGAAAATAGCCTACAAGCGATTAAAGAATTGCACCATGAACCATTTGGATCATTTAACCAAACAAAAAACATTGCTAGCGATAAAGTGAACGGTTATTGGCATGGCCAACCAGGGATACAGTACGTCGATGGAAATAGTTTAACTTAAACGCTTACCACGCTTAAGATCACGTCATACATCTAAAGCCATAATAAGAAATTATCAAAGTAGACGTAAACTCTTCTCAAGTACTTTATTCAGGCTGTCAGACAATTCAAAACCGTCTAGGCCGTCGATCAAGTTTTTCACGCCTAAGCTTAACTCCGTATCACCTTCAATATTCAAACGACGATGGAAAAACAGCGTATCTGGATCTTCTTTGCGCATTGCTAGCAAAGCGAATTCTTTAAGGTTACCGGATATAGTAGCTTCGGATTTTTGCTTTGAATCGTATACACAAAAACCTGTTGGCGTGGCCTCGATAACCCAACGTTTATTTAAATCAACAATATGAATCGCCAAAAACCGTCCTTGCCAAAAGTCGAGCTCGTCCATCGCTATCGCTTCGTGAAACACACGCTTTAAACACAACTCTAAACTGTGTTTTTCAACCACAAATGGCGTTATTCGCGCGATGGTTTTTATACCGCGTGTAAGCGATATAGGAGTTGAGTCTACAATTCGTTTTAGCATAGGAATACACTTCACTAGAGCATTTATTTCGGATTGATTTATTCAAGATGTTTTATTCAGGGGCGCTATATTTAGGGTACTTGATTTAGGACACTTTATTTAAAGTACTTTATTCAAGGGACCCGTAATCCTTTGAGTATACAAGCCCTAATTCACAATCGATAATTTTCTTAACGACCTTTGATTTATCTTAAATTATTAACCTTATCAGATGTACATTGCTAACATTAAATGGCTAATCGAAAACTTCGAGCGGTAAAGCAGAAGCAGCAGCCATAAAAAGGAACGACAAAGAAGACCGTAGACTTAAAATAATTACGTAACAGAGGGTTTTGATCAGTATATCGCACGACTGAAAAACTAAGTTAAGCACCGTATAACACAAACGTCGCCATCCCAAGCGAGAATAACACCTATTATCGAGTAATGTTCACTACGCCTGATCGCCTCATGCGGCTAACTGTAATAACTGGGCACACATCCACGCCGCATAGGTTCCCACTGCATAACCTAGTACCGCAAGCAATACGCCAACCGGCGCTAACGATGGATGAAAAGCCGCTGCAACGACTGGTGCCGTGGCCGCGCCACCGACATTAGCTTGGCTACCAACGGCCATATAGAACAAGGGCGCTTTTATGAGCTTACACGTCAGTAGCATTAATACGGCATGAATTGATATCCAGATTCCACCGATAACAAAAAATATCGGCGACTCACTTAAGGCTTTAATATTCATGTGCGTTCCAATGGTCGCAATTAAGATATAGATACACACGGTCGCAATTTTTGATGCGCCCGCGCCCTCTAATTTTTTCAGTGGTGTAAACGACAAAGCTATGCCCAGTGTAGTCGCCACTAAGATCAACCAAAAGAACAGGCTAGTAAAACTGTAACGCGCGCTGCCAGGGTAATTTTCGCTAAACCACGGCGCCAAAAAATCTGCGCAAAAATGTGCGATTCCCGTGGCAAGGAATGCCAATGCTATAATGTAGATAAAATCTTGCAGCGTACTAACACGTGAGTGCTGGCGGCTCAATTCAGAAACCTTTATCTGTAAATTGTCTAATGCTCGCGTATCGACACCACGCTTAGCATCAATGTTTTTTGCGTTCCCAGCCAATACCAGTAACACAGCTAACCACACATTAGCTACTAACACGTCGACCGCTACCATCGCAGAAAATAACGATTCCTTAACCTCGAATATTTCTTTCATGGCGGTTTGATTCGCCGACCCTCCAATCCACGAACCAGCAACGGTTGTCATCGCACGCCATAGATCATCAGAGTTATGTACGCCAATCAATTCAGGAGCGACAAAAGACACAATGAGTAGCGCTATAGGACCGCCAATAACGATCCCTAAGGTACCAACAAAAAATAAAATTAATGCCTTAGGCCCCAAACTTATAATGGCTGGGATATCAATATTGATGCACAGTAGAACCAATGCAGCTGGCAATAAATATCGACTCGCAACAAAATAGAGCTTAGATTGCTCGATATCAATAATATTAAAGGTGGTGAGTAGTGATGGTAAAAAATAACAGAGTAATACCGCGGGGAATACGCGATAAAAACCGCGCCAAAATCGAGAGCTATGCCCATTGGTATAAAAAACAGCGCCCAATATTGCGGCCAGTAAACCCATAATTACGGCATCATTACTGATCATCACGACTCTCTCAAAGCGATCATGCTTTATTTAGCTAGAGTTTAATTAGAATTTAGCTAGAATTTAGCTAGAGTTTAACTCGATCTTAGTTCGGACTTAGCTCGTGTGTAGCTACGATCTAGTTAAACCTTTTTAACAAATATAGATTTAAGCTTCATAGCGCCAATGCCATCGATTTTACAATCGATATCATGATCACCATCCACTAATCGAATGTTTTTCACTTTAGTTCCGACTTTGACGACAGACGACGAGCCCTTAACCTTTAAATCTTTGATCACCATTACCGTATCACCGTCTTGAAGAACGTTGCCGTTAGAATCTTTAATGACTTTTTGATCTTCGTCTTCTTCCTTACCTGTCCATTCATGCGCGCACTCGGGGCATACCAGCATTTCCATATCTTGATAGGTATATTCAGATTTACACTTCGGGCAGTTCGGTAGTTCGCTCATTCGTCTTCCAGTGTTTTTATATTGTTTCAAGGTCGCCAAAATTAAACTAAGATCATTCTTTTATTTAAAGATAGATCTTAGCGTGATTAACGATAAACATTAGTTTGATATATTTGATTTCGATATAACTTCAGTTTAGCTTCGGTACAACTTCGAGCTAGCGTTGATGCAACTACAACACCGCTGGTATCTCGTTCAAATAAACTAGAGGGCGTATTCTAGCCTAAAATCTCATCGCAAGCTGAACTTCCTAATAGCCTGCATAACGATAGATGAAAACTGTAGATGAAAGTTCAACGCCACTAACTTCTATTTACTAGCGACAATATGACGCGCATATAATCGCAGCACCCTTGGAACAATTTCGCTGGCAAAGCTAGTCTCGGCATTCGATAAATATACCATGCCCATATTCAGCTCTGGATTAAATACCATTTCGGTGCGAACCCCCTTAACCCAGCCGCCATGGTGTACAAAGCCAGCCATAGGATAAGCACTAGCTTGTGTGGACTCGCGACCAGCGGCTAGCTTTTTTACAACTACGCCCCCCTCTTCACCACCTGTGTTAGATGAACCAGTATTCGTCGTTGTCGTATCCAAGTTCGAGGTTAAACTTAAAACAGATGCGCCATCCAGGCTAGGCGCATTATCTAAGCTAGGTGTGTTACCTAAAACGCCCTCACTGCCCAGGCCAGGCGAACGCTCCAGAATAGGCGTAAAATCAAACGTTCGCCAACCATAGGCGTAACCCATATTACTCACCCCGTCCCATACGGCCCGCTTGTAGTGCGCCAACTTACGCGAGGTAGGTACTTGCCGGCTGTGCATTTGAACTAAGGCTTCGCTGCCCATCACTTTAGGAAACCGACCTAACTGAGCGCGTAACCAAACCATCATATCGCGAAGGCTAGAATTCACTCCTGCTGCTGGCGCTATACGATAGTAGTTCTCTTCTACAGCCAGGACATCCCATTGCTGCGCACGCTTGTTCCACTTATGTGGGCTAGCGCGATTGGCTTCGGCCAAAAAGTTCTTTCGCCCTAGACTACTGCGTGTCATACCTAAGGGCTGTAGTAAGCTTTTGGACACCAAGGCTTCATAGGGCTCGCCCAACTTAGCCGCCAGAACATCGCCAGCAAGACTATAAATAACGTTTTGATAGCCATAACACTTGCCTGGCGCGCACACAAAATTCACTTTGTTTAGCTGTTTTACGATGCGCTCGTAAGGAACGTTATCTTGAATCAGATTGGTATAGGCATGGGGAAATAAACCGGATGATTGCGAGAGTAAATGCCCCAAACTTAGATCGTGTAGGTAGTCCTTTGAGCTCAGTTGCAGGTTCGGTAAGTTTGCACTCACACTCTCGCTGTAGTCCAGTTCAGGGTGCGCAGCAACAATGGCTGGGGTAAAAGTTTTAGATACCGAAGCCAAACGAAATACCGTATCGATATTAATTGCACCATCACGGCCGACTTCCCGTAAGCCACCCACTCGCATGCTCTCCACCTGGCCATCCACAATTACACCGATGGCATAGCCCTGCGTTTTGGGTGCTAGCTCGACCTCTATAAAATGATCGAGCGCTTTGTTAAAGCTCGTAACGCCTAAAGATACAGGGCCTGCAGATACTGGGTTTACAGAGACAGGACCTGCAGAGACAGGGCTGGTAAAAAGAACACTGCACACGCAAAAGACCAAAACACTCACAACAACCTTGCTCATCACCCAACTCCCTTACGTATCGAGCTCTTAGTTAACCGCCCATAATAACGGTTTACGCCCCAGAAATTCAAAAGTCTTGAATTCACGGTAAAAAACTTGCACTAAACAGATATATACTATACTTTAAATACCATATATCACCCATATAATGAATAGCAGGTATCTATATGAGAGTTTCTCAAGAGAAAAAACAGGAAACCCGCCTGAAAATAGTCAATGCGGCGGCGGAACTCTTTGTCGAGAAGGGCTTTGATGGCGTCTCCATGAAAACGATAGCCAAAGCGGCCGGTGTTGGTGATGCGACCATCTATAAGTACTTTCCAAATAAAGAGAAACTCATACTGGGCTTTTATGATGTTCGCGGCGCCGAGGCGATTAAAAACTACCACCTAGTCGATGAATTGGAACAGTACAGCTTTAGCGAAAAGCTACAACTGCTTATCGATACCTACTTAGAGCAACTTATTTGCGACAGAGAGTTTGTCGAACTTAGCATGAAGCAAGTCATAAAAACTCCACTCACCTTATTTAAAGATGAGCTCGCGATAGCAAAAGCTTACAAAGCTGTTTTTAGTACCTTACTAGAAGAGCTTGATGAAGATGAAAGCTACCCAGAAATCCCGATGCAAGGCGCGCTTGCTGGCCTGTTAACAGACTACCTTTTGGGTATCACACTCTTTTGGATTAAAGATGATTCCGAAGAGTATGCCAATACCACACAAATAAGTGATCTAAGTATTAGCTTAATTGATGCCGTATTAAAAAGCGGATTGATTAACAAAGCGATGGAAATCGCCGGTTTTATCATTAAGACGTATCTTTTGCGCGGCATGGCCCATGGCGGCGGTATACTTGCGTTATTGCAGGAGTTTAAAAGTGGCATGAGCGAACACCTACAATCTTAGGAGAGCATTAATGACTCAAAGTAAAATGATTACAGGCAAGCTATCGCGGACGCTAAAGACCACCGCTATGGCGACGAATACTGGCCTGCGTCACTTGGGTTACCTGGGGAAAAAGAATTTCTCCAAAGATCCTGTGGCACTGCAGAAAAAACATGAAGAAGATATTGGAAAAATACTTTTCAAGGGCTTAAGCCAAATGCGAGGTACTGCATTAAAAGCCTCGCAATTATTAAGCATGGAGGCCGACATACTTCCTGAAGGAATTCGAAAAGAACTCGTTAAAAGTTGCTATCAAGTGCCTCCCATAAATAAAGCGCTCGTACGCAAAGCCTTTATGCAAGAGTTTTCACAAAGCCCTGGTGAGCTATTCAGTTATTTTAATAGTAGCGCATTTGCTGCAGCAAGCTTGGGACAAGTGCATGCTGCAACGCACAGCAACGGCCAAGCACTAGCGGTTAAAGTGCAATATCCCAGCATAAGAGAATCTATAGACAGTGATTTAAAAATCTTAAATTTCGTTGTCTCCACCGCGGCCAAAGCGTCCAACTTGCTTCCGAGTCGAGATGTACTCGATACAGCTTTAGCGGAAATATCGAGTAACTTAAAAGAAGAAACCGATTACATACAAGAAGCCGAAAATACGGAATGGTTTCGCGAAAACATGAAGGTTAAACATGTCGTAATTCCACGTACTTTCCCAGAATATAGCAGTACAAAAATACTGAGCACGGAGTTTTTATCGGGCTTGCATGTTGACGATTGGTTAGCGACTGAGCCTTCACAAGTCGAACGTGATCGTGCGGGACAAATCATATTCAATGCATTTATCTATTCGGCTTTTGAATTACATGCCATGCATGCCGACCCTCATATAGGAAATTATCTATTTTTGGAGAATGGAGATATCGGTTTGATCGACTTCGGTTGCGTAAAGCATATTAGCCCAGAATTTACCGAAAGTATCAGCAAGCTGATAAGTGCATTAGTAAAAAACGATCATGGTGAAGTATTCGAATCCTACAAAGAGCTTAAGATATTTTCTCCTGAATTGAGCTACGAAGAATATCAAACAAATATACAGCCAACCTTGGCTCCGCTGCAGCAATGGATGGTGACGCCTTACAAAAATAAACAGTTCGACTTTTCACAACTGCCGCCACCACCCAGAATGGAGCCTCATGAGCACAAAAAAGCCATCACATATTTTCATGGCCTAACGAGCGATCAAATGTACTTTGATCGCAGCTATTTTGGAATCTATCAATTACTGAAAAAAATCGGCGCGTGTGTCAGCACCGAAAATCCATGGATTAGCGTTTAGTGTTTAGTGTTTAGTGTTTAGTGTTTAGTGTTTAGTGTTTAGTGTTTAGTGTTTAGTGTTTAGTGTTTAGTGTTTAGTGTTTAGTGTTTAGGGATTAAGGATTAAGGATTAAGGATTAAGGATTAAGGATTAAGACGTTTCACCAGTTCGACGCGACGATTTATTCCTCGTCCAGAATTATTAGCATTATTAGCCGCAGGTGAAAATGGACCGGCGCCATGAGCATACAACCGCGATGGCGCGACACCGTACTTTTGTACTAAGACGTTTACTATCGCCTGCGCGCGCAGCTGTGACAAAGTAATATTATCATCTAAACCACCGCTATCATCTGTGTGACCAACAACATATAGGACTAGGTCTTTCTCCAAATTTAATACGCCGGCAATAGCTTGAATCGCCGATTCGGATTCAGCTTTAACTAGTGCCATATTTGTATCAAAATAAATCCCATATACCAAGGCTTTACCTTGCTCTGCAAATTGGCGTTGTAAACCTGCGGCACTAATAGCAACCAAACCTGTCTCCAGGGCTTTTTCGCGAAGAATAAGCTGTTGAACTGAGGCTGAATCACTATGCCCTCCCACAAAAATGGCAACGTAAACTGAATCTTTTTTGGCGAGCAAATAATAAGGGTTACGATAATCGTTATACACACTCTGAACCGAAATATGGTCACCCAAAGCACGCGCCTGTTTTTCAGTACCACACATATCAAGCTCGCAGCTTGATAGAAACTCAAACCCCGCTTGAGTTAAAGCAGCTTGGTAGTTTCGATATATTTTTAGCGTGGAGACATTTTTCAACACGTAATAATGGCGAGATAAGTCTCCTACGAGATTTAGCTCTTGCCACGGCTTAGCCGTTGCCTCAGCACTTGCATTGGTTATCGAGTCGGTTTTAGTAGTTAGATTTGAGCTGGCATCGCCCTCGACAATGCCTTCGTTCAATACAGGCAGTGAAAAATTTTGATAATCGGTATTTTCAGAAGTACGTAAATCGGCACTCGGATAGCGTGGCAGCAAGCTGTGATCACCCTTTTGTAATTCCCCCACCACAACCATTTGGTTTTTTTCTTGGAGTTTCGCTAAAACTTGGTCATCAAGCTTAACTTTTCCCACGCTCAATTTACGCTCCTGAATAAGAACTTGCTGTACACCGACTTTATCACTATAGCCGCCCACAAAAATCGCCACGATCAAGCGCGAACCAAGCACTCCTTTTTCGGCTACCAGATAATAGGGCTCTCTATAGTTATTATAAACCGACGATATTGCAACCTTATCACCTAACCAGCGTGCCTCACGTTCGGCACCACAGGCATCAAGCTCACACTCAAAAGAAAACGTAAAACCAGCCGCCGTGATAGCGTCACGATAATTTCTATACACAAGCTGTGATGAAACGTTTTTGAGCGTTAAATGAACCTTTTCTGTATCACCTACAAGTGTCTTAAGATTGCCATCTACACCTTTGATCGCATATGGAACGATAGTCGTCGCGTACTCTTGTGAAAAACTTTGATATACAGAAGCGCCAGGGTAGTGACTAAACAATGGAGTATCGGCGTTAACCATACTACTAATAAATAGAAAAACCGATAAAAACAGAAAGGATGATGATTTCATACGCAGCTCCATGTCGTTAAAATAACGCAGTTTAGGCGGCCTTAACTGAACACTACATGAATGAACGGCAGAAGAAAGATAGAAGAAAGATAGAAGAAAGGTAGGAAATACTAAGCGCTAATCTGGGCGTAAAAACACTTAGTACATTTCTTACTCTAGGGTAATACTAATCCTCAATAAAGACCATCGAGAACCACGGAA
This sequence comes from Flavobacteriales bacterium, assembly GCA_047638775.1. Classification (GTDB taxonomy): domain Bacteria; phylum Pseudomonadota; class Gammaproteobacteria; order Pseudomonadales; family Cellvibrionaceae; genus Agaribacterium. Next base: position 16,289 of record JBLIMQ010000030.1, read on the forward strand.
CATAAGTAACCAGTAACACAACCGCAAACAGAAGGAATAAAAACGGCAGTGTTGCACGATAGAGCTCAGTAATAGATTTACCAAAGCGATAACTCGCAATAAATAAATTCATCCCTACCGGCGGTGTAAAATAACCAATTTGCATATTCGCGACAAATATAATTCCCAAATGTACTGGGTTAATATTAAAACCAACAGCAACGGGTAAGATGAGCGGAACCATGATGACTATAGCCGCAAAGATATCAAGAATCGCACCCAGTGCTAGCAGCAGCACATTCAACAATAATAAAAACTGCCATTTACTATCAATCTTGGTACTGGCAAATTCAAATAGTCGCGTAGGAATATCGGCACTAATAAGGTAATTTGAAAACGCTAAAGCAACGGATAAAATTAGTAGAATGCCACCGACCATCTTCATGCTATTGAGTGCGATATCAGGAATTTTTTTTAGCGATATCTCTTTTTTTACAAATACCGTAAAAATAAACACATAGAGTGCTGTCACTGCAGCCGCATCGGAAATGACTAATTTACCCGAATAGATACCGCCAAGAATAACAACCGGTATAAATAGTTCCCATTTACTTTCCCAGGCACTGCGTAAAAAGGGTCTTAGCTTAAACGGTTTCAGCTCAATCTTTTGTTTACGATTGGCATAGACGCCATACGCGTATAAAACAACAATCATCAATAATGCGGGTAACAGGCCGGCCAAGAATAAGTCAGCAATCTCTACTTGGAACTCCATCTGTTGGGCAATAATTCCATACAGGATCAAAGGAATTGCTGGTGGCAACAACAAACCTAAACTGCCCGAACTGGTTATTAAGCCAAGCGAGAATCGAGATTTATAATTTGATCGCGTTAACGCCGGGTAGAGTAAGGCGCCCAGTGCAACGATAGTTACGCCAGACCCACCGGTTAGCATAGTAAAAAACGCACAGGTTATAAGACTAATCAGTACTAAACCACCCGGCAACCAACCCAGAGCCGCTTCGGATAAACGAATTAATCGGTCTGCCGTTTTGGCTTCACTCAGTAGATACCCAGAAAAGGCAAAAAGCGGTAAGGTCATTAAAACTGACGACTCAGTAATTCGAAAAATCTCAAAAAATAGAATGGCAAGATCTTCTTCTATCGAAACCAAACCAAAACCCGCACCGGCCACGATCAATACAAATAATGGGGCTGATAAAACAATCAACCCTAAAATTAATAACGCACCTAAGGATAACTTCACGATTTAGGCTCCGCGGTATTAGCGTCTAATTCAGAATTCTGATTATCTGTACTTTCTGTATTTTCTGTATTTACTTTCAAATTAAGAGCTGTACGATCAAAAGGTTCAGGATTGAGAGATTTAGGATTAACAGCGTTATGATCAACCTCTTTATCGCCCGCATTAGGAACATCAAGTTCTTCGCCATTCACGAAAAGCGCCACTATAGACACCTTCAACAAACGATAACCCACCACAAAGAATCCTAAGGGGATAAATATTTCAAACACCCATTGAGGAACGGAACCAAAAGCATACATAGGATCTAGATAATCCATATAGGTCAGCTCCGCACATAAGTACGCCAAATAAAAGCATACGCCTGCCGATAACAAACTACCTAACACTCCAAAAAATTTCCGTAATCGGCTAGGCAAATAATGCTGTACGACATCAAACGCAATGTGTTCGCCCTTTCGGCCCGCAACCATCGCCCCCATGAAAGCAACGACCAACACAAGATGCTGATTAAGCGGTTCAACCCAGCTTAGGCTAAAGCTAAATACATTACGCAAGATAATTTGCAGAACGGTCAAGAGAATAATGGTAAACAAACAGCTTACCAAAACGCTGCTTTCGACAATACGAAAACAGCGACTTATCAGTGAATAGGCTTTTAGTATCATTTAGCTTGGCTTCGTGCCTCGGCAAGTAAAGCATTTAAACGCGCTAATCGTTCTGCCGAAAACTCGCCTTGTTCAACCAACGTCGCCGTAGCTTTATCGGCTTGTGTTTTTAAACGTGCTGCAGCTTCAGCGTTGGGCGCAGTAATAGTCAGACCCTGTGATGCCAAAGCATCAAACGCTTTTAAATTGTCTGCGCGCGAATTACTATCGATATTGCTAATCGCTTCTGTTAATACTTGATCAACCAGTTGCTGGTCGGCTGTACTTAATTTTGAGAATGCCTTATCAGCTAACGCTAGCGTACCGTAGGTGTACATAAATGGCGCATCCGTCACGTGCTTAACTTTCGAATACCATTGCAATGTTAAAGCCGCAGCAGGCGGCGCGGCTATCGCATCGATTGCGCCAGTTTGTAGTGCCGTAAGTACTTCACCAATACCCAAATAAATTGGCGATAGCCCTAAAGCATTAGCAACCTTCTCACTTAAAGGATCGTTCGCAGGCAACCACAGTTTTTGCTGTTTAAGTCCTTCTATATCCGACACCGCTTTATTAGTCATGGCATAGGCAAAACCACCATCAATAAAACCAAACATTTTCCATCCTGCATCAGCATAACCTTGCAGCAACTCGGCATCCATGCGTTCACGCACATAGTTTACTTCATCATAATTATTAAACGCCATGGGCGCGTTATAAACCTGCCCATCTTTAAATTCAGATCCCATTGCACCGCCTTCCAGTAAAGCGCCGTGTAAAATACCCCGCTTTATTTTCTTCAGTACGGTTTTATTATCGCCTTGAACGCCACCAGGGTAAAACTTAAGCTTTATTCGCCCTTCTGTTTTTGCTTCTATGTCTTTGCCGGCGGCTTTAAGCGTTTTAACAACGTAGGTGCCATCAGGGTAAGCCGTACTGAATTTCAAGACAGCTGCGTTAGCGTGAAAACTTACCGCCATAACAGCGATGAGAGAAAGTGCGCGAGTAATAGATTTCATAGTTCGTCCTTAAAATGCTTTAGAAGTAGTCTTTGCCGTCGGCTAAAAGACGGCGAGCTTCTTGTTTTGCGTATTCGTTTTGAAGTGTAAGTCCGTGCACATCACTTGGCGCGGCAAGTACTTCATTCAGTAGTTGGTCGTGTAATTCTTGTTCAAACATCAAGCGTGCATACTTTTCAGCATACGTAACCTTGGCAATCAAATTTTCGCCTGCCGATACCGCTATTGCCCGCTCAAAATACGCTTTAGCAATCTCGGGCTTGCCGCCAAGTGATGGCGGAATCAAACTTTTTAGTGCGCCCAAATAAACCAAAGGCATACCATATTCATAGCTTTCATCAATTTCGACAATACGCTTCATAATCAGTTCAACACGCGCTAAATGCGCAATGGAGTTGTAATCATCACTCGTTAGCTGAATAAGAGATGTCCAGTTACTCGCATGTGCGAACAAATACGGTAGGTCTTTTGGTTTTTTGAAGTTCGCAATAATGGCTTCAAATTTATCAAAGTCTAAATCTTTGAGATCGCATGCCGATTTATTGTGTAAACAAAGCGCTTTTTGCGAAAAGCTAAATGCCTTTCGCGTCATCAACAACTTACGTGTTTCGTCAGTAACAAAAACGCCACTGTAAGCCGAGTTAAGTGAAGAGGCCGTTAACAAAAGCCCCTTGCTTTCGGGATAGGTGATTAGAGCACCGTCAACTAACAGTAGATAAGTCGGTAGGCCTTCACGCACAGTATCTAAATCGTTACTATTTAAAATGCCGTAACCCATATCTTCGGGGAGGCGCGTTATGGAGCAGGCATTAAGGAGGAAAAAAACACCTAATATAAAAAATGTTCGCATAATAATCTAAGGGTTTAGTGGTAAACAAGGGCGCAGTTTAACACAGGACCACCTGAACAAAGCCTGAATCATCGTAAAAACCTGATCCATCGCCAAAGTCGTAATACATCCGCCAGAGCCCCCGCAACATAGGTGAAAGCAGCCGCCTTAAGAATTTCTTCTATTGCTGGTAGGTATGTTTTTGGTACGTAATCACCCTTATCAAGTATGGGCAGCGCCTTGTTGAAGCTTGCGTCAAACTCTTCTGGAAGAATCGCGACATACATCATGATTGAAATGAAAAATGCGACTAGGCCTGCGCCAATAGTCGCCAACGATAACTGCGGCACATGAAAAACGGCCGTGACAAGTGGCATAATCATGAAAATTGCAATCGCGACGCGCTTAATACGAATTGCAGAACTCATGTAACGCGAACGCAGATAGCTCACAGGCTCTTTACGGTTAAACTGTATGGCATGCCCTACCTCATGCGCAGCAATGGCTATGGCTGTGAGTGATTTGCCATTGAAATTATCCGGACTCAAGCGCACCGCATTGTCACTCGGGCTGTAGTGATCGGATCTTGGTTCACACTCTTCAACGGTCACATCGCTAAGCTCGAACTTCTCCAGCAAATGCTTAGCCAACTCCCCACCGGTGCCCGGCATCCCCTCTAGTTCACGACTGTGTTTTTTGAATACGTAATTCACCCACCACTGCGGTGCGTAAAATATTGCGACAACAATCAATAGAAAAACAACAACAATCATGAATGACTACTTATTACAGAGGGCATAACGAAAACAACTAAGCTGATGGTCATTAACCATGCCGCTGGCCTGCATAAAGGCATAGCATGTCGTGGGGCCAATAAATTTAAATCCGCGCGTTTTTAAGCTCTTGCTCATATGCTCAGACACCGTCGTAGAGCTAGGTATCTCGTCGGGGTTTTTCCGCGTATTTTGAAGGGGCTTACCGTCAACAAACGACCATATATACGTATCAAAACTGCCGTACTCTTTCTGTACCTGGAGTATGCACTTAGCATTTCCAATGCAGGCGTTAATTTTTTGCTTGTGCCGAACAATTTCGGCGTTAGCTAACAGCTTCTCACAGTCAGCTTCGGTATATTTTGCCACTACTCCAATTTCGAAGCCTTTAAAGGCCCGCCGATAACCCTCACGTTTGTTCAGTATTGTTACCCAACTCAATCCCGACTGAGCACTCTCTAAGGTCAACATTTCGAATAGCTGCGTATCGTCATGAACGGGAACACCCCATTCTTCGTCGTGATAGCGTATTTCTAAAGGGCTCGCTTCGGCCCATGCACAACGCGACATTTCAACATACCTGTTAGAGATCAATCAAAATCATTGCAGTAAAACTCAGCTATACGTCCTACTAGCACCCTACTATATAAGGTCCGATTAGCTAAGACCCAACTATTCAATTCAGCAATCGATTCAGCCATCAGTTCAGCCGTCGATTCAAGCATCAGTTCAGCCATCACTTAAGCTAGGTACTAAATATGGGCTCAACTCATTGAGCTCAACCATTTTGAAGCCAACCACAGTAAACCCAAGCACAGTGAACTCACTATGGAACTCGATGCCCCATAGATGCTTCCCATACGGCGTACCAGTGTTCGCGCGTTAGGGTTAAAGATTCAGCCGCTACGGCGCTGCGAATTCGCTCAATCTTGCTCGAACCTACGATAGCTAGAGGTTGGCTAGGATGCATAAGTAACCAGGCAAAGATCACTTGTTCGATTGTTTGCGCACCAAGCTCCTCAGCAATCAGTGAAAGCGCAGCACGTACCCGTACTGAACGCTCGTCACTACCGGTAACCAATTTACCGCCAGCCAAACATGACCAAAACATCGGCTTAACGCCATACTGCTGACACTGGTCAAGCACACCATTATCTAAGGGCTCTAAGCACAGCGGCGAGCATTCAATCTGATTGGTTACGAGCGGTAAAGATGTGGAACTTTTGAGCAGATCAAACTGCGAGGCCGTGAAATTTGAAACTCCGAAAAAACGCACTTTACCCGCCGAGACAATATCTTCAAACGCGCGAGCTAACTCATCTACACGCATTAAATAATCTGGGCGATGTACCAGCATCACATCAACATAATCGGTATTGAGTTCCTGTAATGTATAATCGACTGACTGCTTTAAATACGTCGCACTACTGTTGTAATGATTGGTTGTATTAGCGCCCAAGGCACCAAAACCTGTTGGACAGATACCAAATTTAGAGACGATTTCCATTCGATTACGCAAACTTGGATCGGCTTTTAGCGCTGCACCAAATGGGGATTCACTTTTATAGACAAAAGCGTGGTCCATCGTCGTCAACCCAAGATCTAGCAGCTCGGCAATAAAGCTTTGCAATTCAGGCGTCGTCATTGCCCATTCGTTTAAGCGCCAAAACCCGGCAACAATGCGAGAGACCTCTAAGTCATCGCTAGTCATTTTTACGCGTGATACGCTCATAAGTTCTACTCCAACGGCGCTATCGCCAAATAAGGTTACTCGTTAATTTACGGTTATTAGTCAATTTAGGGCTAATATTGAATTTACAGCCCCTCGTCAATTGACAGCACATAGTCGATTTACAGTACATAGTCGATTTACAGTTTTTAGTCGATTTAGAATTCTTAGTCGGTTTAGAATTCTTAGTCGACTTAGCTAGTGCTTAACCGTTATTACCTAAGAAAAATTGATAGGCTGGATTCTTCGTCTCATCCCAATATCTATAATTCAATTCATCGAGTATAGACTCTAATTGCTTACGTTCCGCCTTAGGGACCTGCAAACCCACCAATACACGACCAAACGCTGCGCCATGGTTACGGTAGTGGAAGAGCGAGATATTCCAACGGCCAGCCAAACGATTTAAAAAGCTTAATAAGGCACCGGGCCGTTCAGGGAACTCAAATCGGTAGACGATTTCGTTGTCTACTTGTGCCGGCGCACGCCCACCGACCATATGACGAATATGCAGCTTAGCCATTTCGTTATCCGTCATATCTTCTGCGGCATAACCGGCACCGCTCAGCTTCTCTATAAGCTCAAGGCGATCATTGCCCTCTGAGGAAATCTGTAAACCTACAAATATATGGGCGCGGTTATCGTCAGAATACCGGTAATTGAATTCAGTTATCGCTCGACGCCCCAATATCTGGCAAAACTTTTTGTAAGCGCCCGCTTTTTCTGGAATCGTGACCGCTAAAACAGCCTCACGCTTTTCACCCGTTTCTGTGCGCTCAGAGATATACCGTAAGCGGTCAAAATTGGTGTTGGCACCACTGTCGATCGCCACCAAGGTTTTGCCTTGCAGGCCGTTTTGTGCAGCATACTTTTTCAAACCTGCCAACGACAAAGCCCCCGCGGGTTCAGCTATCGATCGAGTATCTTCGAAGATATCTTTAATGGCCGCGCACATCTCGTCCGTGTTAGCCGTAATAACATCATCAATACAGGCTTTGATGACGCGATAGGTCTCTTTTCCAATTTGCGCAACCGCTACTCCTTCGGCAAATAAACCCACATGGGACAATACAGCACGTCGTTTTTTATCTAGCGCCAGCTTTAGACACGCGGAGTCTTCTGATTCAACCGCAATGACTTTGGTATTTGGCCGAACATGCTTTATGTAAGCTGCAACCCCGGCACATAGCCCGCCGCCGCCAACAGGTACGAAAACGGCGTCGATTTCACCGGAATACTGACGCAGTATTTCCATACCGACAGTACCTTGTCCGGCAATAACATCGGCATCATCAAAGGGGTGTATATAGGTAAAGCCTTTCTCTTCAACCAGGTTATGTGCATATTCCGAGGCTTCGTCGTAGGTATCGCCAACTAAAATAACCTTCGCTCCATGGCGCTTAACAGCATTCACTTTAATAGCCGGTGTAGTGCGCGGCATAACAATCGTAGCTGATACACCTAAGTGCTTAGCCGCCAAAGCCAGGCCTTGCGCATGATTACCCGCAGACGCAGCCGTTACACCGCCTTTTTTCTTCTCGTCACTCAATAGGCGTAGTTTATTATACGCACCGCGAATTTTAAATGAGAATACCGGCTGTAAGTCCTCTCGTTTGAGCAAGACCTTATTGCCGCAGCGCTCTGAAATCAGCGGCACTTCATCAAGTGGCGTCTCTATCGCTAGATCGTAAATGCGCGCATCTAAGATGCGCTTTATGTAGCTTTGCGGCATGGAACAAATCTTCTATAAAATAGCTAATAATAGGGCTAATAATAAGGCCGAAAATGAGGCAAAGGCCAAAACAAGCATGAGTTTTTACGCGGTGACCGAGTATGCCCTGAACCTTAAACACTCAGCAGGGAAAGTAGGTTAAGAATGTTAGCCCAATCAGCGCATTAAGTCATGGCGCATAAGCCCTCGATTCACGTAGAATACGCGCTTAAACGACAAAATAACTAACTAACGATAAAGACCATGAGCAAAACACTCTCTCAGGACGCTTTAAAAGAACAGGTTGCCAAGGCGGCGATTGACTACATCGTCCCTCAATTGCACGAAAGTGACGTATTGGGCATCGGCACTGGCTCGACGGCGAACTTTTTTATCGACCTGTTAGCCGAACACAAAACGCGCTTTAAAGCGGCCGTTGCTAGCTCCGAAGATAGCGCCGAACGCTTACGCAAACACGGCATCGACGTGCTCGACCTAAACGATGTTAAAACGCTACGCTACTACATCGACGGTGCCGACGAAATCAACTCGGCGTTCGAGATGATCAAAGGTGGCGGCGCAGCGCTTACACGTGAAAAGATCGTTGCGGCTAGCGCCAAAGAATTTGTCTGCATCGCAGACGCAAGTAAAGATGTAAAAGTCTTGGGCAATTTCCCGCTACCGGTAGAAGTTATACCAATGGCACGCAACGCGGTTGCTCGAAAACTCGCCAAACTCGGCTGTGAAGCTCGATTACGTGAAGGCGTAACTACGGATAATGGTTGTGAAATCCTCGATCTGCACGGTCTACACATCCACCACGCAGCGAAACTAGAAGCCGAAATCAACCAAATTCCCGGCGTTGTTACAAATGGTTTATTCGCATTGCAAGCGGCTGATGTATTACTGCTTGGCAAAAGCGATGGCGTTGAAGTTCGCCGCCGCCTTTTAGGATAGATCAATCCTATTCAGTACCAAAATTAGCGGCAGCATCAGCTGACGCATTAGCGGCCTAATTCGCGGCTAGACCGCTCTAATCACGCAGAGGGCCTATTCGTTAGTGACATTAATTGTTAACATTTGCGGCTACACTTAGTTAGTTACAACATATGGCCGCAGCATTTGATCGCAGACAATAGATGCACAAGGCACTATCGCAAAACATGACTACAACGCACTAGTAGCCGCAATAGCCACAATAGCCACAATAGCCAAATTATTTGCTCGGCATTCGTGCCATAGCCCCAGCTTTTTCCTATAGCCTTTAGAGACCCCAATGAGCTCACAGCAAAAGTCACTCAACAAAGACAAAATCAAATTCCTACTTCTAGAAGGCGTACACGACAGCGCCGTAGATACACTGAAAAACGCCGGTTATACCAATATTACGTATATTAAAACCGCGCTTACCGGTGATGAACTTATTGCGCAAATCAAAGATGCGCACTTTGTTGGCTTGCGTTCGCGCACCCAGCTTACCAGCGAAGTACTCGCTAAGGCACCTAAGCTAGTTGCCGTGGGTTGTTTTTGTATTGGCACCAATCAGGTAGATCTGGCCGCCGCGCAAGAACATGGTGTTGCGGTCTTTAACGCCCCCTACTCGAATACCCGCAGTGTCGCTGAGCTAGTATTAGCCGAAGCCATATTATTGTTGCGCGATATCCCCGCAAAGAATGCGGGATGTCATCGCGGTGAATGGCTAAAAAGCGCTACTGGATCATTCGAGATTCGCGGAAAAACAATTGGTATTGTAGGTTACGGCTCGATAGGCAGCCAAACCAGTGTTCTAGCCGAATCCTTAGGCATGCGAGTATTGTTCTATGACGCAATAACCAAGCTACCGCTGGGCAATGCCACGCAGTGTAAGTCACTCAATGCGCTTCTCGCTAAGTCAGACATTGTAACTTTGCATGTTCCCGAGCTACCCATAACAAGAAATATGATTGGCGAACGCGAAATTGCCGCCATGAAGCCCGGAGCTGTATTAATTAACGCCTCGCGCGGTACAGTTGTTGATATCAATGCGCTTGCAGCCGCCCTTGGTAGCAAACATCTATCGGGTGCTGCAATCGACGTATTCCCAATCGAGCCTAAAAGTAACCAAGATGAGTTCCTAAGCCCGTTACGTGAATTCGACAATACGATTCTTACGCCACACATCGGCGGCTCAACCATGGAAGCTCAGGAAAATATCGGCTACGAAGTCGCGGAAAAATTAATTAAGTACTCCGACAATGGCACAACTATCACTTCGGTTAACTTTCCGGAAGTAGCGCTACCAGCACACGACGAAGTTCACCGCTTACTCCACGTTCACCACAACGTTCCTGGCGTATTAACGGCAATAAACCAAGTCTTTTCAGACAACAGTATTAATATCTCTAGTCAGTTTTTACAAACTAACGAGTCAGTCGGTTACGTGGTTATAGATGTTGATCGCGAGTACAGCGAAATTGCCCTAAAACAATTGCGTGAAGTAGAAGGCACCATTCGTTGCCGTGTATTGTTCTAGCGTTTATAAGCGACATATCCCACCCAGCACCAACTCTTGGTGCTGGGGTTCTGCATTAAACGCTACCGCCAAACACTACCGCCTAATTATTGACTCTGTATTCCAACAACCCGGTACACTAGCGCCACAATCGATTTTTAATACAGACTACATTTTTCGTCTTGCGCCTATACTCCTCGTTCGCAACCAAAGTAATTGACACAAAAATTGATAGCCTGATATTGCGCCAATCCCTGCCTGTGGCATAAGAAATTCCGCATTAATACAACGAGCCTTTTCACTCTAAGTCTCGAGGTGACAAGATCTAATAATTCTCCTAAAAAACCAATCAATATTGGTCGTGTCACTACTATTAAAAAAAATCAGTGCATTGCTCGCACCCACATCAATCTTATTTAAAATACAGTCGCGTATCACAGCGTCGATACTTTCGAATACTCTAATAAAACTAGAGGTCATCACAAATTCTAACATCCGTGCACTGTAGAGTTCTCCCAAACTCAACAACATTCCATAGGCTTAACAACGACGTTTATTTCAAGGTGCCGCTAAGCTAGGTCCATACACATGACCGTACATATAGAATAAAAAAATGTTAAATTATTTTTTAGAACATTATCGACTAACATCTAAATATTAAGAGATTCAAATACGATTAAAATATATTCGTTCCCTACACGAATATATTGAAGTAAATAACATTATTAACATTGACTAATTTATTGGTACACAATCCGACACATATCGAAAGCAATATAATAAAACCGTTACAATCAAAGATGAACTCTTAGTTTATACGCTTAAGATACGCGTAACTTTCACCCTCAAACATTAATGCACCCAAAACTAAAATGCACATACAGGCAAAGTCACCCCCCATACAACACCTATAGAGATATAAATTATCAGAAGCTCTTCGCCAAAGTCTAACAAATGCGACGTAAAGTATTGATTTCATCGTATTTTCTGAGCGTCATGATAAAAACCCAAAACGGCTCGCAAGAGCAATGGCAAGCGTATGAATTTTTTGGGGTTTTATTCTATAAACCGAGTACAAAATACAATTTTCATACACGCGGGTCGACTAATTCAACCGAATAGTTTTTCTGCTTTAAGCAGGATTTAAAATGATGCGCTAAAGAATGATACTGAGACGTACTGTACTCGCCTACATTAAGAAAAATTATGCGCGATTCGGGCAAGCTTAATCGATTTTGGCACACGAAGCTTAGATAATGAGTTACACCACGATATCGTGCCCATTAATATCTTCATAAAAAATGCAAAAGATTGAGTGAAATCAAGTTTGATTAATCTAAACACGTTAGTTTACTTCACACGATTTCAAGTGAATTTAAAACACGTGTGGCGACGAGGGTTTAATAGTGAATAGTAATAAAATAAAAAAGTTGTTATTGCTGGTGGCGGTCCGCCGGCTGGATGACAGCAGCAGCTATATCGAGGCTCCTAAGCAAGAACTTAGAAATAGTACTCGTTGAATCTGATGAGATCGGTCCAATTGGCGTTGGCGAGGCCATGATACCTCCTTTGCAAACATTTCATAAATTGTTAAAAATTGTTAAAAATTGTTAAAAATTGTTAAAAATTGATGAAGCCGAATTTATGGCGGCTACACAAGCAACATTCAAGCTTGGCATTAAATTTGAAAATTGGCGCGGTATCGATGAAGAGTACATGCATGCCTTTGGTGATACAGGTAAAGACTGCTGGGCTGGCGGATTCCAACACTTCTGGAAGAAAGGTTTAGCAAAAGGCTACTCAGAGGACTATGGTAAGTATTGCTTGGAGGCCGTTGTTGCGGAGCAGAAAAAATTCACACATCTACCCAAGCAACAACAACAGTTCGCATATTTACCCCAAAAACAACCAAATCATGCCTACCACCTAGATGCAATTCTTTACGCAAAATACCTTCGAAAACTCAGCGAAAAAGCCGGTGTCACACGCATTGAAGGGAAGATTGTAAGCGTAAACCTTAACGATGACGGCTTTATCACCTCATTGGACATGCAATCTGGCCAAACGATAGATGGCGATTTATTTATTGACTGTACCGACCAAAAAGCCGTACTTATTGAAGGCGCCATGCATACCGGTTACGAAGATTGGAGTCATTGGCTAGCCTGTGACAGTGCAGTAGCCGTGCAAACAAAAAATATCAAGCCGGCCAGCCCGTACACTCGCTCGATAGCGTTTGAAGCAGGATGGCAATGGCGCATCCCATTACAGTCCAGAATGGGTAACGGGATAGTTTATAGCAGTAATTACATGACAGCTGAAGACGCTGAAAAACGCCTATTGGACAGTGTCGAGGGAGAAGTTATAACTAAGCCATTACATGTTAAATACAATATTGGTCAACGCTTAAAACACTGGAATAAAAATTGCGTTGCCATTGGTTTAGCCAGTGGATTTATCGAACCTTTAGAATCAACAGCACTACATCTTATCTACACCGGCATAACCAAACTACTTACACTCTTCCCCAATGATGGTATCCGCGAATCCGATATCGATCAGTACAATAAGCAACGAAAATTCGAAGCCGATCGCATTCGCGACTTCATTATTCTTCACTATAAAGTTACTAATCGTGATGACAGCGAGCTGTGGCGTCACAGTCGTAGAATGTCCATACCTGACTCTTTGACGCAAAAAATCGAACAATTCAAAGGTTCGGGTAATGTATTTTACGAAGGTAACGAGCTATTCACGGACTCATGGCAACAAGTTATGGTGGGCCAGGGTCTCGTTCCCGAGACATATCATAAGATCGTCGACGAAATGTCGGATGAGGACTTAAAGGGATTCCTTCAATCACTAAAGAACAATGTCGACAAAAAGGCAAGTGCCATGTGCGCACACGAAGAGTATATAGCTAAGTACTGTCAGGCTCCTGCAGACTGCTAATCGCAAGAGCGGGCTTGTGTTTACGCATAAGCCCTTCATTTACTTTAGCGGTATAATTACCACGGAGGACCGTGGGAACTAGTAAAAGGTATGATTGCTAAGATTCTGCTTTGGCACGTGCTTTTATCTCGTTCCCACGCTCTGCGTAGTAATGCATATAGTAGCTTACCTTAAGCTACTAGAGTGTAGAAAAGAACAAAGAGCAATCGAAACCCAGAACAACAACAGCTCGCAAAATGACTATTATAGAAGACGGACCGTTTTGGCTTCAGAACGCTCAATCATTTTCACAACAGCTGATTGAATAACCTCATCTTCTTTTACATTATTTTTACTTTGAAAGTGTTCCTCAATTGAGTCAACACCTTCGTCTGCAATAAACCCCACAATAACTTCATTGGCGACATTATCGCCATCCGTGATATAAGCAATTGTTATTTCCGGATAACCTTGAAAACCCATCTTTGCACGCTTTGCAATCCGTTTTTTAGATTTATCTAAATTCATCGTAAATTCTCACAGTGAGTTGAGTTCTTAAAATTTTGTTAAAATCGAAATTAACCTCTACCACAAAACATATGTATTCCCGATTACTCGAACGCGCTACTAGGCCACGTTACTGATAAATCGTTAAGTCGACTTCCTCTATAATACACACCTTTTGGAACGATGGGCGACCGGCTAGCTTCTTCAAAACGCGCCTCAAGTTCGTGAACTCGATCGGTGGTCTTTTAAATTCACTCGCCCAGTGGCAAACCATAAATAAAAAGTAGTCACAGATTGATATCGTGTTACCTAATAAGTAATCGTTGCCGCCAACTTGTTTATCTAAAAAATTGAACATTTCAGTAATTCTCACAGCTTGAGCGTCACGCACTTCGCCCGCATTAGCGCTATTCGTTATGTGCTTTTTTGGATAAAAATACACCAGCATTTCCGGCTGAAGCGTCGCAGCTATGTACATTAGCCATTGATAACACAAGGGCCTTAAAGAATCCCCTAACGGCGGTATTGGAGCCAACTCGGAATGATTCTCACAGATATAAAGTGCAATAGCGCAGCTCTCAAATAACGCCGCACCATCATGAATTAATGTCGGAATTCTACCGGTAGGGTTTAACGCTAAATACTCGGCTGACTTGTGTTCATTTAACGCGCGATCAACCAAGACCAACTCGTAATCTAGACCCAAATCCTCCAATAGTAAATGTATCGCCCAGCTGGCATTTCTAGGCGAATAAAATAGTTTATACATTACAAAACCTCGGCGACTTACCAAATACCTAATTGGTTATTTTGACAACTATTTTTAAGGCTTCGGGATCATATCCTGTCTCTGCCCACAAGCAATATATATTAGATGAAAAAACACTATCCTGACACCGGGTGCGAGGAAAGAATGCGACTAGAAGTCGATATATATACCTTGAAATAAGTAATAATTTCGTATTAGTACATACAGGAATGTCAAATATTACGAGCAAAACACCATAAGAGAACTACCACAGATCTCTTTTATCATTCAAGCATCCCGTTATATCGCAGATCCGCCTAGCATAATTTCTATTTTACACGCTAATTTTGGCTTCGAGTACACTTAACACTCAACACTCAACCACGCTGATATAACACTTCAACCTCAATGCCCTAAGAACGTCATCACTCACATTATTCAAAACGCTCTAAAGCACAAAGGGAAAACTACCTAAACACTGCATCTTCGTTAAATATTGAACCCAAACATTCACTATTCGACGCACTTCCTCTCACGGCTTATCATCCCAACCTTTACTTTTCGCAATGGCAGCAACACGACCCCGACCATTAAATAGTACGTCAGGGACACTGAATGCTATTGGATCTTTATATGCCTATTGTTCGCTTATGATTTTCCAACCTTGTAAACAAATATGCTCAACTAAGTCACCAATGTATAAAGCCACCAATGTATAAAGCCACCAATGTATAAAGCTGCCAAATAATTTTCATGCAGCAACAATACATACTTGGGTGAGCGGCCTAACGTTTTTTTGTGCAATATCAACATGAAATTTTATAGACTCCCAAAGTACTGTGACATAGATGGTTTTCAAAGCTTCGTAATCAGGGGCCCTGCCTTCTGATAAAGCAACTTGTAACAAACTATCCATGTACCAGTCAAAGTTATCAATTGTGACGCAACCATTACTATCGTTTTTCAAATACTGACGAATACGATCTCTTGTCTTTCGATCTAGCCCTTCATGCAGATAGGGATAACGGAACTACGGAACTACGGAACTACGGAACTGAAAGATGCTAGTTTATAATGTGCGATCGCGATATCAGAAAATCATGCCTCAACATTTTTTTTATGCACCGAAAAATGACTGTGGCTGTGGCTTCCAAGGTGAAACCCCAACTGCACATAGGCATCAATCCTCGCTTTAGATTTTTCTGTAATGAAGCTAGCTTGAACAAAAAACAGAACATCATCAACCTTCGACCGCCGAATATTTTCCACTAACTTTTTCGACCTCTCTTCGCCAGTAAACAATCTTGCATCAGGTCGAGGGTATCATCAAATGTAATTCCAATTTCTTGTCTCGCGCGCAGAAAGGTGCAGACACTATGACTACGAACAAAAAAATAGACATTTTTTAATGTTCCATTTTACTATCCAACATACTTAAATCTAATTATTTATTGGCCTTAGTGACAGCTCATTTGGATATTTTATTCTAGCAAATTGAATTATTGTATAAAATTATCTCATTACCAGAGCCATAGCCCTGCAGTACGGCTGATCGCGCAACCCCTAATGCAGATATATACAGATCTTCTGCATAATTACCTTCTGACGTCGTCACCATTACAGCTCCTACTTTATATCCAAGCTCTAACACATGCCCCTTAAACAGCCCGAAAGATTTCTCTATCAATGCACGACCATAGCCTTTACCGTGAAAGTCCGGGGCTATGGCGACTTGTTCTAACTCAATAATGGTAGACGACCTAAATCCATTTTTCACACACCAAAGAACATAACCAACAACATCATCATTGGATTCAATTACATAATAAATTCCACGAGGATATGAATTCATTGACGCTTCAACCCACGACCCGTGGCTTTCTTCATTTGGAAAGCATAATTCATAAACAGTAGTAATGCCGTTAATATCACAAGGTTGAGATCTACGTATATCCATTGAAGGCCCTTATTTATAAAAACGAAGTTGTCGGAGTCGTATATCTCGATCAACGAGACAACGCCACTATCATTTTGATTTATTAGCTGTGACTCGGTCGCCGAATTCTACTGAAACCATTTTAAAACAACAAAACAACAAAACAACAAAACAAGTTTATTTAGAGGATATTGATAGTTTGACGCTACTAATCATATTCATAAAAACTCTATCGGCATTAACTTGAATGCCCCGTATCAAATATATCGCGTGAAATCATATCAACAATTTCACCAACGTTATCCGAGTTTTTCGTATTACTTAGGAGAACAATAAGATTATTCGATAGTGATAGTCCAATGGTACTTGCACGACCTAAGCCGAGTAAATATTGGCATCCACCCGACTTTAATTGTCAAAAAACCCATTTTAAGAGTTATCACAGCTACGACTACGGCTCATACGGTGCTTTATACTGCAATACACCGCCCTGTTTCGATCACCTTTACCCGTAAAATCAGAGAGTATCTTAAGGTCTTAACGTTTATAGTAGAGCACACCTATTGCTCTTACGGTAAATCTGAGCCGGGCCTGATATTGCTCCGCCAGCTGTTAGCCCCGGATAGGGCCAGTAAGCACCCGCCCCGATATAGCGATATCCTAACAGCAAACTCAGCCCAGCCTTTTGCGTCACGCGACCAGTCAATAGGACACCCCGCACTACAACTTTCCTTCCATATTTTTTACTGTACAGCCCAAAAGGCCCCATACCTTTTATCGATAAGCGATAAAAACCCTTAGGTGTACCGTGTAGTGTTAGTGAGACGTCCGATTGCGCAACCACTTATTAAGACTTCGCGCAGCTGGTGATGGGCTAATCGCTCAAAGTCGCCCGAATCTGCGTAGCCTATTTTGGAGATCACGACCTTTCCTTACTAGGAAATTTGTACCCATACTACTAGGCTAGCAGCCTTTAGCTGCCTTTAGCTGCAGGGAACTATGTGCCGCTAGCCCAAAGCACACTGCTGTACTGTACAAATGCTAGATTAGGGCGCGACACTGATAAGCCAGCACCGCGCTTAAGACACGATGGCAACGCCACCTTAATGATGCATAGTAATGTGGCGGTAAAACATAGTACTAGTCGAAAAATTACAATATTTCGTGAAGTCCCAGCACTGGATTGATTGACATCCGAAAAACTCCCAGACATGCCCATATTGTTTTTATTGTTTGTTTGACAATGACTGTTCAACCATTTATTTTGTGTAAATATAGTTTCAATGCATCCCAAATTGTCCCCAAATCAAAAAAGTCGACACCAACATGCTGCAATCGCACGTAGTGCTTACAAACGGAAGAAGTGGCAGCAATTTTCTTGTCAACATCATTAACCAACACCCTCAAGTTGCCAATTACGGTGAGGTATTAGGCGAGTGGATGATGATAAGAAAGCTTCACAAAAAAGGTCTTTTTGGCAGGTTAAATGACCCTGAATATATGGATCACATACTTTCAAGTAAGCTAATACATTATATTGCACAGCTTTACGCCTCCGGTGTTAGGGTAATACGACGAGACCCAATAAATTTTAAAAGCCACGGGCAGCTGAAATCAATTGGCTTCAAAGAGTTTCAGATAAATTTTACACGCCTTGAAATCGATAATTATCTAGCCGAAAGACCACATATTCGTGTAATTAATTTATACAGAGAGGACGTTTTTCGTCGCTTTTTGTCTGCTGAAGCGTTAAATCAAACGCAAGTTGTGTCAGCCACAGAAGGTAAAAGTCAAACCTCAAGGAAGGTCCGCATTGAAACAAGCAACCTCATTCAATCACTCGACGTCATTGCCGAAGAAAATCGTTTACTTAAGCAGATGGCCGACCAGCTAGGGGAGCAGCGCGTATACACTGTTAAGTATGAAGACTTATTCTCAGAAGACGGGTCTCGCGAAATAATATGCGACCAAATATTCGAATTTTTAGGCCTTACTCCGATAAAACTAAAATCTAGGCACCGGAAAATACTCTCGAATACGCTTAGAGACACGATAGAAAATTTTGACGAGGTCAAAGAAATCGTTAAAGGCACTCCATATGAAGTGTACCTAGAAGAATCCTCACAACTTGAGAGCCTTGCCAGCTAACGTCAGCCGGCGAAGTAAGCCTACACGCCAAATCCCTATTAAAATTTGCCATGCTGGATGCGCCCAGCGACCTCCTTAATTACTCCTCAGCACCTATCGTTTCACGCACAAATATAGTCCAAGGCTACGCGCTTATATGGGTCCGTATGACAGCGCGACACCAGTACCAACATATTGCGCGTCCGCAGAAAACGGATCTTCATATAACGCCGCAATTACCGAAAGCAGAGCGGGTTTTTCGTATAAATTGAGCAACGCTACATGCCCAAAAGGCGTGTAGCAATTGGTGTCCAGTAGATTGCCTTGTTAAGGCACACACCCTATAATTGTACGGTAACCCCGTACATTCTGGAGAAGTCATGGACACAGTAAGTGTAAACCAGTTTAGAGATAACTTAAAATCCTTTGTAGAACAAGCTGTTAGCACGCACACACCGATTAAAGTTACCCGCAGATCAGGTGAGGCATTTGTTGTCATAAGCGCTGACGACTGGGACAGAGAGCAAGAAACCCTCTACGTTCTCCAAAACAACAGCCTAATGAAACAAATTGCTGAATCGCTGACAACCCACAGAGAGAACACCGGATACGCTCCAACAAGTGAGGAAATGGATGAGATCACTCGTTTTTAAGGTAAGCGCCAAACGAACTACACCCTAGCCAAGAGTTATATTCCAAGGTAATAAGTTACTCAAGCTCTCTTCTGCGCAGTTAGGTAATTCAGTAAAGATAGTTTTGAGGTACTCATAAGGATTAAGGCCATTAGCTTTAGCCGTTTCAACTAAACTATATAAGTTTGCACTCGCGCTGGCACCAGCCTGACTTTTTGCAAACATCCAATTCTTTCGCCCAATTGTGAATGGGCGTATAGAGCGTTCAGCCGCATTATTGTCAATCGGATACGTTCCATCATCTAAGTACGCGATTAGTCGACGCCATT
>JBLIMQ010000031.1:0-35221 GCA_047638775.1 Flavobacteriales bacterium
TTCACACACGCGGCATGGCTGCATCAGGCTTTCGCCCATTGTGCAATATTCCCCACTGCTGCCTCCCGTAGGAGTCTGGACCGTGTCTCAGTTCCAGTGTGGCTGATCATCCTCTCAGACCAGCTACAGATCGTCGCCATGGTAGGCCATTACCCCACCATCTAGCTAATCTGACGCGGGCTCATCCGATAGCGCGAGGTCCGAAGATCCCTCGCTTTCCCCCTTAGGGCGTATGCGGTATTAGCTTGCGTTTCCACAAGTTGTCCCCCACTACCGGGCAGATTCCCACGTGTTACTCACCCGTCCGCCGCTCTACTCATCCGAAGACTTTCACGCTCGACTTGCATGTGTTAGGCCTGCCGCCAGCGTTCAATCTGAGCCATGATCAAACTCTTCAGTTTAAATCTATTCGTTTCAATTGCTTGAAACTAATACTTGCTCAGTTAAACAACTAACTTAACCAAAATTCTAACCTTACCGAAGTAAAGCTTTGTAATTGTTGGTGGTTACTTGTATTACTGATAATTGTTTGTAAGTCCGAAGACCTACTGTCACATCACCAGCCTACAAGCTCCCACACGTCTTGATTTTCCATATTGTTAAAGATCGTTTCGATTGAGTGTCTCAACCGAGGAGGCGCATTATACACAACCTCAAACCCTTTGCAACAACTTATTTAAAAGTTTTTGAAGAGCTTTTTTGGAAGCGCTAAGCGCTTCCCGTCTGACTCTTCCCTGCTAGGGGAGGCGCATTATATACAGCGCCGAACTCTTTGCAACCCTTATTTTAAATAAGTTTTTTGTGAGAAAAACCTAAGAAATTCAACCACTTAGACTCTGCTCAACTGCATCGAGGAGGCGCATTATATACAGCGCCAGACTCTTTGCAACACTTATTTTAAATAAGTTTTTGAGGCGCTTTTTAAAAAAGCTATAAGCTCTTTTAGTCCAGCTCCTCACTGCTTGGAGGCGCGCATTGTATAGAGATTCAGAATCTCGTCAAGGCAAATTTCCAAGTTTTTTGAAAGTAATTTTCGCGCCACCCCAACAGCACCAGTTAGCGCACAAGTAACGAGCAATCAACGCATTATTTGCACTATAAGAGCCGACACTCACAACATTCACCTAACACCGCCCCGCTATTGCTCATTAGTACGTCACTAACAAACCAAAGCGCCGCGCATACGAACTAGCGATAGCAAGAGTAGCCGCTAGGCTTAAGGTAACAACTATTGGGACCAAGTGGCAATTATAGTCACGGATATGGCACCAGAGGCAGGAACAAAAACAGGTTGTTCGTTAATATTAGCCCTACAACAGCGTAAATCAAAAAAGAAGAAAAGAAAGACAAAATAAAGCACCAACATATCAACGTCGAACTGAACGCATGCATGTAAGAAACAATCGAGAGGGAATATAGAGGCGATAGAGCGTAGGTAGGAGCGAAACGACGGGAGGCGACTTGCAAATATAGAGGTAGAGACCAGACCAATCGAGAAGCATCTTCAGCGCCAACCCCCTCAAGACGAATGGTTATAGAAGCCGGATCAGTACTCAGTCATACGCGAATACCCCAGCGCTTAATGCTCATCAGTTGAGCGCCACTGGGACTACCAACCTACTAGGTACGTGTCACTAGACAGCTCTAGAAGAGTAGACGGTAGACGGTAGACGGTAGACGGTAGACGGTAGACGGTAGACGGTAGACGGTAGACGGTAGACGGTAGACGGTAGAAAAGTGTACCTAGGAGCTCAGATAGAGCATGAGAACTATATGAGGACAAGAATGAGGTAGAGCCCCTGCAGACGCAGAGGCTCTATTATGTAGAGCTTGGGCTAATTAAAGGACATCTACAGCATTCAGGTCTGCAAAGGCCTTCTCAAGGCGAGCAACCATAGAAGTCTGACCAGCACGTAACCATACGCGAGGATCGTAGTACTTCTTATTAGGGGAATCAGCGCCATCAGGGTTCCCAATCTGCCCTTGAAGATATGCTTCGTTTGACTTGTAATAGCTACGAATACCATCCCAAGCTGCCCACTGAGTATCGGTATCAATATTCATCTTAATTACGCCGTAACCGATAGACTCTTGAATTTCAGCTTCTGACGAGCCGGAACCACCGTGAAAAACAAAATTGAGTGCGTTCGCCTCAAGTCCAAATTTTTCAGCACAATGTATTTGCGAATCCCTCAAGATTGTCGGAGTAAGAACAACGTTACCCGGCTTATATACACCATGGACATTACCAAATGACGCGGCGATGGTAAAACGAGGACTAACTGCGTTTAGCTTTTCGTATGCGTAAGCAACATCTTCAGGCTTAGTGTATAAGTCTGATTGATCCATATCGGTATTATCTACACCGTCTTCTTCGCCACCGGTACAACCTAATTCAATCTCAAGAGTCATATCCATCTTAGCCATGCGCTCAAGGTACTTAGCGCATATCTCGATATTTTCCTCTAAAGGCTCTTCAGAAAGATCGAGCATATGAGACGAAAATAGTGGTTTTCCAGTTTGAGCGAAAAACTCTTCACCAGCATCCAACAAACCGTCAATCCATGGAAGAAGCTTTTTAGCGGCATGATCCGTATGAAGAATAACAGGAACACCATATGCTTCTGCAACAGAATGAACATACTTAGCGCCCGCAATGGCACCCATAATTTGATTGCCCTGACCTTCTAACTTAAGTCCTTTACCGCCAAAAAACGCGGCACCGCCATTTGAAAACTGAACAACAACAGGAGACTTAACTTTTGCAGCGGCTTCTAGTGTTGCGTTTACAGAGTCTGTGCCGATGGTATTAACAGCAGGAAGTGCAAACTTATTTGCCTTTGCGCATGCGAATATTTTTTGAACATCATCGCCTGTTACAACGCCAGGTTTTACAAAATCGAAGATCTTTGACATGAATTTAATCCTAATATTTTCTATGAGACTGAATAAAATTTGGAGGGTCATGCGAATTTAAGGCATGCACCCTACTAATTAGCCGTCGTGTTAATACGCCGTTCCGCTAACACTCGTAGATCGTCAGCCTACATAAAGACTGACGCCAGTAAGAGATTACTGCTGAAGTAAGAGTAGACCAGATAATGTTACATTCTGACACCTCTTGATACAGTCTGGGAAAATCGCGGGAAATTATGCCACAGTTACGCGTAAATTCCCAGAATATGGCCGTTTACGACCATATGAGAGGGCTTTTATATGATTTCGATCAGGTGATTTTTCTTTTTACCTAACTTAACGAGATAAAAACGCCCATACATAGCCAAATCAACTGAAAAGTTACTCTCGCTTACATTATCTGAGACGCCCCTCGCTTGACCATTAATCCATACCGCATTGCGCCCAAGAGCATCTTTCACCTCTCGGCCGGCCTTAACCAAACCGCACTCACTCAACAGTGCAGTAAGCGGTTTATCAGCAACATCCGATCTCGCCAGGCGACTGGAAGGGAGGCCATCCAAGCTCAATTGCTGCAAATCACCCTCACTTAGATCCGCAATTTCGCCCTTAAACATAGATAGAGTGATCCTCTCTGCCGCCGCCAAGCCATCCGCACCATGCACTAAGCGGGTAACTTCTTTCGCCAGTACGCTTTGAGCACGAGGCTTTATACCGGAGCTTTTATCTTCATCTTCAATTTTATCAATCTCAGATATCGACAGGAATGTAAAAAACTTCAAAAATTTGTACGCATCGGCATCAGCCGTATTTAGCCAGAACTGATAGAAAGCATAGGGGGATGTTTTTTCCGGACTCAACCAGATAGTACCACTCTCAGTTTTACCGAACTTAGTACCGTCAGATTTAGTCACTAGCGGTAGTGTTAACCCGAATACTTGGCCGCCATGCATTCGACGCGTGAGATCAATCCCCCCAGTAATATTACCCCACTGATCAGAGCCACCAATTTGCAAAGTACAGCTATGCTTTTTAAACAGCTCGGCAAAGTCGTAGCTTTGTAGCAGCATATAGGTAAATTCAGTAAAAGAAATCCCTGCACCATCACGATCAAGACGCTGCTTTACAGACTCCTTATTGATCATATTATTAACGGAGAAGTGCTTACCTACATCACGAAGAAAATCTAAAACGTTTATTCCACCTACCCAATCCAGATTATTGACCAGCTCAGCTGAGTTCTGCACCGATGAAAAATCAATGAACCGACCAACCTGCTCCCGCAATCGATCCACCCAATTAGCGACGATATCAGGCGTGTTTAATTTGCGCTCATCCGCTTTAAAAGACGGATCACCAATCAAGCCCGTAGCGCCCCCAACGAGAGCTACAGGCGTATGTCCTGCCATTTGAAAACGCTTTAACGTCAACAAAGGTACCAGACTACCTATATGCAGGCTGTCAGCGGTTGGATCAAAGCCGCAATATAAGGTCCGAGAATCTCCATTAAGGTGCTCAATTAGCGCATCTTCTGAGGTCATTTGCGCAACTAATCCGCGAGCCTTAAGCTCATCTAATAAGGATGTATCTATAGCCGACATATAAAACTAACACCTAAATTATTCATTGTGAATTGTATCTGCACACAAGCAGATCACGCCCCATCACCGATAGAGGGGGCTTTTTATGTGAAATTACGCGGAACATTACCGGATTCGAAATGAATTACAAGCCCCTGCAGTCTGCACAGACTATAAAGAAGCAGGCGACAATATTTCTCGCTTATCTTATGATGTTACTCATATGAAGCTCCTATCCGTAATAATACGAGCCTTTTCTGCTCGAACGGATGAAAACTAACCATTTATTTGTTATAACTTGTAGGGTTATAGTAGAAAGCTAAAATTCAGCTTAGATTTGTTATGGAACGTATTGAATTACCTAGTAAAAAAACAGTTTTGAACCTTACTAAAGCCTTCCCGCGTGCACACGCAGTAGCTTTAGCTGCACTTGCATGTGCACTACTAGTCACGTTACTTGTACCCAGCAAGCCTTCTACACCTGCGCGTCAAAGCCAAATGGTGGCATTACCTAGCTTTGATGCGACGCCAAAAAAGAACATCACAGCGTTTGTCAGCGAACATGAAGTAAAACTTCGATCTCACGACGAAACCATCAAGTCTGGCGATAATTTATCCAAGATTTTCAAACGCGCGGGCCTCAGTGATCGTGAAATGATGGAGCTAATGCAAAGCAATAAAAAGGCGAACAAGCTCGCCTCTCTTATGCCCGGACGAAGTATGCAATTCCTTCTCGGTGATTCAAATCAACTTGAAAAGATCACTTATATCACCGATAAACTTCACAGCTTTTCACTCAGCCGTAATGGCGACGGCTTTGATTTTAACGAAGTCACCCGAGTCCCAGACGTTCACTGGGCTACGCGCGAAGGGATTATAGAGCAATCACTCTATTTAGCGGCGTCCAAAGCCGGGTTAGATGACAGCTTAATTATGTCCTTCGCTGAAATGTATGGCTGGGATGTCGACTTTGCCTTAGACATTCGCAAAGGTGATAGCTTCAAAGTACTGTATGAAGAAAAGTTTCTAGATGGAGAAAAGCTTGGCAACGGCGCAATCCTATCCGCTGAATTTATCAACCAAGGAAAAAGCTTCAGTGCTGTTCGATATGTCAATGCCGATGGTCGCGCTCAATACTACACGGCTGATGGTAAAAACATGCGCAAAGCCTTTTTACGCGCTCCACTCGACTTCCGCCGCATTAGCTCCAATTTTAACCCTAAACGATTGCACCCAATTACCAAGCGGGTCAAACCTCATCGTGGTATTGATTACGCAGCCGACCGAGGCACACCAATATGGTCTTCTGGCGATGGCAAGGTAATTAAATCGGGTTATACCAAATATAACGGCAACTATATTGTGATTCAGCATGGCAACAATATCGAGACCAAATATCTTCATCTTCACAAACGCCATGTTAAACGCGGTCAACGTGTACGCCAAAAGCAAATAATCGGAACTGTTGGCTCTACTGGACTGTCAAACGCGCCGCATCTCCATTATGAATTCCTTCTCAATGGAGTGCATCGTAATCCGCGTACAATTGTACAAAAACTGCCTAAAGCCAAGTCAATAGCAACGAGCGAGATGACCCGTTTCACAGAGCAAACACAACAGTTTTTAGCTAAACTTGATATTCATACTATTAGCGAACTCGCTCTTTCAGAAAGTGGAGAGTCAAAGAAAACACTATGAAGGCCGAACTCTATATCGGTCTGATGTCTGGAACGAGTGCTGACGGCATTGATGCTGCCGTTGTCGAGATTAATGATGCAGGACTACAATTAAAAGACCATTTCTTCCTCGCCTTTGACTCTGCGATTAAATCCTCTATTGAATCGCTCTTCTGTGCCAACGCAGATGAAATAAACCGACTCGCCAAACTCGATATTATTCTTGCCAAGCTCTATGCCGAATGCGTATCTAAGCTCCTTGAAAAAACAAGGCTACGGCCTACCGATATACGAGCAATCGGTAGCCACGGTCAAACTATTCGCCATCAGCCGCCACCTTCAGAACACCCATTCAGCCTTCAAATTGGCGATCCAAATACGCTAGCCGAGTTAAGTGGTATTGATGTGGTTTGCGATTTTCGGCGCCGTGACATCGCTGCGGGTGGCCAAGGAGCTCCGCTAGCACCATGTTTTCACAATTTTGTTTTTAGTGATGCGAATGAAGTCCGCGCCGTTATCAATATTGGCGGTATCGCTAATATCAGTATTTTGAAACCCAACAGCCCATTACTGGGCTTTGATTCCGGTCCAGGTAATGGCCTTATGGATGCGTGGATTAATAAACACCATTGCAGGCATTACGATAACAATGGTGAGTGGGCCCGATCAGGAAAGGTCAATCACGAATTCGTCAACACACTATTGGCCGACCCCTACTTTTCAAAGGGTTTCCCGAAAAGCACAGGCAAAGAATACTTTAACCTCAACTGGCTAGAAGATTATCTAGACAAAAATGCCCAAGACCTGGAAAACGAAGACATACAAGCAAGTCTTTGCGCGTTAACGGCACAAAGCATAGCCAACGAGGTATTAAAGTTTAAGCTTAACCGAGTGTATATATGTGGCGGGGGCGTTCATAACAGTTTTTTCGTAGAGCTTCTTGCGGCCTCATTACCCGGAGTAGTCATCGAATCGACTAGTTCATTAGGAATCGATCCGGATTGGGTTGAAGCCGCTTGCTTTGCCTGGCTCGCGTACCAACGCCTAAATACTATCAACATGCAACAAGCCTCGGTAACAGGAGCTCACGGCTCAAGAATTCTTGGCGGTCTCTACTGCGCTTAAATTACGTTAACTTTCATTAACTTAACTTGATTTAACTGGGCTTAAACCTCGTTTTTTAAGCTAACGGCATGATCATAAAGCTGTCGTTTCTCAATTCCTGTTATTTTTGCCGCGAGTGCAGCCGCTTTGTTCGTTGGTAATTCAACCATCAGCAGCTTCAATACGCGCTCGGCCTCGGCATCCAATATAGCCGTTTTTGCGTCAATCTTTTTACCCCGAAACATCATTACCATTTCGCCCTTTAACTGCATTGGATCATTGGCTATCACCGCTTGAATAGTGGCTATTGTCCCAGGTATAAATGTTTCAAAGGTTTTTGTTAGTTCTCGCGCTAGTACAGCTTCACGACCTTCACCAAATATTTCAGCGGCATCGGCCAAGCAGGCCTGAATACGATGTGGCGCCTCATAAAAAACGAGTGTTCTAGACTCATTTTTTAGGGCGCTCAAAGCACTTCGACGAGCCCCCTTTTTAGAAGGCAAAAAACCCTCAAAACAAAAATGATCACTCGGTAGGCCCGAAGCTGATAACGCCGCTATTAATGCGCACGCCCCAACGACTGGCACCACTCGGACACCCCTATTGCGAGCCTCGCTCACTAAGGGATAACCGGGGTCAGAAATAAGTGGCGTACCGGCATCAGAAACCAGTGCAATCGACTTTCCACCTTCTATCTCAGACAACAAGGCGTTAGTTTGTGCATCACTAGAATGCTCATGATAGGCGATCGTTCGGGTATCGATGGCATAGTGTTCGAGTAATCGCCGAGTATATCGTGTGTCTTCTGCGGCAATTAAATCAACGCTTTGCAGGATCTTTTTTGCTCGTATTGATAAGTCATCCAAATTTCCGATTGGAGTTGCTACGATATAGAGGGCACAGTTGCTAGCCATTTGGTATAGTTTCTCAACTTTTCGCTGGTAAACGAGCACAATAACAGTTTTTATGATGTACAGAAATTTATTCCACTCGACCCTCAAGAACATTTCGCGCGTTTTCGCGCCAATCGCATTAGCTGTATTACTAGCAAGTTGCGGCCCTGGCAACCAAAAAACGAGCGAAATTTCTGCGCCTATAAAGAATCCCGTATTAGCACTTGAAGGCATCCCGGCCTATATAGAGAAGGCTAGAATGCAAGACCCCGAGGAGCTGCAATCCTCTATTCTTATTGCAGCTCAAGCATTGATCGTTCACAAAGAGTATGACTGGGCGCGAGAGTTAAGTAGCTCCTTGGACCCATATACCCTCACCAACGCTCAGCGGGCAAAACAACAGTTTTTGCTCGGCACTATAGCATTGAGAATTGGGGAGCCTTACCTAGCTAAACGCTATTTATTAGACCCCCAGACTGAACAGTTAATTTTGCTCGTTAATGATGCTGCCGCCGCCCAACTCCGCGAGGCCCGCGCGACTCTTCTAGCCGACTTGCTAGAATACGATGCCTCAATAAGTGAACGAACGCTATTAAGCGCACTTATCGCAGACGACGAACTACAGTCCCAACTTAATAATGATTTAATTTGGTCCACGTTAATGGAGCTTCCATTTCACACATTACAAAATACAGCGCGCCTGGAGCAAAATGAAACGCTTCAAGGCTGGTATTCGCTGGCCTCGAACGCAAAAAATTCTAGCCTCAACCTGTCACAGCAATTAGAAAGCATCGATAACTGGCTTCTAATCTGGCCAGAACATCCAGCGGCAAAGCTATTACCTGCCGACTTACAGGTCACGCGTCAATTCGCCGATAATCAAGCAAAAAAAATCGCCATACTATTGCCGTTTACAGGAAAGCTACAGAAGGCTGGTGAAGCTATTCGTGACGGTTTTTTATCCGCATTTTTTAACGAATTAAACAACTCGGGCCATGCGCCAGAACTACTGTTTTATAACAGTGATGCTGAAGATATTGATCAACTTTACGACCAAGCTGTCGTAGAAGGGGCCGAAATCATTATTGGGCCACTAAATAAACGTGCGGTAACCCAACTGGCCAAACGAGCCGAGCTTTCCATTCCAACACTTGCGCTGAACGAAATAAAAAAACTCTCAGACACTTCAGAGCAAAACGAACTCGATTCAATCGACGATGAGTCGGACTTAGAGTCATCGTTGCCAACACAAACCCCAAAGCCCGAACAAGGGGTAGTGCAGACTACTGGACCAGAAGAAGAATCAACCATGCAAGAGAGCCACCAATCACGCAACCTTTATACCTTTAGCTTGGCCGTCGAAAGCGAGGCAAAACAAGTGGCTGAAAAAGCTTGGCGTGACGGACACCGCCGAGCGTTAATTATCGCCCCAGCAAGCGCATGGGGTGATCGCGGCGCCCAAGCCTTTATTCAACACTGGCAGGAACTCGGTGGCAACTTAGTCGCGCAAGAGCGCTACGCCAATAAAAACAATTACTCCCCTCAGATATCTCATGCTGTTGGCATTGATACTAGCCGAAGCCGAAACCGAAAACTGCGTCAAACACTTGGACTAAAACTTACGTTTGAACCCCGACGACGTGCGGATATAGATCTTGTGTTTCTTCTCGCAAAAGGACGACAAGCTCAGCAGATTAAACCCTTACTTGCATTTCATTACGCTGGCGACCTACCTGTTTACTCAACAAGTCACGTATTCAATGGCGACACGAAAAACACCAATATGCGCGATTTGAATAACATTCGATTTGCCAGCCTACCTTGGTACTTCGAAAGTCAACGCGAAGAAAAGCGTGCCGTTACCGCTTATTCAAATGTTAGTGCTGGCTTTCAAAGCCTTTATGCTTTGGGGGTAGACGCCTATCACCTTTACCCTCGATTAAAGCAATTCGAAAAAATCAAACAAGCCAAATATTACGGCGCGACAGGGAAGCTAGCACTCGCACAAGACAATACAATTTCACGACAGCAAGTTTGGGCTATTTTTAAGAATGGTAAAGTTGTGCCACTAACGAGTGACAGCGACGCAGTTGAAACAGCTATAGCCCCATAAATATGCCTGCAAATAATAAGTCCCCCAACCGTGCAAGTATTGGAGCCAAGGCAGAAGCCGAAGCTCGCCGATATCTGGAGAAAAGCGGACTAATATTTATTACGGCCAATGAAAGCTGTAAGCATGGTGAAATTGATTTAATCATGAAAGACAAAGACACCTATGTGTTTGTCGAAGTGCGTTACCGTAAACACGCTCAATTTGGTGGAGCACTAGAATCAATCACGCCGAGCAAACAAGAGAAAGTTCGACGAAGCGCCCTATATTACTTACAGAAACAAAAACTCTATGAAAAGCATCCTATTCGATTTGATGTTGTTGCAATGCAAGCTGAAGAATGTACATGGCTACAAGGAGCGTTTTAATGAATTCTGAACGTGTTTATGATTATTTCCGCAGTAGTATAGAGGCTAAGATGGAGGTGGGCGAAACATTGGCGCCACTTATTGATCATGCCAGTCAAATTCTCGTCAATGCATTACTGAATGAAAAGAAAATACTGTGTTGTGGTAATGGTATGTCCTCGGCTCTTATGCAGATATTTTCATCCGCTATGCTTGATCGATTCGAAAAAGAACGCCCTAGTCTACCCGCCATTTTTCTCGATGGCCACATGGCGAACTACAACTCGATTAATACTGACAATGGTTTTAATGAATTGTTCGCGAAGCCGATTCGTGCGCTAGGCCAAGCAGGGGATGTCTTGTTAATAGCGAGTACCAGTGGTAATAGCGCAAACTTAATTAACGCCATTGGTGCGGCACACGATAGAGAAATGACTGTAGTTGCGCTGACAGGTCATGATGGTGGTAACATTTCATCTCTCATTGATGTCGCAGATATTGAGTTACGTGCAGAAACCACATCACGCGCTCGTATTCACGAAATACATCTATTAAGTATATTTAGTCTTTGCGACCTTATTGATTTACAACTATTTGGATTAGATTAATGTTGAAACGTCTACAACTTATAACAATTATTGTATTAATCGTTACATCGACCAACGCCTGTGTAACCGTTGTCGACGCCGTTACCGACAACCCTATTCAGCCCAATCCCAATAAGCGTAGTCTGGGAACATATATAGACGACAAACAATTAAATACCATTGCTCGCGTCAATATTAAGAAAGCGCACCCTCTGCTATCGGATTCGAATGTAAATGTACACAGCTTTAACGCCGTTGTGCTTCTTACTGGCGAAGTACCCACAGTTAAGCTTCGTGAATTAGCGGGAAATACTGTACGTGACATTGATCGCGTTAGAGAAGTCTATAATGAGCTGGTTGTCGGCCCGCAACGAGGATTTTTTGCACAGAGATTAGACAGTACCTTAGGCACGAAGATCAAATCAAAGTTGTTGATTTATAAAGATATAAAATCTCGTCGCGTCGAAGTCATTGTTGAGGATCACACGGTCTTTTTAATGGGTTTACTATCTAAAGCTCAAGCCGAAAAAATAACCAAAGTGGTTTCAGAAACTCGTGGTGTTAAGAAGGTTGTACGTACAATAGAATACATCGACTAGTCACGTTCAAGTATCATCGCTAACGCTTCGCCCCCTCCAATGCACAGTGAGGCTAGGCCTCTACATTTATCTTCGGACTCGAGCGAAGCCAGTAAACTAGTAACAATTCTTGTGCCCGTTGCGCCAAGTGGATGCCCAAGAGCGCATGCACCGCCGCGAATATTAACTAGAGCCTCATCCAAGCCCAACTCCTCGATAGCGGCCATTGTCACAACCGCAAAAGCCTCATTAATTTCATACAGGTCAATATCAGACGTAGACAAACCTTGCATCTCGAGCAACTTAGCTATCGCTGAAACCGGCGCAGTTGTAAACCACTTCGGCTCATGAGAATGATACGAGTACGCGGATATTTTTGCTAAAATAGGCAGACCATGAGCCAATGCCACGCTTTTGCGTGTTAATACGACGGCCGCGGCACCATCGGCAATTGAGCTTGCATTAGCCGCCGTCACTGTTGCGGATTGTGGTGAATCAGTCCTTACAAAGGCAGGCTTTAAAGTCGGTATTTTTTCACTTTTAAGAATAAGAGGCAGCTCATCATCACTGACAATAATAGAACCTCTCGGTAAATGCACAGGCGCTATTTCACGTTGAAATAAGCCATCTCTAATACTCTGTTGAGCACGCTCTAATGAACGAATGGCAAAACGATCTTGGGCTTTTCGTGAAAACTGATACTTCTCTGCACAATCTTCGGCATAAAAACCCATCAACTCAGACGTAGTGGCGTCTTGTAAACCATCGAGGAACATATGGTCACTGAGCTCCCCATGCCCTAATCGATAACCCTTGCGTGCTTTAGACAATAAATGGGGCGCACCCGACATGCTTTCCATACCACCGGCCACAACGAAATCAGCTTCCGCCAGCCGTAACGCCTGAGATGCATATATAATTGACTGCATTCCGGAGCCGCAAACTTTGTTAACCGTACTGCAAGAACTCGATGGCAATAGGCCTGCCCCCAGTGCAGCTTGTCGTGCGGGTGCTTGACCCAAACCAGCCTGTAGTACGCACCCCATAATCACACTATCTACACTGGCAGCATCAATCCCGGCATCCTGAACGGCTCCAGCTATTGCTCCAGCTCCCAATTCACAGCTCGTTAAGCTACTTAATGAGCCGGATAAAGCGCCAATGGGGCTACGCTTATAGCCTACAACTACAATATCTTCATTCATACCAACTACCTTGATGCCGTTTGGCGAACACTCTAGTGTTAAAACAGGACCTTAATAGCCCTTAAGTGTAGAGCAAAGGTGCAAAGTGTCGCTTATTGTTATTAGAACAGGTGGATACACACACGTGCGCCTCAACACATACAATCGACAATTCAATCGTTTTCAGCCCTAAGAGCTGTTCGAATTTACGAATTTACACTGCGCATTACCGCTTAACCTCGGAGGCCCCACATTAGCAAAGTTAGCGAAGCTCCTAAAATACACCGGCTCATTTAACCACTCGACGAAACAAGGTAAACAAACACAAAGCTGCATTAATTCGGGCACTGTTGGCTTGCAGCGGTTTCAGTAAAAAACCATCAATTAGTGAACACAATATATAGGTAAAGCCGCTATAGGCCTCTACTCCTTACGAAAGATTGAATTGCTCCGCCCTGGCGCAGTTAATTGAGTTTGACGAACATATTAGTATGGGCAAAATCGACATGTTTCGAAGCCGGCCGTCTAGCGAGAATACCCTGCACCACTAGCACTAGCACTAGCACTAGCACTATCTGAAAACGTGATGAAAATAAAATACTGATGAAAGAACTGAAAGGGTGATCGTCGCCGTGCTTATAGAGTAATTGCATCAACCTCGAGATTTATGATGTTACGCTTATGCTGATTCAATAACGTATATCCCTTTACAAGGTCAGGATACTGAAAAAAAAGCAAATCAAAACTACCGTCAGCCATCGCAATTTTTAGTCCGGTCTCGAGCCGCTCAGCAAGTGCTTTATTGTCTTTATTAACAAAAAAATAAAACGGTACGTGATAATACACCATAAGTGTTTTTTCTATTTCAAGTTGATCAGCCAGACCCAGGCTCCCAACCAATCTAAGCGTACTCTCGATTTCATATATGCCACGAGATATATAATCAAAACGCCCCATAGCCAACATTCTATAAAGCGAATCGTGCTCGGCTGAAACAATCGTATGGATATTATTGTTCCGCATGACCTTAGTATCATACCAATGCGTTCCCGACCCTGCGGTCAATCCTTGTAAAGACTCAAGGGAATCTATAGCGGAAAAACGTTTCTGTTCACCTTTACGAATCAATAAAACACGGTATTCATTGAGCTGTTTTAACAAGGATATCTTTATAGGCAGTACACTTTTTTCTCGCTCCGCAATATTCCCCCCCCATGCAACATCAATCGGGCTCCCTGCCTTTACCATTCGCAACAAACGTCGTCGGCCGACTTGAACTGGATGCAATTTTATTTGGTATGGGCCGTATGACAACTCGGTTTTATCGAGCGCTAAGCGCAATATCTCTTCAAATAATCGGCCACGATCATAGATCAACGATGTCATCGGCTTCTGAATATTGATCACGAGCGTACTTTGTTCGGTCGCTTCGGTCGCTTCGGTCGAAAGACCACCAAGCAAACAAAGCCCGATCAATACTATTATTATTCTGGTATTAAAATACATAGAAGTGGGAAATTAAGTCATAGAGGCCAAGTATACCTCAGCAACCGTAGGGACGTTTCGCAATTCACATATGATGGCGACAGATAAATATTATTAATATCAACCACTAAGCCGAGCTTCAATAACCCTCACTATTACATTATGTTGGAAAAATCACAAAACCTGCGTTTTGCTTGATATGCATCAGTTGAGCGGAGGAGTAGAATTGGCATATTGAGCATCAAATCCTAACGAGGATTACACTCATGAATACCGAGGTTCCCGTCTACGATATGGCTATGGTCATATCGGCCCTAATTCTGATAGCTACGTTTATTGGTCTGTTCATGCAACGTGCCCATGGAATCGAACGTGCGAAATACGCTATGGCTGGTGCTGGAGCCATCATTCTCGCCGGGCAGGTTATGGGTTTTTATTCTCCCCAGCTCGCATTGGAAGCCATGAATTGGAACATTGCGTTCTACTTAGTTCTGATGATGGTTATCGTTTCGATCATACACAGTAGTGGTGGTTTTGAGACCATAACAACAACACTAGCAAAGCTTAGTAAGGGCTCCCAGACAAAGCTCATTATATATCTAGCCGCAGCCGTTGCGCTGTGTTCCCTCATGCTAGACAACCTCACAACCATTATTATATTCGGCCCTATTATAGTAATAATATGCCAAAATATGGGGCTGTCGATCATACCCTATTTAATCTGCTCGACCCTAGCCGCACATATAGGCGGGCTTGCCACGCTCGTTGGTGACCCGCCGAACTTTATGATTGGTTCAGCCGCCGAAATTCACTTTAACGACTTCACCTTACACATGCTTCCTATCGCCTTGTGTTGCTGGGTATTACTTATACTAGGAATACGGATCGCATTCAAAAGAGAACTAAGCCGTCGGGTCGAGCACCGTTTTTGCGACGAGAAGAACTTTAAAAACAAGAGTTTATGGTATCGAGGGCTAGCGATTCTCGCCATCATCGGTGTGGCTTTAAGTATCCACCAAAGTATTGGCTGGCAAATCTGGACGGTTGCAGCCGCCGGCTTAACCTTATTAGTTTTTGTTTTACGCCACAAAGAGTTAAATAAAGTACATCTTCAAATTGAAACCCCGCTACTGCTTCTTCTTTTCTCAGTGTTTATTTTGATTGGCGGGGTCGAACATTCCGGCCTGCTTAATTCTCTCGCACAAGAACTAGAGTCTATTGTCGCTTACCATCCATTTATTGCGGCTCTGGCGGTACTGTGGATTGCGGCAGTACTTTCAGCACTCGTTGATAATATAGCGCTAAGCGCTGCAACAATTCCTATATTGGTCACTTTAGAACAGCATGGGATTGATGTTAGCCTTATGTGGTGGTCTCTTGTGCTCGGCATTGGATTAGGTGGAAACGCCACACATATCGGCTCATCGGCGAATATATATATTGTGGGCCTATCTGAGCGATTGGCTCGCGAGAATCACAGTCCCCACACCGTCATTACGGCAAAAATATGGTTACAAAACGCAGGTCCAATAACGTTCGCAACCCTTGTATTATGTAGTCTATTTATCACTCTCAAGTATTTTTACGGTTAGAGATAGCCACATCATCAGAAAAACGCCCTTCTATGCATTTAAAACTTGCAGCTTGGTGCTTGCTTAGCGATAGTGAGCGTCCACAGCAAAAATTTTAGAAAGGTTACATTTTGAGTCAATCCTCATTCGCTACACTTCGCCTTCAATCGGCCTTACTCGAAAACTTAGAGTCATTAGGTTATAACGAAATGACTCCTGTGCAGGCCGAAAGCTTGCCGTTTATACTCAAAGGTCACGACATTATCGCTCAAGCCAAAACTGGCTCGGGGAAAACCGCTGCATTTGGCCTGGGCTTACTCGAGACTTTAAACGTAAAGCGCTTTCGAATTCAAAGTTTGGTGATATGCCCGACCCGCGAACTGGCCGACCAGGTTGCCACAGCGATCCGCAAACTTGGACGCTCAATCCATAATATCAAAGTCCTTACCTTATGCGGGGGCATGCCTTTTGGCCCGCAAATCGGCTCGCTCGAGCACGGTGCTCACATCATTGTAGGCACTCCAGGCAGACTAGAGGAGCACATTCGTAAAGGTAATTTGGACTTAAGTAACCTTTCAACCCTAGTGCTTGATGAGGCTGACCGAATGCTCGAAATGGGCTTCCAAGACACTATTGACGCTATCGTAGAGCAAACACCGCCACAACGTCAGACGCTATTATTCAGCGCCACCTACCCGCCGCAGATAAAAGCTATCGCCGAACGCGTCACATCGAACGCCGATATGGTTGTTGTAGAGCCAGGCCAACAAAATAACGATATCGAGCAACATTTTTATAAAGTTGATTCGTTTGAACAACGCACGCAAGCGCTCCGTTACTTACTGCTTAAACACGATCCCGATTCCAGCGTAATATTTTGCAATACCAAACGTGAAGCTCAAGAAATTTCAGATGAACTCTTCGATGAAGGCTTTGCAGCTGTAGCATTGCACGGTGATTTAGAACAACGCGACCGTGATCAAACTATCGTGCGTTTTGCGAATAAAAGTGCGTCTGTATTAGTTGCTACTGATGTCGCCGCGCGCGGTTTAGATATTGAAAACCTAGATTTGGTTATTAACTTCGAAATGGCACGCGATTCTGAAATTCACGTACATCGCGTCGGTCGAACAGGCCGTGCAGGCAGCAAAGGCCTAGCGTGTACTTTATTTACGGAAAAAGATCGCTACAGGGTGATTATGCTTGAAGAGGTTCTTGGTAAACCGGTAACCGAAGAAAGCTTACCCAATGCACGCCCATCTAAAGGGTTTCCTCGCCAACCTGAAATGACAACTATTCAGATTGATGGCGGCAAAAAACAAAAACTTCGGGCCGGGGATATACTCGGTGGCCTCACCGGTAATGATGGCATTAGTGGAAGTGATGTAGGCAAAATTCAACTCTTTGATAATCGTTCATATGTTGCGGTTCGTCGCGATCAAGCCCGCACGGCACTCGACAAAATAGGCAAAGGAAAACTAAAAGGCCGCAACTTTCGCGCTCGCGAAATACGCCGTTAGAGATACTTTGATTACATATGACAGTTACCTACAATAAGTATTTTTATGAGTTTTTATGAGTTTTTATGAGTTTTTATGTTAATGCCAAATGACTAAAATCGATATAGGGTTTGGAGGTAAAAAGTTCACCCTTGCGTTCTACATAGCCAATAGACCACCTATCGACCATTACCAAACACTTGTACACAGACAAGCGTTAGCACCTGGAGAGCTCGAGCACATTGTTAAAAACTGCAGTAATCACTGGCGAAAAGTTTTTAATGTAATGGCTAAGTTTTTATTTGAGCTCCGCACGGATATTCGCGAAGACTTCTCCAGCTGGCAAAACTATCGTGACGAAGCATTGCTTCAACACGATAGTCATGAAGCGCTGCTATTCTCAAAACCAGACTTTAACCGCCCCAATTGTATACATATCATTTGCGGTAAATCTCACGCCCAAAACTTACAGCTGCCCTTCCAACCAACATGGATAGACACGCATTTTGCTATACATGACTCCACCATAATTTGCCCCTACCTCGATTATCGACAGCTAAGTAACGAACGAATTGGCACATTAGTTGATTTAGTTGAATCAGTTGAATCAGTTGAATCAGTCTCCCGAGCTCAACTGATTAAAGAGAAACCGCTTAACTAAAGGTACACATTCAGGGCATCGAACCGTATCAGAAGGGTCATTATGCGTTCCACCTTTAATAATATGTAATTCATTTTCTAGGCCCACAAAGCTTGCTCTCTCATGAATTAAGATCGAACCATAACCACCGCGCGGTCCACGACCTGGAACAACGACTTCATCTTGATCTCCATGAATACTCATCAGTGCAGGACCGCCTGCTTCAATCATATCGATATCACCAACTAAACCCGATAGATTCACTACCGCCCTAATTGTATAGGGTATGCCTGCATGGCCACTATCGCCCTCAATACCACCATGCACCTTTAAAGCCGCTAAAGCGATTGGTAGAATTTTATCTTCAGCATCAAGATACGCTGTGTACATTGACGTAATTGCACCCGCAGAATGTCCGCCAATAAAAATATTATCAGGATCAATTCTGTATTGGTTTTTAGTTTTCGCATCGCTGACAAAGTAGCGAATCGCAGCCTTTTGGTCTGACATAGATTTAAACAAGGCGTTAAAAAAAGCTTCCGGACTCTCTATGCCGTTCGATAATCGATAACGTGTGATAGCAACGACATAACCGGCCTTAGCCAGCTCAACGCCAAACTCATCCATCCAATGGTCTTCATGAGCAATAAAGCCACCGCCTGGCGTTAAAATAAATAAGGGGCGCTTACCTATAGAGTCACCTTTTGGCTCAAAGAGACGTAAGCGTAACTTTTCTTTTTTACCACTAAAGTCGTTAAAGTTTTCACCGTAAATAACATCAGATTTTCGTGTCGAATTATTAAAAACGTTTTCAATGTAACGCCCATCGTCTTCGGTATGCTGCGAGTATGCATTAAAAGAAAGTAGAAAACTGAACGCGCTAAGGCCATAAAAAGCGACCTGCCACATTAATTTTATCATTTGATATTCCAACTAAGTTTGCATTAAATATTAGCTGTTACCTTACGGTTAAATCGAAATATCTACAATTCAGCCCGCCGCGGGCCGCAGTCCCTCTACCGCATTCTCATACGGTAAGGCCTTATGTTCATATAAAGCTATTGAATTCAAAACAGCAGGCGAAAAAAAACCCTGCTAGTATTCACAAGCAGGGTTTAAACAACACATCAAAGAAAGCTTACTTCTTCTTAGCAGCTGCTTTTTTCTCTTTTTCTTTTGCTATGACTTCTTCAGAAACATTCGCAGGACACGGCATGTAGTGCGAGAACTCCATAGAGAACTGACCACGACCAGAAGTCATCGTACGAAGTGTTCCGATATAACCAAACATTTCTGCAAGAGGAACGTCAGCTTTAATACGAACACCCGTAACGCCCGCTTCTTGATCTTTAATCATACCGCGACGACGATTCAAATCACCAATAACATCACCAACATGATCGTCTGGCGTGAATACGTCTACAGCCATAACGGGCTCAATTAATTGAGGGCCGGCCTTTGGCATAGATTGACGATATGCACCTTTAGCCGCAATTTCGAAAGCAACAGCCGAGGAGTCAACAGCGTGAAAACCACCGTCGTATAGCTCAACATTCACATCCAACATAGGGAAACCAGCCAAAGGACCTTCAGCCATCATGAACTTAAAGCCCTTTTCAATAGCCGGGAAGAATTCTTTAGGAACGTTACCACCAACAACCTTCGAAGTGAACGTGAAGCCTTCACCAGGTTCATTCGGGCTAATACGGTAATCGATCTTACCAAACTGACCAGAACCACCAGATTGTTTCTTATGCGTATAAGAGTCATCGATGTTTTGAGTAATTGTTTCACGGTAAGCAACTTGAGGCTGACCAACGTTTAACTCAACACCATAAGTGCGCTTAAGAATATCAACTTTAATATCTAAGTGAAGCTCACCCATACCTTTAAGAATAGTCTCACCAGAATCTTCGTCTGTCTCAACAATAAAAGTAGGATCTTCGGCAACCATCTTACCGATCGCAACGCCCATTTTCTCTGAACCGCCTTTATCTTTTGGCGATACTGCAATCGAAATTACAGGCTCAGGGAAGACCATTGGCTCAAGAGTACATTCATGCTTAGGGTCACATAAGGTATGACCCGTTTGAACATTCTTCATGCCAACAATAGCGATAATATCACCCGCTTGTGCTCGGCTAATTTCAATACGGTCGTCAGCGTGCATTTCAACCATTCGACCAATTCGCTCAGACTTCCCGGTAAACGAGTTAAGAATGCTTTCACCTTTATTTAGAACACCCGAATAAACTCGGATAAAGGTAAGTGCTCCAAAACGGTCATCCATAATTTTAAATGCAAGTGCTCGGAATGGCTCATCAATGCTCACTAGAGCCGTTTCGCCTGTTGGCTCACCGAGTTCGTTGGTTAACGGCTGAGGATCAACTTGCGTTGGGTTTGGCAAGTAATCTACAACAGCATCCAAAATTAACTGAATACCTTTGTTTTTAAAGGCCGAACCACAATATGTTGGAAAGAACGATAGGTTAGTTGTACCTACTTGGATACAACGTTTAATATCTTCCATAGAAGGCATTTCACCTTCCATGTAGGCCATCAACAAGTCATCGTCTTGCTCTACAGCTGTCTCGATAAGTTGATCGTGATACATGTCCACGTCATCAACCATATCTGCTGGAACATCTTTAACTTCAAAATTTTCTGGAAGGCCAGAGTCATCCCAGATGTAAGCTTTCTTAGAAAGCACGTCGACAACACCACAGAACTCATCTTCAGTTCCGATTGGCAACGTCATTATAAGTGGGTTTGCACCCAAGACCGTGCGCACTTGATCAACTACACGATAGAAATCAGCACCCAAACGGTCTAGCTTGTTTACAAAGATGATACGGGCTACTTCTGAGTCATTCGCATAGCGCCAGTTTGTTTCTGATTGCGGCTCAACACCACCGGAACCACAAAAAACACCAACGCCGCCATCAAGTACTTTTAATGAACGATAAACTTCAACAGTGAAGTCAACGTGACCAGGGGTATCAATGATATTTAAGCGATGATCTTTCCAGAAACAGGTTGTTGCTGCAGACTGGATGGTAATACCACGCTCCTGCTCCTGATCCATAAAGTCGGTTGTAGCCGCGCCATCGTGTACTTCACCAGTTTTGTGGATCTTACCAGTGAGCTTAAGAATACGCTCAGTTGTCGTGGTTTTACCCGCATCAACGTGGGCGAAAATACCGATATTTCTGTATAGGTTTAATTCAGCCATTGTTCTACTCTATTATTAAATTCAGGAGTCAAAATTTGCGCGGAAGTATACAGGAAATACTACAAAACATTTAACAATTTCCGAGTTATTCGCACAAAAATCGACCATACGTACTAAAACCCACCAAATTCGGGGGCTGCGAGCATTTTCAACAAATATTTTACAGGTAAATTCGCTGGGCCGACATCCAAAATGAACGGCCTTTTTCCACATTATCACATCATACCTAGTCGATTAATTAATCACTTATCCAACTACCTTCACTAAAGGCACGTCAGCCCCATCACGAGCGTAAAAACGGACGCACCAAGAGCCATAGATTGCTGCAAAAGAACGCCCCCTCAGGAGCCTAAAATGAGCTTAGCGAGAGGGGCTAAAGTGATCGCGCCAGTTCGAGGCGATCGTCCGTGCTATGGTTACTAAATGACTGCCAAGCTTGAGATAAAAATACGCTATCGTTGCACTCAGATTTAAACAATCATAACCTATAGCCATACTACTTCACTTGAGACTGAGTTAATGCCTTATCCGATTTTCTGTTTTTGCTTCTTTACGAGCCTATTTACTATATCGAACTATGGGTATGCAGAGAGCTCTGAGCTAGACAGCTTACATGAGCGACAGTTTTTTGCCGGCTTTAATATGGTAGAAATATCCCCCGTTGCGAAACGCGACCTACTTCCGACGATCCTGTCTACGCCTAAGATTGTAAGCACCGTACATGAAAGCATATACCTTCGCAGCATGGTGTTAACGAATGGTGAAAGTAGTATCGCAATTGTCAGCCTTGACTTAAAAGCATTACCAGATGAATCATTCAAACGAATAAAGTTAAAAATCGAAGATGAGCTCAATATCGACTTGGCTTTGATCAGCGTTACACATACGCACTCTGGAGCCTATGATAAACGACAGCTAGCAAACCTAGAATCAACAATTGTGACCTCGGTTAAACAGGCGCAATCACAATCTATTGCAGTAAAGCTAGGTCTTGCTCAAGCGCAAGCATTCGAAGGTTACAACCGTATTATTAGAAATAGTACCTCATCTGAAATGCTATGGACTAATCCAGACAAAAAACCAAATCGCGCTATAGATAACACACTCAATGTTATTGAGCTACGAACACTTGACGACAAACCTTTTATTAGCATCATAAATTACAACGCTCATCCTGTTGTCACAATGGATCTTAATGATGTGGTCATCTCACCAGATTACCCTGGCCATCTAATAAACGCTTATGAACAACAAAATGGGGGTCGTGCGCTCTTTTTGTTAAGCGCCGCAGGCGATGTAAACCCTTTTGATGCGAATACCGCACCCACCGCGCTAGCATTACAGAAATCCAGACAGTTGGGTGAACGCTTAGCGAAGATTGCAGCAGGCGCAGCCAATACAATTACGCATTATGAGCATCAAGGTACTTTCAGCTACCAGAAAAAAACTTTCGATTACCCTCCAGCGGAAATCAGTGCTGGCTTACTTGGTAATGAACTTGCCTTCGCTTGTTTTCCTGGAGAGTATTTCAATGAGTTTTCTGATAAATTACGAAAAAACAGTACCGCAAAAATGTCACTATTCATCGGTTACTGCAACGGCTACATAGGTTATGTACCTACAGAAGAAGCGACTCATTACGGTGGCCTTGGGGCCAATTTAAAAGAGATTCAGGCCAAGAAAGACACGGGCAAAACACACACTGACTTCGCAGCTATAGCGATTGAAAACCTGATAAAACAACGACGCTACCCGAAATCCGAGTGAGCGACTATAATAAAGTACCTATTTCAGCGAAATTAGAGCGATTTGCAAGGTTACGCTATCCTGTTAGTTCCATCTAGATAACAATTACCACATCGAAATATATATATGGATAAAGTCGTCTTTAACTTTCATGATGTTATTTTATGGGTTACCGCAATGCAGTGCGTGTTTTTTGCTGCGCTGCTACTGGTAACTAATACGGCGAAAGTCAAAAGCACTTACTTTCTGGCCGGCTTCCTAGTCGCACACACCCTTATCCCGCTCAATGAAATGATATTGTGGGGCGAACAGTTCAGGCTAACAGTGAAAGATAACTTCCCTGAGTTATACCTAGTCGGTGGCGTTGCCTATTATCTCGACGGTCCATTGTTGTATTTTTGTATACGTACACTGGTTTTTAAAGAGTTTAAAATAAAACCTCGCTATGCACTTCACTTCATCCCCTTGTGTGTGTTTATAGGGTTTATGATTACTAGCTTTTATCGATTTCCAGAAATACAGCGCCTCGAACTCATTGGCAGTCAAGACCTAGTAACAGGCGGCCCTTTTATTTTGGTCGAGTTTGCATCCAAATGCATTCGCGTTCTTTATTGCATATTTGGCTTTCGACTAATCCTTCGTTACACCAAGCTTCGCCGCACAACACATGCAAGTGAAGAACGCATAGATACCACCTGGATTCGATTCCTAGTACTCGGATTTTTAGTAGTAATGAGTATGGAGGCCTTTCTAAGTGCCTATAAAACAGTAAACCTTGTTATTCCCTTTCAAAATTCCGCATTTAAGTACATTGGTCTTTCGGGTTATTACACATTATTCGTCTTAGTAAATTTACTTGTCTTTACTGGGATTCGTTACTTTGACAGCTTTGAAGGCTTGCGCCAAAAAGACCTTCCGAAAGATAACCCGCAGAAAAATCTATTAAACCCCGAGCTGGCAAACGAAATCGATAGAGACATGCTACGCTTGAAACCCTACACGCAAACGGATATAACGCTGGATTCCCTCGCTCATATTTTGTGCTGCAGTACTAAAGACTTATCACTCATCATTAACCGACACTTTGGGGTGAATTTTTACGAATTTATTAACCGTTATCGTATTAATGAGGCAAAAACACTTCTACACGACAAATCACATAAACAAACAAACATCACCGAAATATACGTAATGGTAGGATTTAATAGCAAATCTGTCTTCAATACGTTTTTCAAAAAAATTGTCGGAGTAACGCCCTCTCAATATCGAAAACAAGATAAAGCGTAACCGACATTTATGCCTGACTTTATTCTCGATC
Organism: Flavobacteriales bacterium; assembly: GCA_047638775.1. GTDB lineage: Bacteria > Pseudomonadota > Gammaproteobacteria > Pseudomonadales > Cellvibrionaceae > Agaribacterium. The sequence continues at coordinate 24,467 of JBLIMQ010000031.1, forward strand.
TTGCTGGCTGGCAGCTCGGGGCCATTGCTGCGATTTTTGCATGGAGTGGCTTTGTTCGTTCCGGCTTGGGGTTTGGCGGCGCTCTTCTAAGCATACCTTTTATCTTACTAATCGATAATCGACCACTTATCTACCTGCCCATTATCGCTGTACAGCTACTTGTATTTGCGACCCTAACCTTTGTGCAAGAACATCAAACTCGAACACACGCACTGCAAATATCAACGGCTGTCGATTGGAAGTTTCTCAAACGCGCTCTGGCTATTATGATTGTGCCGAAACTCATTGGCGTTTTCGGCCTAATCACTTTGCCTAGCTACATAATGAGTGCAATTATTTTTTGTATCGTTAGTATTTACGGTTTGAGCTATCTATTCGCTAAGCCGTTTAAAAGCAACAACCAATATATAGATGCACTTTTCTTAGTCCTTGGTGCTTATATTAGCGGCACATCACTCATTGGGGCACCGCTCATCGTTGCGGTATTTGCATGCCATGTTGCGAAAGATCAGTTGAGGTTAACGGTATTTATTTTATGGATGATTCTAGTCACAATAAAACTTACTGCGTTCATCGCTAATGGCGTAGACCTTCAACTAATACAAAACATTTGGTTGCTTCCGGCCGCAGCGGTAGGACATTTTATTGGAATGCACTTTCACGCCCAAATTCTGCACCGAGATACGTCTGTATTTTATCGCTGGCTCGGCTCGGCGTTACTCCTAGCGAGTATTGCCGGCCTATTTAAAGAGCTACATGTTTGGTGAGGAATAACCGAACAGTGCTTATCAAGTACTCAATATTAAACATCCATCGTCAATACAATACGGCGTCGAAACAATAACACGAGCAGAAAACAATAAATAAGACCTCCGCCAAAAGAGCCCCCGCCGCCTGACTGTGCCCCTGAAGGATTCAGCGAAGGTGGATCGATCGGGTCATTGACTGGCGGATCGATCGGGTCATTGACTGGCGGATCGATCGGGTCATTGACTGGCGGATCGATCGGGTCATCACTCTCGTTAAGTTTCAACACCCATAAACCATATTCGATATCGCTGACAAGAATATTTCCACTTGGAAGGAAAGGATAGACTCCCCAAGCACCATTAAACGATGCAGAATTATCAGAAGGCACAGCGAATGTATCAAAATACGCAACTTCCGTCATATCACTTGGATCAGACACATCGATAACGGTTAATCCACGTCGATAATTCGACATATAATAGTAATCACCTTTGGTAAAACCATTGTGATCAATTGCTTGAGTTGGCCCCACATAAGAAGATTCAAACGTAGGGTTTTTAAGGTCGGAAATACTCATGGCACGCATGGTCGTATTTACAGCAAAGCGCACCTCATCAAGTTCATCCTGGACAAATATGGTTTGTTTATCATCTGAATACCATCCTGAATGCACGTAGCCGCTATTACTGTACTCAGTAGAGCTAATCATCAGCCTAGAGCTTTTGTTTGTCACATCCCAAATATCGATGGTATTTTCATTAAAATCGATCAGTATTTCACAAGGGTCGTGACCTGGCGAACAATCTTGAGTTCGTGCATCATCAATTAAAAATGTTGCTAAATCATGCACGTAGGTCGATAGAGAAGAACCTGGCAATAACGTAGGATTAAGTGGGTCAGTCAAGCCATAACTACGGAAACCACCCCCTCCCGCATTTGAGCCCGAAATATATAAAAAGGCCTGCTGACCGGGCAACACTAAACCTGAAGCGTAATCAACATTAGCAATTGATACATTGTGCGCACTTACAAAATCTGAATTATATGTTGCCGCTAGCGACACTGAGTTCGGCAAATCATTGAGATCTAGGATCTGTAGGCCTTGAGACGCCTCGGTTGTAACGTAGGCGTATGCTTTGTATTCACCTTCGGCTTCGTCGAGGTACTGATATACCTTGATATCTCGCCAGGTACTACCAATACCACTTACGCTCCCGACCTGCACTGGCGCGCCTGGATTGCTTACGTCAACGACAGCGGTGCCATTTTGCAAGCCTATCAAGGCATATTCTTTATCATTATTTAGGTCAACAAAACCCCAAATATCATTGGCGCTCGACGGGCTTCCGGCTAGCTCATTTAATGGAACATGAGAAACTCGGTCAATATTACGGCAGTCATTGTCTTCTGCTCGACCATTAATACATGCGCTCGGGCCAGAGGGTTTTGACGTTAAGTTTTTATAGAGATCTAACCATTCGCGCTCTTTTCCTCCAAGCTCGCGCTCAACGCCCTTACGATCCTGAATAAGCTGAAAACCTCGCTCCGCTAATTGCTCTCTATATTCGCTCGGGATTCCTTCGATACGCGTTTGATTCTTATTGATATCCAGCACTTTATAAGAATCAGTTAATGAGTATCCTCCACGAATTTTTATCATTCCGCTTAAGAGATAAAAAACATCGAGCTCCTCCAATACATAATGCCCGCTAGCAACAAGTACCTGGTCCCCTTTTTGGCTTTTATCGACTGCGTAGGAGATAGAAGCGCAAGGCTCTGCAGGCTTTTGACATTCGCCTAAGTCCTGACCATCAGGAGCAACGTAGCGAGTAGGGTGACCGCCACCGTGCGCAAAAACTAATAGTGGAAAAGTAAAAACAAGGCCCAACAAAACTTTCATTCTATATCCTTACATTAAAATCTCGCTAGGTAAGCAAGAATTAAACTTTAATAGGTTTTGCTAGCAAGATTAATTGAGGCAACAATAATAAAGACCCCATAAGCGAAGCAAACATGGCGAAACTGGTAAGTAGACCAAACGATATCGTCGGAATAAATTTGGACAGTACCATAATGCCAAAACCAAATATGATAATTACGGCAGTGTAATACATCGCACGCCCTATTGAGCTATGAGAGCGGTGCATTGCAGCAATATAATCTCCATCAATCTTAAGCTCGGCAGTATAGCGATGTATGTAATGAATCGTATGATCAACACCAATACCAACAGTAATCGAGGCAACCGTTATCGTCATTAAGTCGAGAGATATACCTAACAAACCCATCAAACCAAGCACCGATAATGCAGCCAAAGCATTGGGCAGTATCGCAATTATCGCGGTGTAAGCAGATTTAAACAGGATCGCTAGCATTATAAATATGGCAATAAATACCGCACCCAAAGTCAATATCTGTGAGCTAAATAAACTTTGGAGCATGTTGTTATACAGGACTAATACACCCGTAAAATGCGATGTATCCGGCTTTATAACACCGCTAGTCTGCACGGCATTACGAATTCTTTCGACCAACTCAGCTCTTTTAAGCCCTGGATAACCATCGCGAATACGTAATGTAAGTCGGGTCTGAACGCCATCCGGAGATAAATACGGCGAAATAAGAACTTTACGAACTTCTTGCGACAAGGCTTTCTGCATTAGCAATAACTCAAAGTCATTTAAGCTACCATTAATTTGCAATCCCACCTTGTACAAAATAGCTAAAGACTGGACCTTCCCCACCTCCGGTAACAAATCAAGATAGTTATGCAACCACTCGATTTTTTTCAGGCCGTTTACGGTCATCCAATAGTTTTCGCGACTTAACGCCTCCGAAAAAGGATCGACGTCGGCCGAGAAATCATCATCAAACGGATCTTCACTGGCAAAGGGGTCACCATCACTAAAAGAACCCCCATCTTCGAAGTCGTCATCCACAAATTCACTATCACTCAACTCCGCCGCATCAGGCTTAGGCACATCAAGAATAATATCGAGTGAAATGGTCCCACCTAAGTCATTATCAATAACCGACAGCCCTTGATAAATTTCGGTACTATCATGAAAATAATCAATAAAGCGATTCTCGACTTTTAACAGACTAATACCGAGCGTACTAGCGCCAAAAACAATGAGACTTACAACAATAATAAAACTACCGTGACCGGCTACAAAATTCGAAAAATACAGTGTTAGTGGTTTTCTCTCTACTTTCGAGTCACCATTATCGTCATTTACGCTATCGCGTTTTTTAACTGACGTATCGGGCCAAAGCATTAGCGCTGCAGGCAATATTAAAAAAGCTGATGTTAGAGCCACCACAAGACCAAGTGTCATTATCCAGCCAAAATCAATAACCGGACGAATACCGCTCACAACCAAAGACGCAAAAGCAACAATCGTAGTAATAGACGTATAAAAACACGGTCGCGCCATATACCGCAATGCAGCCTTAACTTGTTGAGCTTTGTCCCAAGCTGGCATGTGTTTACAAACTTCTTCGTAGCGCACAACCAAGTGAATGATAATAGCCAGGGAAATAATCATTAACAAAGCAACAAAGTTGGAAGATATTACCGTCAAACTCCAATCAAGACGAGCAATGGCACCAAGCATAATTACCACAGCTATAAGACATGAAGCCATTGGAACAACAACAAACTTTAGCTTTCGAAAAATAAGCGCTAAAACCAAGATCATAAATGCAACAACAGCCACACCAAACACCAACAAATCGCTCTCAATAAACGCAACCATATCGGCTGCAATCATAGATAGACCTCCGACAAATATTTGAGCGCTAGCGCGGTATTTATCGGTCACTTCGCGAACTTGCTCTACACGAAGGCGAGAACTCTGCTTGGCTCGAGTTCGGTGTGCGCGATAGGCTTCCTCTGCATCGCTTAACGCTAAGGCATCCTGTTCACTGAAAGAGCTCGAATGGCGTTGCTGTCTTAACTTGTCTCGCAATTGAATCAATTCAATTGCTGTTGTATCAACAGCAATATTTAATTGCATTGCCGTTGTCTGTCCATCGGGTCCGAGTATAAAATCACGATAAATGGGGCTTGTCCAAAATTCCTGCCGGGCAAGATCACGATCTACTCCCGCATCAAGGAGCGTTCTAGGCTCATCATCAATTTCAGAAATTTGAACGGTGGGGCTAAACAGTAGCGGTACGTCTAGTATGCTGTTGATACCGACAACCCCCTCCACCTTCGCCAAGTCTTGTCGTAGTTTTTTAAGTACGGCTAATGACGTGTCGGAAAATAAGGGCGAGTTTGGACGAAAGGTAACCACTAAAAAGTCACCACTGGAAAATTCTTTGGACGTTTCACGATAAAAGTCCAAATCGCGATCATTTTCCAGGGTCATTGAGTCGGCGGAGGCATCAAGCTTTAGATCGGGTATCGCAAGAGCAAAAAAGGTCGTAACCAAGGCCACCAATAATAAAACGGATCGAGGTTGTGTCGTAACGGTCGTTAAATACGATTCAAATAAGCGCTTCATTCATCTCTCAAAAAGGCAATTTCCTGCCAATATAAATGAGAACCCCTTGTCCCCATGTGCAAAACCGCAATTCTACCGCATTGCAAAGCTCGCTATAAGAGCCTTTTTGTAACTAAACTGTTACAGGATGGTCGTTTTCAAAGAAAATGCTCGCTATACTACCTATAGGTACCCCAATACGTGTACCAGAACGAATACATCGGCCTCCTATTTAGATTGACTGAGCCGGGAGTATTCAATCCAACAGATTATTGCTAGCGAATACACTACAGAACTTTTTCATGCTAAAAATCCGATTTACTGACAACCGACACCCATCTTTCTGGGTAATGGAAAAATCGTTTTCTATTGGCCGCGGAAGCGCCAACCACCTAACCATTGACGACGACTCGATGGATGATTTACATGCCAAAATTCTGAAGCGTGGTGACACGTTTTTACTCAAGGACATGGGTAGCATCAGTGGCACCTTAGTCAACGGGAAACGGGTAACCCAAAAAAATGTAGGCTGTGGTGATTTAATCCAACTTGGAACGGCCACCCTTGAGGTTGTTGACCCGCTCGACAAACACTCAAACCAAGCGCAATGGTCACTAATTGCTGACTCTAGCTGGTTATCGGGACAAGAGTTCCCGCTTGAATTTGATAAGCATGAAAACCGCATTATTGTAGGGCGGAGCACCGAGTGTGACGTCACTATTCCCGGCACCCACTTGTCACGTCAGCATGCTGAAATCCGTTACGACAATGGCGCTCTCACGTTAACCGATATGAAGTCGGCAAATGGAAGCTATGTAAATGATAAAAAAGCCAATAGTACTCGCCTAAGCCCCGGGGATAAAATTCGTTTTGACGTATACAGCTTTCGCTTATTCGGCCCTGGGATCAGTCTACCGAAAGCTGCAACTCAAACCATGCCAGCCATAAGTGAAGCGCTATCTGAAACAAGCCAAAGCGAAGATAAGCTTTGGAAAACTCGACCAACATCCATCGGCAATCGTACTCAAGAAGATTTATACAAAAAAAATTGGCTCCCCGCGATACTGTCTGCGAGCCTTTTAGCGGCATTTACAGGCCTAATGATATTCTTGTTTTATCCTCGTTAGAGTAGAGTCCACAAACTCAAGCATTGAGAATACCTAAGTATTAGGAGTCTAACCCCCGAGAAACATAAACCCTAGTAAGCCATATTCCTTGAATATTTAAACCCGTAAAAACCTAATCCGTAGAAATCTAAGACCCTAGAAACCTAGTCCGTAGAAATCTAAGCCCCTAGAAATCTAAAGATCTTAGAAATCTAAAGATCTTAGAACGTCAGAACCTCAGCCCCCCAACGATTCACTAGCTTCTGCTCTACCCCTAAATGGTCCAAAATTCGCGCAACGACAAAATCGACTAAATCATCAACTGATTCCGGTTTATCGTAAAAGCCTGGGCTTGCAGGCAGGATTAACGCTCCCATTCGCGAAAGCTTCAACATGTTTTCTAGATGAATTTCAGAATATGGCGACTCTCTAGGAACCAAAATTAACGACCGACGCTCCTTCAGCGCAACATCGGCCGCTCTCTCGATTAAATTATTACTTGCGCCACAGGCAATGGCCGATAACGTGCCGCCACTGGCAGGGCAAATAACCATCGCTCCTGGGGCGCTCGAACCTGACGCTACTGGCGCAAACCAATCCTCTTTCGAGTACAGCGTTACGTTTGCATTTGCCGGTAATATCGATTCGAAAAACGCCTGCTGTTCCGCGTGCCCTTCGGGAACCGTATGATTGGTTTCGGTATTAATAACAATACGTGCGGCACTAGATAGTAACAACGACAACTCAACGCCTGCGCTCGCCAAACATTCCGCGAGCCGCAGTGCGTATTGCGCTCCAGATGCCCCCGTTATCGCCAAACAAATACGCTTCACTTCGTTTTTCTTTTCCATTATTCAGCTCTCTTAGCGTTTTCAATGTCGACAAAACGCGCTGCAATTCTCGAAGGCATCGCCTCAAAGCCACCATTACTCATAACGACACAACTCGCTCCAGGCTCAACCAAGCTTTCCAGGCGGGTAAGGATTTCATCGCAGTTATCGTAAATTTCTGACCTGCCTGAGCCATTCTCTAGCCCTGTATCGATCGATTCGTGTAGGTTCCAGTCGAGCCCAGCCGGTGAGTACCACAGGGTTTTATCCGCCGACTCAACAGCCTCATTAAGGGCATTTTTGTGCACTCCTAAGCGCATGGTATTCGAGCGAGGTTCAATAACGGCAATAATCTTTCTTTCCTCACCAACACGCTTACGTAAACCATCCAACGTCGAGCGAATAGCCGTCGGGTGATGAGCAAAATCATCATAAACATCAACACCAGAAGCACCACCAAGTAACTCCATCCTACGTCGAACCCCCTTAAAACTCTGCAACGCTTCGCAGGCCGTTGCGGGATGTACACCTACATTTCTTGCGGCGGCAATCGCGTGTACCGCATTGGTAACGTTATGAATACCGCTTAGGTCCCAATGAAGTTCACAAGCGTCTTGCCCACCTAATGTCAGGCGAAACGATGAACCGTCAGGGCTCAAGAGTTCATATCGCCAAGTATCCGGACTCGAACTTGGCGTATCAATATCAGCAAGCACACTAAATTGCTGTGGGGTCCAACACCCTTGAGCCAGTGCGTCCTGAATTGCGGTATCGTCTTGCGGTGAGATAACCAACCCCAGCTGGGGCACCGTACGAATTAGATGATGGAACTGTCGCTGTATTGCCATTAAGTCAGGGAAAATATCAGCATGGTCAAACTCCAAATTATTTAAAATCAATGTGCGCGGCATGTAATGCACAAATTTGGAGCGTTTATCAAAGAAAGCCGTATCATACTCGTCGGCCTCAATAACAAAGAAGTCCGAAGCACCTAAGCGCGCTGAACGGCTAAAATTCTGAGCAACACCCCCTATTAAGTACCCCGGCTGCATTCCTGCATATTCTAATATCCAGGCAAGCATGCTCGTTGTTGTCGTTTTGCCATGCGTACCAGCAACGGCTAAGACCCACTTCCCTTTCAATACATGCTCAGCAAGCCATTGCGGCCCAGACATATATGAAAGACCACGATTTAAAATTGCCTCTAATAGCGCATTCCCTCGGCTAATAGCATTACCGATGATGTAGACATCTGCACCAAGCGCCAATTGAGAGATATCAAAACCCTCAATAAAATCAATTCCCGCCTCGTCTAGTTGCTGACTCATTGGAGGGTAAACAGCCGTATCGCAGCCAGTAACACGAAATCCAGCTTCTTTGGCCAGCTGTGCTAATGAGCCCATAAAGGTGCCGGCTATACCTAATATATGAATATGAATTGCCATAGGTTTTACTCCTTGTTCTTGGAAACCAGTGAATCGAACGGCAACGATCGAGATTTCCCCCAGAGTTCATCTAGACGTCTATCGCGACCACAACCATGCCTGTAAAAGCGATATCGAAAAGGGTTTTTTTGGTAATAGCCCTGGTGATAATCCTCGGCAGCGTAGAATTCTGCGGCATCTAGTATCTGTGTTTTGATATCCGACGTAGAAGGTAGAGATTTCTGAAGGTTTGCTTTTGATACCTCCGCCAACGCTCTTTGCTCTTCATCGCTAATGAATATTGCGCTGAAATACGGTGACCCTGTGTCGCAAAACTGTCCTTTTGCGTCAAACGGGTCGATATTAACCCAGAATATTTGCAACAACTGCTGATAATTTATAACACTAGGACGAAAAGTTACTCTCACGGCTTCAAAGTGACCTGTATCGCCCCTTGAAACCTGCTTATAGCTCGGGTTAGAGCCATGCCCGCCAATATAGCCTGAAGTAGTTGCTATAACCCCGCCGGCTTTGTCAAAAGGCGGCTCCATACACCAAAAACAACCGCCAGCAAAAATAGCCGTATCACGATCCTCACTTGAAGCCTCTTCGGCCCGCGCGGCTCCCGACAAGCTCACCACAACAACTAAGAAGAAGCGATGAATCCACATAAAGTGTGGTCGTCGGAAAAAACGGAATATACGCATAAATTATGCCTAATTAGCGAAATGCCCATTGTGCATTAGCCCCGAATATAAACACAAGGTCATAAGCGATGATGCGCTTTATAACATTTACTTTTTCACTACAAAATATTTTGATTTAAGTGGCGGATAGTCTATTACTTAAACATAGAGACTAATTATTAAGCAGTTGGTTGGCGATGAAAGTACGAGATGGTGAATTCGAACAAAGTTGGTTTAGAGCAAGCCGATTCTTCAACGTTGGTGATGATTTCTACTTCACAACACGAGAAGGCCCAAACATTGGCCCTTTTAAGAACCACACTGCGGCCGAGCGCGGCCTATCGCTGTACATCCAATGCATACAGAAAGAAGAAACATCCGGCATTTACTCAACAAGAATCGCTATGCAAGGTGTTTGGGCTAGTACGCTATACCATTAACAATCACGATGACATCAGCCTGCCTACATTACACTCAACTGTACGACGAGTAATTCTTCTTCGTACACGCCTCCCCCCAAGCTTTAAATTGTCGCTAATCGATCCTGTGTTACAATCGCGCCCAATTTTTAACACCTAAACCAATTAACGCAGGATTATTGCAATGAGTCTGGACCTTGTGCCAACGGGCAAAAATGCCCCAGAAGAAGTAAACGTTATTATTGAAATTCCAATGGGTGGCGAGCCCATCAAATATGAAGTAGATAAAGACTCCGGCGCAATATTTGTCGACCGCATACTCGGCACGTCTATGCGCTACCCATGTAACTATGGTTATATCCCGCATACTTTATGTGGTGATGGCGATGCGGCCGATGTTCTTGTTTACATGGATCGACCACTTTTACCCGGTTCTGTTGTAAAAGTTCGCCCTATTGGCATTCTTAAAATGACAGACGAATCCGGCGAAGATGCCAAAATTCTTGCCGTACCGGTAAGTAAAATCACACAGCTTTATGATGACGTTAAAGACATTAATGACGTACCAGCTATAGTGATCAAGCAAATCTGCCACTTTTTTGAACATTACAAAGATCTAGAGCCTGGCAAATGGGTTAAGGTTGACGGCTGGGAAGGTATTGACTCTGCGAAACAAGAAGTATTAGATTCTATCGCAACGTTCAACAAAGGCTAAGTAAGCGTTTATTGAAAAACACTGTATCTGATGCACATAAAAAAGCCCAATTAATTATTGGGCTTTTTTATGTCAGTTATTTAACTATTTTATGACGGTTATTTAACTTTAATGTCGGTTATTTAACCATGATAAAAATGACCGACTAAGGTTCACCTAAACTAAGGCTCATATAAACTAAGGCTCATATAAACTAAGGCTCATATAAACTAAGGAACGTGCACGAAATATCATCCCGATTCCAATAGACTATGATTTGAAGTAAAATTCAATTTTTTGGTGAAAATGCTAAATGAGTTCGCACTATTGTGAAGAGCACGAAGAAGAAATGGCTA
>JBLIMQ010000032.1:0-34583 GCA_047638775.1 Flavobacteriales bacterium
CTGCTAAATTTAAAGGATTGTAAGAGTTGTAAGGATAGGCGATGTTGGACAAACAGCGAATCTTGGTTATCGATGACGACAAGTTTATTCAAAAGGTTTTAGTTAAAAGTCTTAGGGATGACTACGATACCGAAGTAGCATCGTCCGGAGAGCAAGGTATAGCGATGGCGCAACGTTATAAGCCACATGTGATTTTACTTGATGTTGAAATGCCAGGGCAAAATGGTTACGAAGTTTGCGACTCGCTAAAGCATGAGGCTGTAACTTGCGATATCCCGGTGGTATTCCTCTCATCACATAGTTCTTTGCGTGAGCGAATGTTGGGTTATGAGGTGGGCGGGCAGGACTATTTGGTTAAACCCTTTGAATTGGAAGAGTTACGAGCCAAGCTGGGGAAAATAACAGGGGCTCAAGCCGAAAACCTTAGTCTTCGTTCAAGCGCTGCTAGTGCGCAGAATACAGCAATGGAGGCGATGACGAGTAGTTTTGAGCTCGGCAGATCTGTGCGCTTTGTCGAAAACTCTTATCAGATCTCAAGCTTTAGTGATTTAGCGCAATTGTTAGGTGAATTTTGTTCTGGCCTCGAACTGTCCGCAGCTATGATGTTTCAGAGCCGTAAAGGGCCGCTTTTCTTTTCGAACACAGCCAGTACCGCAAGTCCTTTAGAGTGTGAAATATTAGAAATGTTACACCTCAAAGATCGTTTTGTAGATTTTGGTTGCCGTACGCAGGTAAATTATCCTCATATCTCGATCCTAATTAAAAATATGCCGCTTGAAGATCGGGCTCGTTAAGGGCGTATTAAAGATACTCTACCCTTCGTCTGGGAGCGGCTGACGCAAAGGTCGGTATTATAGAAGCGGAAAAAGCATTGATTAATCAAAGTTCAGAGCTCACAGCCTCAGTTGATGCCGTGGATATGACTTTGGCCGAGACACGAGATTCGTTTAAATCGAATCTAGGTGCTGTGAGCTCGATAATGTCTGAGCTTCTCTCCACGGTTTCGTTTGATTTACATAGGCTTGGTTTGGATGACGACCAGGAAGCCTTTATTAGTGAAAAGGTCGAAATTGCGTCTAGAAATATTTATTCATGGGTTGAAAAAAATATGGCTATAGAAGAGGTCTTAAGTAGTACGGTTAACCTGTTGGAGCGTCTGTGTAACGAGCAGGGGCAGATAATATCTCAGAGTTTGGCGCCGCCTAGTACCAGCATGGAGTCGAGTGATATCGAGCTTTTTTAGATTGGAGTTTGGAGTTTGGAGTTTGGTTTTAGGTATTTGGAGTTTGTGGAGTGAAAGCTTTACACCTGTAGATAATTACCTTGTAGTAATTGTTTTTTATGCCGTGCAGTGTCTTAATGGGATAAATTAAACGCATTGAGATTCGACTATGCAAGACAGTAAGGTCCTACGCTGGGGTATCCTTGGCGCGGCAAATATTGCAAAAAAAGCCTTTATTCCCGCCATAAAAAAATCACATAACGCCCAACTTGTTGCGATAGCATCACGCAGTGTAAGTAAGGCTGAAGCTTTTATTAATGATGTGGGCTTAGAGGATGATAACGTAAAGGCTTACGGCTCCTACGAGTCTTTACTCGCGGACCCTTACATTGACGCCATCTATATTCCCACACCGAATCATCTGCATTTAGAATTATCTAAAGCCTCATTGTCTGCGGGAAAACATGTTTTGTGCGAAAAGCCTATCGCTTTGGATAAACTCCAAGCATTGGAGCTGCTTGAGTTCTCCAAGGGTTTTCCAAATTTACTCGTACATGAAGCGTTTATGTATCGGTATCACCCTAGGTGGCAACGAGTGAAATCACTCGTTATGAGCGGCGCTATTGGCGTGATTCGACATATTTATGTCAGTTTTAGTTACGCAAATTACGATTCAGCGAATGTTCGAAATAAGCCTGAGCTTGGTGGCGGAGCCTTACTCGATATTGGATGTTATGGGGTCTCGGTCGCACGGTGGCTTTATGACGAGGAGCCAAGTGGCGTGCAATCGGTGGTCCGCAAAGACCCAGCTTTTGGAACGGACACGCACGTAAGCGCTCTGTTAGGGTTCTCAGGTGGTATGGCGAGTATTTACTGCTCTACACAGGCGCAACCTTCGCAAATGGTGGAGATCATTGGTGAGAAGGGACGACTATTTATTGATCAGGCCTTCAATCCTCGCGATGACGATTGCCGTTTAGATATTTCCGTCGATACGAATACTTACTCCGAAGAATTTAACTTTTCGGATCAATACCTACTTCAATTGAACGCTTTTTGCGGGGCGGTGGAACAATCCGAATTTAATCACCTAAACGTATTGGATGCGATTGCGAATATGCAGGTACTCGATTGTATTCGTGAGTAAGTTCGGGCGTGATCTTGTGTGCATTATCCAAGATAGCGGATTTAGCCGTATAATTAAATCACCGATCTTGTGATGAAAAACTTGTGGCTTTTGATGCGCATGCCATATTCTTTTGCGTTAATAAAGGTTGAAGCCTTGTTGCAGTAAAGATGATTTTTGATGGCTAGACTGGGTTTCTCGATTTTTGCACGGCGCGAGGGAAAGTTAGGTTAACTATTAGAGCCTTGGATGAATGATTCAGTTTTAGGTCTCGTTTGGTAGACGACCGGAGCGAGTATACCGTTAACTTACCGTCCTAACCGCGAGGTGCTAGTGTATCAACTAACGAAATAGCGACTAAAAAACTGAATAACTGAATAACTGAATAACTGAATAACTGAATAACTGAATAACTGAATAACTGAATAACTGAATAACTACGTGAGTTTCTCAATAATTAAATAAAGTGCCATTGCCCAACCAATTCCAGATATTAGCTGCCATACCTTAAGAGGATTACGCTGTAGTAATGGTATTGCCTGCGGGCCGGTCCAGCGTGGATTTGGACGTTTAATATCTTGTACAAATTCGGATAACGCAGGATAACGCTGCGCGGGTAGAGTGTGTAAGGCCTTCTCCAGTGCATGGTCAAGCCAAGTCGGTACAAGCGGGTTATGTTTTTGTGCGTGGATGTACGTTAAGCGTTGGAAGTCTTTAATACTGTGTGCATTTTCATACTTTTCACCGTAAGGAATTTTTCCTGTTAGCATTTCATAGATAATAACCGCTATCGAAAACTGGTCACTACGATGGCCGATTGTTCCTCCACAGCGATATTCCGGCGCTGAGTAACGTAAGGTTCCCAATATTTTATCACGTTGAAATGGCGCTCCAGCCTCTTCAATTCCTGCAATCCAGCAGGAACCAAAATCTATAATTGCTACGCCTTGCACACCTAGGATAATGTTATCCGGCTTTATGTCTTGATGTAGGGTATCTTTTCTGTGGAAGGCTCGTACGCCTTTAACGAGTTGCTCGATTATTTCAACCGCATCGGTAATTGCAAAAGGTGCGCGCTGTAGTATGAGTTCAGCTAGTGTTGGGCCACTGATATGCTCCGTTAGATAATAAAGAAAAGTTCGCTCCTTTGGCGGGGGGATTACGCGTACGACGTGTGAGTTTTGGATGCGAGCACCAATCCAGGCCTCTAAAACAAAACGTTCAATATAGGCAGGGTCGTCGTCGTAATTACGAGAGGGCGTTTTCATTACATAGGTTTTTTCTTGAGCGTCTTTCACCAAAAACACTTGGCTTCGCTCCGACTCGTGTAATATTTTTTCAATCCTAAGGCCATCTATTTTATTGCCTACGTTCATGTCGGGCGGAAAGGGGAGCTTGGATAAGACGGTTACGGCATCTGATTGGGATGATGTGCCAATCGATTCGATCTCGACAATCTGCACGCTTAGGTTATCTTTACTGGTGTTTTCTAGTGCCAATTGCAGTAGTTTTTCACATTTATCTTCTAACCGGGCGTTAGATTTTAGTTCTTCGCACAACTCGCTGCGTCGTATAAAATCATGAATCCCGTCTGTGCTTAAGAGAAAAACATCGCCGGCTTGAAGTTCTTCACTGTGCATTTCAATTTCAAGTGCGGGGTCCGCTCCCATAGCACGACTTAAATATGTCGTATTTCGATCAATTCTTTGAGAGTGGTCGCGAGTAAGTTGTTCCAAATAACCGTTTCGTAGCCGATAGACGCGGCTATCGCCGATATGGAAAATAAAACTCTTGTCGCCCTTTAAAATTAGGCATGAAAATGTGGTTAGAAAGCCTTCTTGACGAACGTTGTTGCGGCTTTGCCCCCACAGGTATTGATTTAAAGACTGTATGACTTGTATCGCTGATTGCTGTGTGCGCCAAGTGTCTGGCGTTGCGTAATAATCATTTAAGAACCCTGTTACAGCTGATTGGCTCGCCTGTTTAGCTGAGTCGCTCGAACTAACTCCGTCGGCAATAGCAATAGCAATACCTTTCGAGGCTAAAGCCGAGCCTTCAGGGATGCGTGCACCAATGGTATCTTGGTTTTCATCTTTTCGACCTCTATCACTTTTCTGTGCGAGGTCAATCTTTAAGGACGAGTGCAGGTGATCCATATGCATGCTTCACTGATATAAACAATAACGACCCATAATGGGCCGTTAGCGTAGAGATTATTTGTCTCTTAAACAACCCCATTAATGGGGGGAATAGGATTTAAGTCAATTCAATTTTTTGAATAGTACCGTCTTCCATTACTTCTGTCATGTGACCTTGTGGTTCATCCAAGAATTGTACTATGACGAGTACGGCAACGGCACACGCGCCAATGAAAAGGAAGAATGTAGATGTCTCCACAAAACTATAAACCGTTAAAAAGGTCACTGCGCCCACGTTTCCGTAAGCGCCAGCCATACCGGCAACTTGGCCTGTCATGCGACGTTTAACCAAGGGAACCATAGCGAATACAGCACCTTCTCCTGCTTGAACAAAGAACGAGCAACACATGACGGCGATAACGGCAAAAGCAATCGGCCAGTCCCCTGTGATTTGCGATAATAGTAAATACCCTAAGCCTAGGCCCGTTATAAAGATAGATAGCGATTTTTTACGGCCAAACTTATCACTGATATAACCACCGCCGGGGCGTGCGATAAGGTTCATAAAGGCATAGGCGGAGCCGAGCATTCCCGCGTGAACAATCGATATGTTATCAAAAGTTGCCATGAAAAATGATGCAAGCATTGATACCACCGCTAATTCAGAGCCGAAGGTTACGAAATAGGCCCAGTCTAAGATTGCGACTTGTTTAAAACTGTATTTGTCATGCTCCGGGACACCGTGTTCGAGCATCTCTTTGTTTACACGGTAAAGTTGGCTAAACTGATATGCGCCTAGAACAACTAGAAAAGCATAAAGAACTTTTGCGGTGGTTGCTCCCAATAATGCAACCCCTGACGGCGATAGCTTCCACACGAGCACAGCAAGGATAAGATACATGGGAATGTTCATGGCTAGGTAAAAGTAAAAATCTCCTCGGCTAGTAACTTCTAGGCCGCCTGATTTTTTTGGTTTGAAATAGGTTGACCCTTTTGGCGTGTTGCGGGCTTTAATGTAGAAAAAGAATGAATATAGAATAGCAACTACACCCGTTGTTGCTATTGAGTAACGCCATCCGTTTTCACCACCATAGATTTGTATCGCAACGGTAGCCAAGGTAAAAGAGGCCGCTGCAGAGCCAAAGTTTCCCCAACCGCCGTATATTCCTTCGGCGATACCCACTTGTCGAGCGGGGAACCATTCACCTACCAAACGAATGCCAATGACAAAGCCTGCACCGGCAAAGCCCATTAGGAACCGCATGACAGCTAATTGCTCGTAGGTTTGTGCGGATGCAAAGCCAATGCATAGAAAGCCAGATATAAACAGAAGGCAGCTATAAACAATACGAGGCCCAAATTTATCAACCAAAACACCGATAACAATCCGTGCCGGGATTGTTAGTGCAACGTTGAGGATAAGAAGAGCCTTCCATTGAGCCGTTGTTAAATTGAAAGCTTCTTTAATGAGTGGCGCAAGTGGGGCATGAGAAAACCACATAACAAAGGTTATGAAGAAGGCAAACCAAGTTAAGTGTAGTAAGCGAACATTTGCTTGTTTAAAATCTAGCAAGTTCAAATTGTTGGAGCTCATGATGAAATCTCGAGTTAAGTGTATTGAATCATTAAAATGTAGTGGAGACTGTCTTGCAGGGAGTATGCCAAGTATAAAATGGGGCATAATAGTAGGGTGGTTGGTTTTTAATTGAGCAGTATTCGTGTATAGCTATGTGGTTTACTGCTCGCATTTGACGCACCTTGCGTTGTTGTGGTGCAAGACTGCCAGTCTGCGCGCAAAGACTAGGGTGAGCTTTTCGGGTCTATTTACTTTGTCGTCTAATTGGAGCGTTAATGATTTTTTTAAAAATGGCGGGTTTCAGGTTTTTAACGGGTTTGTCGATGCTGGTGTTAAGTCTAAGTTTAGCGTGGGCGATACTAGCCCCACTAGATTTCCTTTACCCTGTCTGGCATGACCATGCGGGTATTTCGGAAGGAATCGAACGATACGGACCGAAGAACCGCTACAAAACTGGCTTCGCCGAAACAACACGAGATGAACGTATTCGTGTGTTTTCAGAGATTAATCAGTCTATACACCTAGGTGGTAATGGCCTTGCCAGTATTCAATACGAATCAAGTGCTAGCCAAGGGCCACAATTATTATTGCGGGCAGCTGAGGTTGAGCACTTGCAAGACGTTGCAAACTTGTTGGTTTTTTTGGCCTGGATTATTGCTTTTAATACGATACTCTTTTGTGTTCTATTGAGTGTTTATCGCCGTAATCGTACAGTGACCTTTAGTTCAATAAAAACGTTTATGGGGCTTGGTGTTGGGGGAGGGATTGTGGCGTTATTTCTGTCTGTAATTGGGCCGAAGACCGTGTTTAATCAATTACACATCTGGGTATTCCCTGATGATCATCAATGGTTTTTTTATTATCAAGACTCATTGATGTCGACGATGATGCTAGCGCCAGACCTATTTGCTTGGATTGCGCTTGCACTAATAGCCTTAACGGTAATGATTTTCGCGGCTTTAACAACGTTAATGAATAAGTTCTTGAATTTTGTGTAAGTCAGCTCTTATGTTGTCACGTAAGTCGGCTGAACAATAATAATAGACGATATTTCGTAATTTGTCGCGAAAGTACAAAAAACAACCAAATGGTGCTAAAAATATACTTTATATAAAGCAAAATGATCTTATTTTTGTATTAAATACCTCTATTTTTTCCCCCACGTTTCCTATAGTTCTAAATAGAAATTGATTTTACCCGCAATTATTTACACGACAGAGCTAGACCCTGCCGTGTAAATAATTTTATGAAAAGCTGCTAGCTTAGACACGTTTTTGATGATTGTTAAGAGTGATATAACGCTCTTGTTTTAGCTTTATTGATAACCTTCGTTGGCTCGTCATTCTTGATTTTGCGGGAGTGAAACAATAGATCGTGTGGCGAAGGAGTTGGTATGGATATTAAGCATATTTCTCATAAAGGTTTTTCTTTTCGTTATAACATTCAAGGAGAGGGTGTTCCCTTGGTTTTTGTTGGTGGAGCTTTCCAGAGTATCGAAAAGTTAGGCCCACTTTCGGATCATTGGAAGGAACGTTATCAGTTGGTTCTAATCGAGTTGCCGGGTTTTGGAGAGTCTGATTTTTTACCGGAAAATAAAGGGTTTGATTATACGGCTGAATGTATCGATAAGGTTTGTCGACAATTGAAGCTATCGAATATGATTATGATCGGTACAAGTTATGGGTCGCCATCAGTTTTTCGGTATGTAGCAAATAACCAAAATGCTGTTTTAGCTATGATATTAGGGGGAACCTGCACTTCAATCGATAAACTTATGGAATATCAAGTTCGTGTAATGCTGTGGATCATGAGATCAAAAAGTTCGTATATGTTTCCCAAGGCGTTTACGGAAGTGATGTGTAATATTCATGTCGAGGCTATTCCTAAGTTAGCACGAATTCAACAAGTCCTTATGCGATCGTTAATACGTTTAGGAGAGGATGCAAAAGAAAAGTTTTTTGCAAACTCTATGCGTTTACTCGGCGAAAAACTTCCAAAGCTTAAAGTTCATGTTCCTACGCTGGTTTTTACAGGTGAATACGATCAATTTACTCGCTCAGATCGCTTAGAGGAATTTCATGAGTATTGCAGTGATTTGCAGATTGAGAGAATTAAAAATTCAGATCATATGTATCATTTAGAGCAAACTGAAGAGACTCTGGCATTGATAGATAGATTTGTTAGTGAGAAACTTAGTGAGCAGCATGAAGAACCGTATAAAATGGCCTCTTAATATTACGCGTAAAAACCCCAGAATATTCCGGGATTTTTACGTTAAAGGAATAAAAACGAACTAGAATTTAGTACTAGCCATTAGCCAGATTTTAGACGTGTCGGTTGCTAAATCGTCAGCCGAGTAATTGGCATATTTAACTAACCAACCAACAGAGCCGGCTTTACCTTTAACGACAAAGTCGAGCTCCGAGCCGAAATCATCGATTCCGCCTGCGGCAGTTGAGTCGTCAGCAGAGAATGTGTGATAAATAGCCGCTGCAGTAACACCTCCAAACTTACCGCTCACTGAAGCATAAAGGTCTTTAAGCCCACCAGCTGGCGTCACCAAGAATTTATCGCTCCAGCCATTAAATGCGTGTTTGGTTCCATACTTAGTTACGAACTCGCCTTCTGTGCCATCAGCGCCAAGAACTTCATAACCTAAACCGATTTTGACCGGACCCGTTTTCATATCTGCTTTTAACGCTGTGTAGGATGCAGAGTAATCGTCAGGCTGATTAGCTTTACGCGCCGATTGACGAGCAAATTCTGCCGAATAGGTGAACTGTGCGGCTTTACCCGAGAAGCGAACACCAAGCGTATCATCCGATGCGTTGTCGGCGTCTGTGACATCTAAGAAGTAGCCATAACCGGTGACTTTTGCTTTATCGCTAAATTTATAGGCTGCGTTCAATAAATGATCTTTAGCATCGATATCGCCACCTGTAATGGTGTTAACGTTATGAACGTAAGAATAAAACACTTCTAAATTATCAATACTGGTGTTTTTTACCGAAAGCGCATCGAATGTTTGCTCATTTTGTCTCCAGCCAACACCACCAACATATCGTTGGTTATCAAGTAAAATGCGTTGGCGACCGTACTTAAAGGTTGTGCCTGCATTGGCATACTGAACATAGGCTTGGTTTAGGTCTGTGCCTTCTGGATCTGCGATTGTAGCTGTTCCGCGACCGTTGCCTGGAGTTGAATAGTCGACTTCGATTAGCTCCGATACCTGATCGAATTCGATGAAGCCGCTAAAGCCATTAAATGAACCTGTTTTATAGTTTAAACGAGCACGAAGAGTTTGTGCTGTAGCGTCGTCTGTACCATCTTGAGATACGTCTTCAACCCGAAAGCGAAAGTTTAATGACGCTTTGCCATTTTTCATCGCTTCAGTAAAAGTGTTGCTTTCTTCAGCCATCACGCCGTTTGAAAAAGTGATCGCCGCGATTGTCGATGCTAAAAGAGTTTTTGTTAACGTTTTCATGGATTATTGCCCCTTAAATGGTAGATATAGTTTGTAAATAAGTATTTTTTGAAATTTTTGTTTATGCCGGCAGCGCTTCCGCTTTTTGCTCTTCACTATCGGCAGTTTCTTTTTTTGATACGGATGTTTTGTTCGCGTTATTGGAATCACCCGCTGGGCCGTGCTCATATTCTTGTAAAAATGACAATACCTCTTCGCGTAATCGATAATAGTCAGGGTGTTGTAGTAGTTGTTTTCGTGTGCGCGGCCGAGGTAGGTCGACTTTTAGAACTTTTCCCACTTTTGCATTAGGTCCATTGGTCATCATGATGACGCGATCAGCCAGTAAAATAGCTTCGTCTACATCGTGGGTTACACAAATAGCCGTTACTTGTGTTCGTTTCCATACTTCCATTAGAACTTCCTGTAACTCCCAGCGTGTTAATGAATCGAGCATGCCAAAAGGCTCATCAAGTAGCAGTAATTTTGGCGATAAAGCGAAGGCGCGCGCGATACCGACACGCTGCTTCATTCCGTTAGATAGCGACGCCGATTTTTTGTCCATTGAATCAGAAAGGCCGACGCGGCTTAGGTAGTATTCGACGATTTCGCGTCGCTCTTTTTTTGTACCATGTGGATAAACTTTTTTTACGCCAATCTCAACATTCTGACGAGCTGTTAGCCATGGAAATAAGGATGGCGCCTGAAATACAACGCCGCGATCGGGGCCGGCTCCAACAACTTCTTTTCCATCCAATATTATTCCGCCATTGCTTATGTCATTTAAGCCGGCAACCATACTGAGCACGGTTGACTTTCCGCAGCCAGAATGGCCAATTAGCGAAATGAATTCGCCTTTTTTCATCTTAAGGTCGAAGCCTTCGACAACGGTTAATGGCCCTTTTGAGGTCGGGTATACTTTATCAACCTGAGAAAACTCAACGTAGCGATCTAGTGCAATTGATTTTGCAGCAGCGGCGCTTTTTGCGGCCTTGTTAGGGAATTCGGTAGCGGTATTTGGTATAAGGTCAGGCAACTTTGTGCTTTCTTCACTTGATGTGGCTTCTATACCAACTTGCATAAGGTATTCGGTGATATCTTTACGTAGACGCTTAAATTCTTCATCGTGATTCATCTTCGTGCGATCACGAGGCCGAGGTATGTTGATAACAAACTCCGGTCCGAGGCTCGCTTTAGGTCCAGGATTAAGAGGGATAACTCGGTCTGCAAGTAAAATGGCTTCGTCCACATCGTTGGTGATCAAAAGGATCGTCTTTTTCTCAATTTGAGATATCTCTTCAATTTCATCCTGTAGTTTAGATCGTGTTAAGGCATCTAATGCTGACAAGGGTTCGTCTAGTAACAACATTTCAGGCTGCATAGATAAGGCACGAGCCACTGCGACTCGCTGGCGCATACCGCCCGATAGCTCTGCTGGGCGTCGATCCTTAGCGTGCGATAGCCCAACCATGTCAATATACTTCATAACATGTGCATGACGTTTTGATTTAGGCCAAGAACCGAACACTTGATCGACTGCAAGGGAGATATTTCCAAATACAGTCAGCCAAGGCATTAACGAGTAACTCTGAAAAACGATGCCGCGCTCAGGACTAGAGCCTACGACAGGCTTTCCTTTAAATATCACTTCTCCTGCATCGGGTTGGATAAGGCCTGCAATAGATGAGACCAGAGTGGTTTTTCCGCTGCCGGAGAATCCAACGATAGCGACAAATTCTCCTTCTTTTATATCTAGGTTAACGTTTGAAAGTACTTCTGTGAGTTCTTTTCCTGAACCATAACTCTTAGATATATTTTTCAATTGACAGAAAGTCATTTTTTATACTCGCTGATTAGTAAGTGATTTTGTATGAGCAGTGGTTTCATCTGTTTTCGCCAAAAGTAAAAAGATTCTGAAGGGTAAACATCAATCGATCGAGCAAGAAGCCGATCACGCCAATAGTCAATACGGCAACCATTATTTTACTGAGCGATTCTGAACTACCATTTTGGAATTCGTCCCAAACAAACTTTCCTAACCCAGGGTTCTGAGCCAGCATTTCAGCGGCAATTAACACCATCCAACCCACACCTAGAGATAAACGTAAACCTGTAAAAATTAGAGGTAACGATGATGGTAAAACGAGTTTTGTAATTTGTGTAAACCACCCTAAGCGTAGAACTTTACCGACATTCATTAAGTCTTTATCAATGGATGCAACACCAAGCGAGGTATTGATCAGTGTTGGCCATAGCGAACACAACGTTACGGTAATTGCGGAGTTTAAAAACGATTTACTAAACCAAGAATCATCCGTAGTTACATATGTTGCACTAACAATCATGGTCACAATCGGAAGCCACGCTAAGGGTGATACGGGTTTGAATAATTGAATTATTGGATTGAATGCAGAGCTAATCGTGCTGCTTAGTCCACAGAATATACCTAGTGGAACGGCAATAAGAGTAGCAATTAAAAACCCCATAAAGACGGTTTTTATGCTGGTCCAAATTTGATCTAGATAGGTTGGTGATCCCGTGTAACTCCGCCATTTTATTTTATGTAGCTTGCCTTGTTCTTCGTATTTTTCGTTGCGTTTATCTTGCCGTTCATAAAACGATGATGCTTTTTCTCTCTGGATAAGATGATCATCCCACAGGCCTACGGCTTGCACATAAACTTGGCTTGGACCGGGAATTGTTCCTAAGCTAGTTTCAATTTGACTCGATAATTGTGCCCAGCCGACTAAGAAAATTGAAAACGCTACGATTGGTACGCCCATTACGAGCCAAAGCTGTTTTAATTGTTCTTTTGGGTTTTCACCTGAGGCAAGCCGCACCATTGGGACAAACCATGTTAGGCCCGATAGTTCAAGGAAATTGATTAGTCGATTGATCATGAAAATGCCTTATGTACCTAATTTTTATTCAATGTTAGAGCTGGGAATTTGGAGCCTCACCCGAGGCTCCGTAGAGCTTTAAACTTAGTTATCAACACCTGCGCTGGTTACTTTGTCACCTTTCTTTAGGCCAATTGGGAATTTAGCGAGGTAATCGTTAGGTTTACGTCCGTCATAAACAATATCGTCTATGAAGTGCGTTTGTGGCGCTTTGTAGCCATCACTATTGAACGGGAAATCTTCTTTTTTGACTTTACCTTCGGCAATTAATAGTTTAGCGGCTTCCATATAGATTTCGGGTTTGTAAACCTTTTTCGCCGTGTCGTGGTACCAGCTATCAGGTTTGTCATCGGCAATTTGGCCCCAGCGACGCATTTGTGAAAGGTACCAAATTGCATCAGAGTAAAATGGGTGGGTTGCGTAATAACGATAGAAAACATTGAAGTCTGGAACATCGCGTTTGTCACCTTTTTCGTATTCAAATGTACCTGTCATCGAGTTTGCAATTACGTCGTAATCTGCACCAACATAGTTAGGCTGCGATAAAATTTTCACGGCATCTTTACGATTGGCATTATTGTTTTCGTCTAGCCATTTAGCGGCGCGAATAAGTGCTTTTAGAACGGCTAAGTGAGTTTTAGGATTTTTTTCAGCCCATTCGTTTGTAACACCAAAAACTTTCTCTGGATTGTTTTTCCAGATCTCATAGTCGGTAATAACCGGAACACCAATTCCTTTGAATACGGCTTGTTGGTTCCACGGCTCTCCCACGCAATAGCCGTAGATCGTTCCGGCTTCCATCGTCGCTGGCATTTGTGGCGGTGGAGTTACAGATAAAAGCGTTTCAGCTGAAAGCTGGCCGTTTTGACCAGCAGTTCCTGGCCCGTAATAACCCGGCTCAATTCCACCTGCGGCTAACCAATAACGAAGTTCATAGTTGTGCGTAGATACGGGAAAAACCATTCCCATATTAAACGGCTTACCTTCCGATCTATATTTATCGACAATAGGTTTTAACGAGGTGGCGCTAATAGGATGAACAGGTTTACCGTTTTCATGGGGAATATTTGGCTTCATTTGTTTCCAAATATCATTTGAAACAGTAATGCCGTTACCATTTAAATCCATGCTAAATGCAGTAACAATATGCGCTTTGGTACCATAACCAATTGTTGCGCCAAGTGGTTGACCTGCAAGCATATGTGCACCATCGAGATTCCCATCGATTACACCATCAAGTAAAACTTTCCAGTTTGCCTGCGCTTCTAACTTTACGAATAAACCTTCATCTTCGAAGTAGCCTTTTTCGTAGGCGATGGCCAGAGGGGCCATATCTGTGAGTTTTATGAACCCAAAAGTTAACTCGTCTTTTTCTACGTCTAACTCTTCAGCAAAACTTTGTGTGGATGTTGTTAGTGATGTTACGGCTATTGTCGTAATCGCAACTAATTGTCGGAGTGAAATCTTTTTGAACTTCATTTTATTCCTCGTAATGAAAGTTGTTTCAAATAGGTTGTAAGAATGCAAAAAGGGTTTTGCACGAAACCTGCCATAATTTTAAAAACCCACTAATTTAATTTTTTATCTAATTAAATCAAGGGTCTGTAGCTGAAGATTATTTTTATTTGTGTCGAGGAGGGCAAGAATGTTTTTATTGGTGTGCACAATTAGGGGGAAAGTTTGATCGAAGCCGGTGCTTTTTGAGGCGAAGAGAAAAGCACTCCAGTCAAATAATGTACCAATCTGATGCGGGTGATAAAAATAATGTATCTAATCGGGGCAATAACCTAGGGCTTGCTCGCGTGTAATGTGGTGACTTTGCTTATGATATAAAGTTTTTGACATGATATGTTGAGTGTTAATCTCAATAATCCTTTCGCCTTTCGCCTTTCGCCTTTCGCCTTTCGCCTTTCGCCTTTCGCCTTTCGCCTTTCGCCTTTCGCCTTTCGCCTTTCTGCTTTAACTCAATGGTTTAGCCCTATCGTTGCGTTGCTCTAGTAATAGTAGGGCGGGTGCTCGCTTAGGTGTTTGTCGGTCGTTGCTGAAAGTATGGATTTCAAATGGCGAGATCTATGGTGTGTGCTGTAACCCTCCTTTCCCGGTTGTCAGTAGGAGGCACCGATTTAGTTGCCAAGATTCAGGGCCTGCTAGGTTGTGATGCCAGTGCAGTCAGCGTGTTGGCTAAGCGGTGCAATTGGTGCTTCGTGTCTTTTCGTAAGTAAAGCGACAGAGGGGATGATGGCTTACGTGTTTTTACAGTTTTGTAGCGCGGCTGGTTCTTAGTCGTGTACTTTCAGTTTAAGTAGTAAGTTGACTGTAAGTATATGATATGTAAGATAATGTTGGTGAGTCGAACTATTTCAACTTTGATGAGTCCAACTAAGCTTACTCGCATGTTTTATCAAAGCCTTTACAATGCTTCAAATTGCGAAGCCATGGTCGAATTTTTGAATGTAGAGCTGCGCCTGAAAGGCGTGAACCCTTTACTATACGTGAAAATCCCTGTACCTTGAGCGCCGCGAAATGGCCGAGCTTTTGCCAAAAATCGAGATATAATTCCTACTATTTGGATTAAATATACCCATGTTTTTAAGACCTAAAGCGCTCTTAGTATTTAGCCTATTAATCACCCTCTTAAGCGCGTGCGGTGGTAATGATAACCGCGGTCGCGGTGATGAAACCATTGCAGACCTCAAGCTGACGAGTATTACACTCAATAATGGAGAAATTAGCCCAGTCTTCGATCCAACGCGTACGGGGCCTTATTCTATTGATGTGGCTGCTGATGTTAGTGAAATCGAAATTAGCGCTGTAATTGGTGATTTACCCGAGAATAAATCGATATTGGTCTTCACTCGATCGGCATCTGTGGGTGAGATTACTAACATTAGCGAAGTTTTATCGGGTGAAGCGGCATCTATTCCCTTAACCTTTGGCGAAAACATTATCTTTGTCAAGGTTATCTCTAGTGAGGATCGCCAATCGTTAGAATACATACTCGTTGTTCATCGTGAGGGAGGAGAGTCGCGCCTTGTTAATATAGACCTACTGTCAATTGATGGCGCTGTGACGGCTTTTCAGTTTGGGTCGTCATTCGACGATACGTTTGGGGCAGACATAGTTGAATTTATCGGCAGCGTCCCGTTCGATGTGTGTACTTTGGGTGTTAGAGCTTTCACCCGTGAATCGCATGCAACTATGTCAATTAATGGCCGGGTTGCTATCCATGCGGTTACCACAGCCGTTGATTTGGTTTTCGGTGAAAATGTAATCGAGGTTGTGGTCGTATCTGAAGACGAAACGGCAACATCTACTTATACCTATAGAGTTACTCGTGACGAGCCTACTGAGACTCAATTAGATGATATTTCTTATTTAGAATCTTTGGTTCTTTCTGAGGGTATTTTAGTCGGTGCTTGGGATACCCCATCGACTACTGGCGAAGGCTTTGCCTGTGGCGTTAGGGATTATGTGGCCACGGTGAGTCTTGATGTGAGTACTGTTGAACTTACGCTGGTTCCTGAGGAAAGTTTGGTGCCCATCGCTATCGCTCGCAGATTCGATATTGAAAATGACGGTATATTTGAAGGTACAGAAGAGCTTGCTTTAAGCGACGATGGTCGAGCCAATTTGAACCTAGTTATTGGTCGAAACCGTTTTGTTGTTACCGTTCGTCCAGATGAGACCAGTTTTGAGACCTATGAGCTTGAGATTGATCGTACATCGACGAATTTGATAATTGTTTCAAATGGCGAAGAGCTGCAAGACGCAATGTTAAACGCAGAACCGAGCCAGCATATATTTTTGACTGCTGGACTATATAGTGCTCCGGCTGTAGAGGCTGAGAGTGGCCTTGACGGAGCTCACTTTTATTCGGATCGATCGGGCGCTGAAGATGCTGGGATCGTTTTACGCGGTAGTTCGGGTGTAAACCTAACTGGAGATTCTCTTACCACAGGGTCGGTTCTTCAGCTTAGTGGTGATTATTGGACTGTCGCGGGTCTAACGTTGAGTGGCGCTAAGACAGGCTTGATTCTTGACTCTGCAAATAATAACTCTTTTGTGGATATCCTTGTTCAGGGCGTCGGGGGACGTGGTGTTGAGGTTCGCAACGATAGTAATGAGAATGCATTTAGACGTTTGGTCGTTCGTGAAACTGGGCAGGATGAAACCGAGGTGGATGTTCAAGCCGAGGCTGTAGTTGTAGGCTCAGATGGCTCGGATTGGCTTGACGCTCCGACGCCAGGTGCTTTTTCGGAACTAAATGATGGCAATGTATTCAATAATGTTATTTTGGGGGGCGACATTGCTGGAAACCTCTTTGATGTGAAAGAGGGATCCACTAATACTCTAGTTCAATTTGGCTTGTTTAATAGTTCAGATATTGAGAGTGGTGATGCAGTATCGGCGCCCTTATCCTTACGGGGTAACTCGGTTGATGTCAGGTTTAATTCGTTTGTGCATAGCACGGACAATAATATTGATAGCCTCATACATGTTGCTACTGCCCCTGATGCTTGGCAGGTAGATAATTGGGGTGAAGGTATTCGTATTTTCGATAACCGTATATCGTCACCTCTACTAGCTAATTTGGAGATGATTACAGCTTCTAGTGACGCAACTGTACTATCGGCTAATAACTACTCAGAAGACCTGAGTGGTGAATTAGTGAGTAGTGATCCACAAGTAGATAATTCGTTTACGCGCCCAACGTATCAGGTTCAAAGCGTAGAAGATGAAGCCTTGTGTTGGACCGAGAGCAGAGCGGTCGATGTTGGGCTTATTGAAACCCAAGACATAGTTGTTCTAGATGCGTGCAGTAATGACGATAGTCAGTCTTGGGAGTTGAATTTAGTAGGAAACTCCGAAGTGCAAATTTTTCGAGCGGGAACCGATAGGAAAATTACCCCGCGGACAAATTTAGGTCAAAACGATCTTGTATTAGAAGGCGAAGACAATGCGCTCAGCCCAGATGATGCGCTTACCTATCGTTGGAATGTCGTCTTTTTTGGTAAAGATGAAATCCAATTCCTAAACCGAACTCGAAGAACATTTGCTATTACTAATGGACAAAATAATATTTATGAGCTTGGTGTAGGTGTGCGTGGGATTTTAGTTAATCCAAATGAAACCCAAGAGCCTTATCGAGTAAGTTTTGTGCAAGAAGTCATTGCTGATGTACCGCAGTTTGAAATGACCCAACTTATTGTTGATGACATTGCTCAGTATCAAGCATTGAATATGGCTGATGAACTTGTGTCGGCCCCTGCGGACAATGCTGATCCTGAATTGACTTTACAGCTTGATGCCTCGGGTGAGCTTATTCCGTATCTTGTAGAGGTTCTCGATGGCGATAATAATCTTATCCCCGTTCTGATTCGAAATGTTTTTAATACTCAGAAATATCGCTTAATAGAGCGCTAGCATAGAGTGCCCTATTGTAGTTGTTTGAGCCGCCCGTAGGCTTGCGCAAATACACGCTAAGGTTTGATTTAGGTCGAGCCTTAGTGACTTCCCTCCTTTTTGTATACCCAATTTTGTTGCTTGTTATCGCAGACGAAAATATCATTGTCTAGTCGCATACACTGCTCGATTTTCATTGGGTAATTGTTTTTGTATCTCGCGCGAATTCCGTTGCTTAGCCGTTCTTGTTGAAGCTTACGAAACATGTTGTTCGAACGCTCACTAAAGTCATTTCCGTTTTTAATGCTCTGTTGATAGAGTGCAAAGAATTTTGTAAATGACACGGTAGAGTCGCCTAAACCTATATCCAGCATTTTATGAATGTAACGAGGATAGAGTTCCGATAAGTAGGCATGATCACTACGATTGTTAAATCTGGCGATTGTCTTTTTGGGTAGGTTTAGCTGATTGTTTTTAGATAAAGCATTAGGGGGTAATTGATTTAGTGTGAGGTTTTTTTGCAAATTAAAATGTATATCACCACAAATTAGTCTTTCTTCGTGTAGATCACAATTGATGTTTTGTTTGGGCATTACTTGGGTGTTTGTTTTTGCTGTACTAATTGTATACTTGCTGGACTTGGACTTGGACTTGGACTTGGACTTAGGGTTGACCGAGTGACTATTGTCGGGTGTCGGTACTTTTAATCCTAATCGTCGAGCGGGGTGTTTTAATAAAATACTTTGAATTTTTTCAGAGTTTTTCCTAAAGTCCGAAAGCGAAGGGAGTTCTTCTGCTGGGTTTTGTTCTTGTATTTCACAATAAAGCCTAATGAGAGGCGTATAGGCTTGTTCAAAGCAATCTTGAGACGCCAAACTTAATGGACTTAGTAGTAGGCCTGTAACCCCAAAATACCAACGAGTCTCTCTTTTGACGTGTTTAAGGTGTTTAAGGTGTTTAAAGAGTCGTAATCTGCGGCTTTTCATATGTATTTCACTTGAGTTCCATACTAATTATCTCGGCGCCCTATGAGTAATTTTTGGGCAAATAGCAGTTCTTCTGGTGTGTTTATGTTAAAAAATGGATCGATGGTTTGTAGTGAGTCAGGAGCGCCAATTAATTGAGTGTCATAATCAACCTGACTTGTATCTAGTGATGCTAATAAACCCCAGACGGAGCGCTTCCCGCTTTTTAAGTAGTCGCCCATGGTCGCTCGTGTCGAAATGTGCCATAGGCTCGATAAATAATGGTTTTGTTCGTTTACTTTAGCAAAGACCATTGCCTTATTATCTTTAATGGCTGTTGAATGTAAGCGCTGGGCAAGGTCCAGTGGAATAAAGGGGCAGTCGGCTGGGGTGCATAGCAACCATTCACTGTCTGTATTTTTGTATGTACTCTTGTCTGCACCGTTGTCTTGAGGGGCGGTGCTTTGAGAACCAGTTTCTGGAGGGGAAGTATTTTGTGGAGAACAAATATGTAAATGGTTAAGCGCATTGTAAATACCGGCTAATGGTCCGGTGTCTTCAAGGTTTAATTGAGAGTCTGAATCAGAAATTATAGTTAAATTAGGCTGATTAAAGCGTTCTTTTTCGCCATTTACGTTTAAAATAAGCGTATTAACTTGTGCGTTCATAGCGGCGACAACCCAATCGAGGATTGTTTTGTCGCCCAGCTTACGCAGACACTTATCGCCACCGCCCATGCGGGTACTTTTTCCGCCGGCGAGTATTAGTCCGGTAATGTGCGCTTCGATGGTGGCTTTGGGTTTATTCAATATATTTCAACATTTAAAAGGCATTGCATTTATGGATATTGATTCTATTCGTCGAGAATATTTAGCTACTGGCTTGAATCGAGAAAATCTAGATGAAGATCCTATAGTACAATTTCAGGCATGGTTACAACAGAGTATTGATGCAGGAATGCGTGATCCAACAGCTATGACCTTAGCTACGGTCTCGCAAGACGGTCAGCCAAGCCAACGCATAGTACTACTCAAGGATGTAAATCGTGAGGGATTCGTTTTTTTTACGAATTATGAGAGTCAAAAAGCAAAGGATATAGCGGAAAACCCTCGCGTATGTCTTCACTTTCCTTGGCACGATATTGAGCGACAGGTGCGAATTACCGGCAGGGCAGAGAGAATAAGCGTTAAAGAGTCACTTGCATACTTTTTGACGCGGCCTAAGGAAAGTCAATTAGCCGCTTGGGCTTCCAAGCAAAGTGCTCGAATTAATTCTCGGCAAGCCCTGTTAAGCCAGTTTAATGCGATTAAAGCAAAATTTACGGCCGGCGAGGTTCCGTTGCCCGATTTTTGGGGGGGGTATCTTATCAAGCCCGAGTCCTTTGAATTTTGGCAGGGGCGAGAAAATCGACTTCATGATCGTTTTGAGTACCGCCAAGTATTATCAGGCTGGAGTATTCATCGCTTAGCGCCCTAAATTAGAAGGCTTTTACGATGTCGCTATTTGAGTGACCTAGTTGTTTTTTGTCAGAATGTAAGAATACGGTTATTTGATGATATTGATCGACAAAACAGCGTCACTTTAAGTTGTTGTTTTCAAACGAAATATACTCATGATGTTGTGTTTTAAAGCACTTTATTTCGTTTTGCAATAAGTAAGGTTTGCTTATTACAACATGATGTATCACATTCAAAAAAGTAACCTATAGTTAATATTAAGTTTGAATACAAATCACGGCTGATTTGCAAACTTCTCCTCTGTGTATTGAATGTTGTTATTAAGTTGGGCCTGCCATGTTGCAGGCTTTTTTTTGCCCGTTACTTTGCCCGTTACTTTGCCCGTTACTTTGATAGTTCACTTCTGTAGTCACCCTGTTAATTATGGTGTATAAAACCATACGTAAAATGTGGTCTTTTATTCTCCGTTTGAAAATTTTTTTGTTTGGCGAATTGAATTTGGTGCTTGCAACTCGTAGATAAAAAATTATTTAATGACCACTTAATCCCCCCCCTTATAGAACTATTAGAAGAGTAGTTTTAAATTTTTGGTAAATATGAATGTTTGAATCTTTACAGAGCCTAGCTGTAGATCCCTTGTTAGGCTTAATTACACAATTTAATAACGACTCCCGAGACAACAAAATTGATTTAGGTGTTGGTGTTTATCGAGACGCTCAAGGGCAAACACCGGTATTGGATTGTGTGAAGCGCGCTGAAGCAACTTTGTTGGCTCAAGAGAATTCAAAGGCCTACGTTGGCCCCGGTGGTAACTCAGCGTTTAATCAGGCGATGATTAAGCTTGCCTTTGGTGAGGGGTTTTCAGTCGAGCACAAACGACGAATTGTTGCCTTACAGACACCAGGTGGGTGTGGTGCGCTGCGTTTAGCGGCCGAACTTGTCGTAAAAACTCAGGCCGCGCCATGTCTATGGGTTAGCAACCCTACATGGGCAAATCACGAACCCCTATTAGGTGGTGCAGGCCTAAATATCCGTCATTACAGCTATTATAACTACGATACAAATACCCTTGATTTTGACGCAATGTTAGCGGACCTAGAACAGGCCAAGGCTGGGGACTTGGTTCTTTTACATGCGGCATGCCATAACCCCTCAGGTCAAGATCTATCGATAGGGCAGTGGTCACGCTTGGCAGACTGCTTAAAAGATCGCTCGCTAATACCGCTCATCGATATGGCTTACCAAGGCTTTGGTAGCAGTCTTGATGACGATGCGGCTGGCTTGCGCCTTGTGGCTAACACGGTGGATGAAATGATAGTTTGTCTATCGTGCTCAAAGAATTTTGGGCTTTATCGTGAGCGAGTAGGGGCTGTAATGGTCTTGGCAAAAGAGCCAAAGGCGGCCGAGGTTTGTTTGAGCCATTTGTTTAGTATTGCGCGCGGTATTTATTCGATGCCGCCATCGCACGGTGCGTCAATTGTTGCTGAGATTCTTGGCTCCGAAAGCCTGCAGTCGCAGTGGCAAGGCGAGTTGAACGCAATGCGTGATCGTATATTAACTGTACGTAAATCACTTGCTAGTAAGCTGCAGCAGGAGACGGGTATAAGTCGTTTTGACTTTATAGCGAGGCAAAAGGGGATGTTCTCGTTTCTTGGCGTGTCGCCCGCGCAAGTGGAGGCCTTAGCGGCAGATCAAGGGGTTTATATGGCCGGCACCAGTCGAATAAGCTTGGCTGGGTTGAATCCTTCCAACATTGATCGTTTTGTTCATGCGGTATGTTCGATTCTTTGACTATACTCTAGGTTGGTTAAAGTCGTAAATCGAAGGATTTAGTAGCGAGATTATGCCCAATTCGACCAAAATTCATATTGCCGAGCTTCGCGTTGGTATGTATGTATCTAAACTTGATAGAGATTGGCTAGATACGCCATTTATCATGCAGGGTTTTCTTATTGAAGAACCTGATGATATCGATATCGTCGCAGAATATTGTGAGCACGTTTGGGTCGATATGGCGCTGACCAAGCGTATTGTAGCGCCGACTTCAGGACCCGGATCGGCGACAAGGGCACCCAGAAACCACAACTGGGAAGCTAAGGTCGCTCTCCAGGAGGAGAACCGTAAGGCTCACAAGGCCTTTAGGCGCTCACGCACAATCGTTAAAAGCCTGATGGACGAGGTGAGGCTCGGCGGCGCGTTGGATGCTGATGCGGCAAAATCGACGGTAAATGATTGTGTTCAGTCCGTATTGCGCCATCCTGATGCGCTTATGTGGATGAGCAAAATTCGAGACAAGCAAGAATACACCTTTGATCATTCCTTAAATGTTTGTGTGCTTGCGATAGCATTTGGTCGTCATCTAGATATGGATGAGAGCGATCTACAAAAGGTAGGGTTATGTGGTCTGTTGCACGATATTGGTAAAATGCGTGTTCCGCTAGAGATAATAGAAAAACCGGGGCGCTTAACGACCAAAGAAATGAACCTAATGAAGTCTCATACGGTTCATGGTCGTAACTTGTTATTGTCAGCCAAGAATTTATATTCAGGTACTATTGACGTGTCCTATAGTCATCATGAACGTATCGATGGCGAGGGCTATCCTCGTAAGCTTAAGGCCTCGGGAATATCGCGCTTTGCTCGTATTATTTCTATTGTTGATGCTTACGACGCTATGACCGCTGAACGTTGTTATTCGCCGGCGAAGACGTCGACAGATGCTTTAAAAATAATTTATTCGGAACGCGGCAAACAATTTGATGCGGATTTAGCATTAGAGTTTATTAAAACGATCGGTTTATACCCTGCTGGGTGTATCGTCGAGCTTTATTCTGGTGATATTGGCTTTGTGATTGAGACAAATCATGAGTTTCGCCACTTACCGGTTGTATTGTTGGTATTAACATCAAATAAAAAGCAACGTGAAAAGCAAAAAGTATTGGACTTGTCCTTTATTGAAAAAGGCGATTTACCGCGTCGTTGTTTAATCAAGCAAGTATGGCTTGATGGTAGTTTCGGATTAAAAATCGCTGAGTTTCAGAAAAAAGGCTTACTCCTTAAATTGTAATTAAGACGTTTTTATCATTAACGACTTCGAGGTTCGAATCACGTAGTGCAAAACGAAAATAATCGTCGCGACATAAAGCTCCCTGTAAAAGACTTGCGTGTAGGGATGTTTGTTTCTGGTCTTGATAGAGACTGGTTAGATACGCCGTTTCTTATGCAAGGTTTTTTTATTCGTTCTGTGGAAAATATTAATGAGGTCGCAAAACATTGTAATTTTGTTTATATCCTTGGGCCAAATGCATTAGAGATTGATGAGTTTATTGATCTTAGTACATCTGAACTTATTGGGCGGATGCCCGTAGCATATGAAATAAAGTCAGGTGTTGGTCCCGAACATACGGCCATAAAAACTATTGCACGCGAGGCGCGTATATACGTCAAGCGCATGCTAAAGCAAGTTCGTTTTGGCGAGGCTATCGATACTCAGAGTGCGCGAAAATTGGTCGCGCGAAGTGTCGACTCTGTTATTCGTCATCCCGATGCTCAATTGCTCATTTCTAAGCTCCGAGGGCAAGATGACTATACGATAGAGCACAGCTTAAATGTGTGTGCACTGGCTATTGTTTTTGGTCGGCGTTTAGGTTTAAAGCGGAATCAATTGGTTAATCTCGGTCTTTGTGGGCTATTGCATGATGTGGGAAAGATTAAGATCCCACTTGAGATATTGAATAAACCGGGTAGGTTAACCGACGAGGAATATCATATTATGAAAACTCACGCTAAATTGGGCGGTGAGTTTTTACAGCAAAAAAAAGGAATGTATCAAGATGCAATAGACGTAGCGACGCGTCATCACGAGCGGCCAGATGGTAAAGGTTACCCCAACGGTTTAATGGGTGATGATTTATCAATGTTTACAAAAATAATATCTGTTGTTGATGTTTATGACGCGATTACCGGCGATAGAGTTTATGCCAAAGGGCGGCCATCAACGGAAGCGTTGCGTATTATTTACGAGCAAAGAGGTGAGCAATTTGACCATAAGTTTGCTCTTGCGTTTATTCAAACTATTGGTGTTTACCCCGCAGGCTCGGTGGTAGAACTGGTGAATGGGAGCGTTGCACTTGTTGTTGACACCTATTCTGGTTACAAGCATTTGCCGATAATGTTACTTGTTAGAGACTCTAAAAAGCAACCATGTGATGAACGATTTATCGACCTTTCGGATTCCGTAGATAAGCCTTTTGATAATGGTTTTTTAATAAAAACGGTTATTACCGATAATTGTTACGGAATTTCTATGAAGGAGTATTACGATAGTGGTGTGTTTGAAGGCGCCCCAGCTAGTGTCATTCCGTAAGTGGTTCGTCGTGAGGGGGGGGGATGAAAATCGCAAGATTTTCGCTACTGGATTAACGGTGCGAAGATGGCTGTTTGAATATCTCCGCAGCAGAATCGTACTTATTTATAGGTCGCTGCGTGGGCACTAGCTATGCTTATATCGGATTTTATTAATATACCAAATTGCCAGGCCTTCCGGTGTTTGGACCGATATTTCGTCATCAAGAGATTTACCTATTAAAGCTTTCGCCATGGGTGAATCAATCGATATATACCCTTTACTTGGATCTAGTTCATCGGAGCCAACTAAGCGGTATTCGACGGTAAGCTCACTATCATTCTCTAGTTCAACATAGGCTCCGAAGAACACTTTACCTTCTTGGGTCGGTGAGTACTCAACGATAATGGCATCCTCAATACGATTGGTCAAATAACGTACGCGATAGTCTATTTCTCGCAGGCGCTTCTTGCCATAGATATAGTCTCCGTTTTCTGAACGGTCACCATTAAGGGCGGCTTGATGGACAATTTCAGTAACTTGTGGACGTTCGATTTTCCATAATTGTCGCAGCTCTTTTCGTAAGGCCTCTATACCCGTTTGACTTATATAGGGCGAGGACTTTTCTCGAGGCGGGCGCCAGCGTCCCATAAACTATCCTTTAGTTCTTAGTTTGACTTAGTTTGACTTACCTTAGCGCGCCGATGTTATTACGAAAAGCAAACGCCATTTTTAGCCGAGTCGTTTTTCAAACATTAAAGCGCCCCGGACCACTCGTTGGTTTACGGCTCCGTGTAGGAGTATTGTATAGGGCCGGTCGTCTTAAAATGCAAGTGCTCCCATACTATTACAAATGCGCTATGTGGATATCACTGTCTGTTTTGCATGTTGTTAGTTGAAAAACACGCTGGTAGAAATGTAATTCTGCATTCAACATGTGTTCAATATTGGCATCCAAACGAAAGCCATGGCCCTCCTCAGTATACTCCACAAGGGCGAATGGAATCTTTTGTGCATCAAGAGCCGAGGCCATCTCACGCGCCTGCTCGGGCGGTACGACCTTGTCTTCTAAGCCCTGAAACAATAGGGTAGGACAGCTGAGCTTATCGGTTGAATGAATGGGGGAGCGCTCGATGTAGCGGTCAATTTCGGCGGGATACGGACCAATAAGTTGATCTAGGTAATGGGCTTCAAACTTATGTGTATCTTTGGCTAATAACTCTAAGTCCCCTATGCCATAAAGCGAAACACCCGCGTTGAAGCGTTCGCTAAAACACAGAGCCGCTAGGACCGTATAGCCGCCGGCACTACTGCCTTTAATGATGACCCTATTAGCGTCAATTTTATTCTTTGCGGCCAGGTAGTCGACAGCCGCTACCATATCTTCTACGTCGTATACGCCCCATTGTTTATAGAGCGATTGTCGATATTTACGACCGTAACCTGTACTGCCTCGGTAATTGATATCGACAACAGCGAAGCCACGATTTGTCCAAAACTGCTTTTTGTAATCAAGGCCTGAATGGCTTTGGCCTGTTGGGCCGCCATGACATAGCGCAATTACCGGTGGAGGGCCTTCAGCGGTAAATTGGCTGTTATGAGCCGGATAAAAAAAGGCGTGCGCTGATGCATTGCCGTTTTTACCGGTTGGAAAGCTAAAGGCTTCAGGTGTTGAAATTTCATCGGCGCTAGCGGCAGGACTTGGCGTTAAATTTTCCAGCGTGCCGCTTTCGTGCTTATAGCGATATATACACGGTGGGCTATTGGGGTGGCTGGCGAGAAAACAGCTCGTATTCGTTCCACTGTTAAAGGATTCAATGGCGCTAAAACCACTTTCGATCAGTGTATCGATACCCGTGTTTATATCGATTTCACACAGCGACCATCGTCCGTTTTGTGTATAGCTTGCGATAATTTTGTCGCTACTTATGACCGCATAATTACTCATGCCTAGCGTCCAAAGAGGGGTGGCAAGTTCGGCCTCTTTATCGTGAACGCTTTTGCTTTTTGGGTTTTTTCTTTCTAAATCATGTGCGCTTAATTGGCGAATGTTCCACCAGTCGCTACGATCATCTATAAAATACAGCGTATTGTCATCACCCCAGCGAGGCTGTAGTTTGCTGCTTTCTACGCCGTTATCAATAACGCGAGTTGAGTGAAGGCTTGTTGGGCTTTTAAATTCTGCAATATGCAGTTGGGTATTGTCCCATGGCATATTCGGGTGCATCCAGCTCATCCAGCACAGAGTGCTACCATCCAGACTTAAGGACGGATAAGCGTAGAAGTCTGCGCCGCAGTGCAGTACGTCCAATGTTGTTGCGGGGTTAGGCTCGCCGTCTGCAGGCATGTTTGTTTGGCCATTGATGGTAACCAAGACGTTTTCTACCTTATCGTCGGTATGTATTTCGGCAACAGCGATAAGTCGATCAGTTGATGCGTGCCAAGTGAGTTCGGCAAAACGCGTATTCGACGATTGGGTGACGGGCTTTGGCATAGCGCTGGGGTCATCGCGAAATGTACGATAGATTTGTTGGTCGTCACTGTTAACAAAATAGATATGACTAGTGGTCAGGCAGTAGCTGTTACCGCCGTATTCCTGTACTTTACTGCGAATATTGTAGGGCGCGGGTATTAGGTTTATGGTGCCCTCGTTCGTATGTTTTACTAAGCTCATACGACCTTTTTCATCACTTATACTTTCGAGCCAATATAATGTGTCATCAAAGACCTTACATTCAGCTCGTTTGGTTGTCGCGTTAGTAACGGCTTGTGGGCTAATGCTTGACGTCCAGCAGCCATAAGATTTTTGCAGTTTCGAATTCATCATAACTTCATCATAACTAGGTTTGCTTCGTGATTAATGACGCTATTCTACAAAATATTCGCCACGATATGTCGCAGTATAAACAATTATGTATTGGCTATAGTGGCGGCTTGGATTCCAGCGTCTTATTGCACTGTTTAGTCGGCTTAGGATTGGCCGATAAAATAACGGCTGTTCATGTTAATCATGGCTTGTCGGCGAATGCGGATGATTGGCAGCGTGCCTGTGAAGTATTTTGCCAAAAGCTCGGCGTTACATTCGTTGCTGAAAAGGTTGAATTGCAGGGCGTTAAAAGTGGGGTTGAGGCAAAGGCGAGAGCCGCCAGATATCAAGTGTTTGGCAAGTATCTGCAAGACAATACCGCTCTACTTACGGCTCATCACTTGGACGACCAGTGTGAAACTTTATTGTTTCGTTTGATGCGTGGCGCTGGGCTTAAAGGTTTGACGGCCATAAGTGTACGCAGGCGTTTTCTTTCGGGAGCTTCTGGTTCTTTTAGTTTGTCGGGTTCGTCGGCTTCAGGCTGCAGCATGGTCGAGCGGCCCTTACTTGATGTCTCGCGGCAATCACTTGAGCTTTATGCCCAACACTATGGATTATCCTGGGTTGAGGATGAATCAAATACAGATACACGCTATGACAGAAATTTTTTACGGCAAACCGTACTGCCTAAGCTGGAGGAGCGCTGGCCCAAGTATCGCTCACTCCTAAATCGCGCTATTAGCCATCTGCGCGAGGCCGAAACCTTGCTCGAAGAATATGGTGTTCTTGACCTTCAACGCTGTGACTTTCGCAAGGAACGTACTGGCAGAAGTGTTTGTTTGTTGGCTATGGCCGATTTGAGCGTTCTGCGTCAGCGTCACCTGATTAGATCCATGTTGCATGAGGCAGGGGTGGGTGTTTCGAGTGCAGAGCGAGTCAATCAGGTTTTGACTATTTTTGGCATGGAAGAGGATGCTCAGCCTTTAGTGGAGTTTTCTCCGTGTTGTTTTCGTCGCTTTCGCAAACGATTATATTTGGTTGCGAACCTTTCCCTAAAGTCTGAAGCCTTAAGAGAGTTATCGACTATCACTCTAGACTGGGATGGCCGCAATACTATCGATTTGCCCGGGGGTTTTACGTTAAGTCGAAACTTATGCTTAAAGGCGGGCCTAAATTCAGAGCACGGTTTAAATCAGGGTTCAGAACTAAAGTCAGAGCCAAAATCAGAGCTAAAGTCAGCTAAGCCACAAAAACCGCTCGCGCTTCGGGTTAAATTTAAGCGTTCAGGTATACGCTGCCGCCCACAGGAGCGCGCACATAGTCAATTCTTAAAAAAACTTATGCCCGATTATGGTTTAGAGCCTTGGTTGAGGCCCTATGTGCCGCTGATATATTCTGGCGATAGCCTGCTGGCCGTAGGCGATTTATTTGTGTGCGAGCATGAACTTGCTGCTGAATTGGGCGAATTAATGTGGGTTGCATCCTAGAACACGTCACTTATAGCGCTAAGTCGACCTAGGCAAGTCGATCTAGGCAAGTCGACCTAGGCAAGTCGAGCTCAGCAAGTCGAGCTAGGTAAGTCGATCTAATGAGTCGATCTAGGTAAGTCGATCTCGCGCGCGGGCGAAACGGCGTAGCATCTACGGTGTTTTTTCTCGATGCCTGAAGTTGGCGAGTTACATGGCTAGTATTTATCAATAATGGTGTTTATCAATAGCGGCGTCCATCGATACAGGACGCGGCAGTAGGTAGGGCGCTTCGATAAATAGAACGTGGCTATAAATGGCGCTCTGTTACAGAGAAATTTAAGCGGCCGTATTCGCTTCACTTGGTAGTCTTCTTTGCAGCAAGCAAGCAAGCAAGCGTCAGTCTCTGGTGGCGTAATAAGGTGACGTAAACCTGACCAAAGTTATTTAAACGGTGATGAACCATTTATGAGTGAGCGTTGGTTAAGTGCTAGTACGGTGCCAGTGGAGTGTTAGTCATCCAAGTGTGATTATTCGGTTGGATTACCCCTGTGCTATCGATTTTATTCAGGTGATTGCTTTTTTCAATGCTGCTCTCTCCAATTTCGTATATTCAATTAAAAGCTCTCGTTGAGTAAAACAGGCTTTTCTGGTAATCTGGCGCCCCATCTCAGGGGGGAATTTTCTCCGTTTACCCCCGTCAGCAGTGTCGAGTGATAGCTAGGCTAAAAGCCAGAGTTTTCGCCGGCGTTCTCCAAACATATTTGTCTCCAGACCTTACGTTAGTAAGGCTGTGTGGCTTGGTATTATCGATAGGGTTTTAATGACGCGATTTATCTTTGTTACGGGTGGTGTGGTTTCATCGCTAGGTAAAGGCATAGCTTCAGCTTCTTTAGCCGCAGTGCTAGAGGCTCGAGGTCTCAATGTTACAATTCTTAAGCTGGATCCATATATAAATGTTGATCCCGGCACTATGAGCCCGTTTCAGCATGGCGAAGTTTTTGTTACCGAAGATGGCGCAGAAACCGATCTTGATTTAGGCCATTACGAGCGCTTCATACGCAGTAAAATGGGCCGTCGCAACAACTTTACAACCGGTCGTGTTTACGAGACCGTTCTTAAAAAAGAGCGTCGTGGCGACTATCTTGGTGGAACCGTTCAGGTTATTCCGCATATTACCGATGAAATTAAGCGTCGAATCATTGCCGGTGGCGATGGTTACGATATTACCTTAGTTGAAATTGGCGGTACAGTTGGTGATATTGAATCCCAGCCATTTTTAGAAGCCGTTCGTCAGCTTAAAGTTGAGTTAGGCTCCCAGTACGCATTGTTAATGCACTTAACGCTAGTTCCCTATATAGCGACTGCTGGTGAAACAAAAACCAAGCCGACTCAGCATTCCGTAAAGGAACTTCGCTCCATTGGCTTGCAGCCTGACGTTCTTCTATGTCGCTCAGAAAAAGAAGTCGATGTGGAGTCACGCCGTAAAATTTCTTTGTTTACGAATGTTGAAGAGCGCGCAGTTGTACCGCTTCCTGATGCAAAGTCCATTTACAGTATTCCTCGTATGTTGCAAGGCCACAACTTGGATCAGATCGTTTTGGAGAAGTTTCAAATCGATGCGCCCGTCGCTGACTTATCAGAATGGGATGCTGTACTCGAAAACGAGCAAATTATAGAGCATGAAATTGTATTGGCCATGGTTGGCAAATACATGGACCTATTGGATGCTTACAAAAGCTTAAATGAAGCATTGAAGCACGCGGGTATTCATACCCATACCAAGGTTCGCATTAAATATATTAATGCCGAAAGTATTGAAGAAAATGGCCTTGGTGAGCTCGTAGGCGTTAACGCCATATTAGTCCCCGGCGGCTTTGGTCAACGCGGCTTAGAAGGCAAGCTAAGTGCCGTTCGCTATGCTCGAGAAAACAACGTGCCGTATCTAGGGATTTGTTTAGGCATGCAAACGGTTATTATCGAATTTGCGCGTAATGTTCTAAAGCTAGATGGCGCTAACTCTACTGAGTTTGATCGTAAAGCGGCCCACCCCGTTATCGGTTTGATCACTGAATGGATCGATGAAGTCGGAAATGTCGAAAGGCGTGATGATGCTGCTGATTTGGGTGGAACGATGCGCTTAGGTCTACAGGAGTGTCACCTCGAGTTGAACTCACGCACAGCGGATATTTATGGCAAAGCCGAGATAGCCGAACGACATCGCCACCGTTATGAAGTCAACAACAACTATCTTGATCAATTACGCGAAGGCGGATTGAAAATCAGTGGTTGGTCCAGTGACAACTCACTGGTAG
This sequence comes from Flavobacteriales bacterium, assembly GCA_047638775.1. GTDB lineage: Bacteria > Pseudomonadota > Gammaproteobacteria > Pseudomonadales > Cellvibrionaceae > Agaribacterium. The sequence continues at coordinate 31,183 of JBLIMQ010000032.1, forward strand.
AAGTCGTCGAAATAGAAGATCATCCTTGGTTTGTCGCGTGTCAGTTCCACCCTGAATTTACATCAACGCCACGCGATTCTCACCCGCTATTTAAAAGCTATATCGAAGCGGCTGTTAAGCACAGTAATTTAAAGACTCAGTAGTTTAAAAACTAAGCAATCTAAAGATAAGTAATCAAGAGCGTCAAAGAATGAGTTTAGTGAGTAAAATAGTAAAGGTTGGTGATATAGAAGTCGGCAACGATAAGCCATTTGTTTTGTTCGGTGGTATGAATGTACTCGAATCTAAAGATTTAGCATTCCGCATTGCTGAAGAGTATGTAAAGGTTACCTCAAAGCTGGGTATTCCTTATGTTTTTAAAGCGAGCTTCGATAAAGCAAACCGCTCTTCGGTTCACTCATATCGTGGCCCAGGAATGGAAGAAGGCTTAAGAATATTCGAAGCACTTAAAGCTGAATTTGGTATGCCAATCATTACCGACGTGCACGAAATTCATCAGGCTGCGCCTGTTGCTGAAGTGGTTGATATCATTCAATTACCGGCATTTTTAGCGCGTCAAACTGACCTTGTTGAAGCTATGGCAAAAACCAATGCCGTTATTAACATTAAGAAACCTCAGTTTCTGTCGCCTGGTCAAATGCAAAACATAGTCAATAAATTTAAAGAGTGTGGCAACGAAAAACTGATTTTATGTGAGCGTGGCACCTGTATGGGATACGACAACTTAGTTGTTGATATGCTCGGTTTTCGCACAATGAAAGAAGTTAGCGGCGGCGCACCTGTAATATTCGATGTTACGCACGCTTTACAGTGTCGTGATTCTGCATCTTCCGCTTCTGGCGGTCGACGTCATCAAACGGCTGAACTTGCACGTTCAGGTATGGCGCTTGGTTTAGCGGGTTTGTTCTTGGAGTCTCATCCAGATCCCGACACCGCAAAATGTGATGGCCCAAGTGCCTTACCACTTAATAAGCTAGAAGCCTTTTTAAGCTCGTTAAAGCAGTTAGATGATTTAGTGAAGTCTTTCCCCGATTTAGAGATAGATTAAACACAAACGTAATAGCCGACAGTTAGATGTCTTGTCGGTTAAAGGGGTGCGGGAATGCGCCCTAAAAGGCTACTAAGCCCACTAGGTTTGGTAGCGAGACTAGCGTCAATATTCAGCTTATCGGCTAACTTGTCGCGCAACCTAAGGTAGGACCATGGAGGTCTTACGAAGGATTAACTTAATAGTAGAGAGAACTTATATATGACAACCATTGCAAATGTTATTGGATTCGAAGTTATGGATTCACGTGGCAACCCAACCGTTATGGCTGAGGTTGTATTAGAGTCTGGCGTAGTTGGTTCTGCGTGTGCACCATCTGGCGCATCAACAGGTTCACGTGAAGCACTTGAACTTCGTGACGGTGATAAAAGTCGTTACCTAGGAAAGGGCGTTTTAACTGCGGTTGCCAACATCAACGATATCATCAAGCCATTATTGATTGGTAAAGATTCAGCTGAGCAATATGCTCTAGACAAAATCATGTTAGATGCTGATGGAACAGAAAACAAAAGCACTTTAGGTGCTAACGCCATATTAGCTGTTTCTTTAGCGGCCGCTAAAGCGGCTGCGATGGACAAAAAAATTCCTTTATATCAACATATAGCGGAAGTAAACGGAACGCCAGGTAAGTACAGCATGCCTGTTCCAATGATGAACATTATTAACGGTGGCGAGCACGCTGATAACAATGTTGATATTCAAGAATTTATGGTTCAGCCTGTTTCTGCTCCAACGTTTACTGAAGCATTACGTGTTGGTGCTGAAATCTTCCACGCATTGAAGAAAGTTCTTTCAGGCCGTGGTTTGAATACAGCTGTTGGTGATGAAGGTGGATTCGCTCCAGATCTTCCATCAAATGAAGCGGCGCTAGAAGCCATTGCTGAAGCCGTAGCAGCAGCAGGTTACGAGTTAGGTACCGACGTAACTTTGGCTCTAGATTGCGCATCATCTGAATTCTACAAAGATGGCGTATACGATCTTGCTGGCGAAGGTAAAAAGTTCTCAGCACCAGAGTTTTCGGACTTCTTGGCTGATTTGGCTGCTCGTTACCCAATTCTTTCAATTGAAGACGGTATGGACGAGAGTGATTGGGAAGGTTGGGCAGATTTAACGAATAAGATTGGTCATAAGACTCAGCTTGTTGGTGATGATTTGTTTGTAACAAACACCAAAATCTTGAAGCGCGGAATTGACGAAGGTATTGCTAACTCTATCTTGATCAAGTTTAACCAAATCGGTACTTTGAGCGAAACTCTTGACGCGATTAAAATGGCGCAAGCAGCAGGCTTTACCGCCGTTATCTCTCACCGTTCAGGTGAAACTGAAGACACTACTATTGCTGATTTAGCCGTTGCAACGGCAGCCGGTCAAATTAAAACGGGTTCTCTATCTCGTTCAGATCGTGTTGCTAAGTACAACCGTTTACTTCGTATTGAAGCTGAGCTTGGTGATAAAGTTGAATACCGTGGTCGTGCTGAATTCAAAAACTAAGATAAACTTAGTTTATTGATGCGTTCTATCGCTTAATTGCGAGTTAAAGGCCAACATTTGTTGGCCTTTTCTTTTTAACCAAGGTGCTTTATGAGAAAGTTTCAGTTCGTTCTGCACACTAACGATCATCTTGGCGAATTCGAATGAAAATTATTGCAGCATTTCTCTTTATTGTTCTACTGGCGTTACAGTATCGCCTTTGGGTTGGTGAAGGTAGCCTCGCACATGTTGCGCAGTTGCAGTCATTAATAGATATTCAGAAGTCTGAAAATGCGCGATTATTAACCGAAAATAATTTACTCGCGGCCGAAGTGGCTGCCCTAAAAAACGGAAGTAATGCTATAGAGGCTAAGGCACGTGAAGAGCTTGGCCTTATTAAAAAAGGTGAAACCTTTTTTTTGATTTTGGATGAACCCCGAACTTCACCGGCTAAGTAGCCCTATCTTATGAGTAAAGCCTTAAAGCGTGTCGATCGATTATGGTGTGTTGTAGCCGCAGCCGGTATTGGCTCGCGAATGCAGAGCGAAAAGCCAAAACAGTATCTATCTGTAGCAGGCTCTACGGTTATCGAGCACACGTTAAATAGTCTATTGGCCATTGAATCACTACACCGTGTCGTTGTGGCATACTCCGCCACGGATTCGTTTTGGCCGACCTTAGATATTAGCCGTCATAGTGCCATCGAATCGTGTGTGGGTGGCGCTACACGAGGCGACTCAGTCTTGTCTGCCTTGACCTTTATTCAGCAAAAAATCCAAGATGCTATTCGAGATACAAGCCAACATACAAGCCAAGAAAGAGTCCAAGATGAAGTTCTAGAAAGAGCTGAAGAAAGAGTTGAAGAAAGAGCTGAAGAAAGAGC
>JBLIMQ010000033.1:0-34439 GCA_047638775.1 Flavobacteriales bacterium
TGGTTCTTGTAACAATATTATTGATAAAGCTCAACATTCAAACATTCAAACATTCAAGGTAATAAGACAGTGGCGCCTTTAAATACAGGGCATACGTCTAAAGTAACAAACAATATTGAGCACAACTACGTTACGTATAACTTCATGAAGTTAAAGATAAACATGTTCGAAAACAATTAACAGGTCGAACTATACAGATTCAAAATGAGACGCATACGAATGAGGATAATCCGAAATTTTTGCTGTCCGTATAGATAGGATAGCGAAAACTCAACATATTGAAATATTCTACTGAACAAGAAATTTTATGATATCTAGCTGTGAAAATTCGAACAATCAAAGTTTTGCGTATATAGCCGGAAGGTTCCGCCAATAACCGGCTACGTCCATACCATATCCATACACATAACGATCTGGAACCCGTAGTGCGTGATAGTCCGGCTGGTTTAATTTATCCCGCTCCCGCGTATCACGGAGGTCCTTTACCGCTAAAACCGCACTAATAACTTTGGTTGCGCCCTGCTCTTTGCAATATTCAGCAACCCAGCGCAGGGTCTCGCCCTGATCAAAGATATCGTCTAAGAGCAAAACAGTTTTACTTTTAAGATCTTCACCCGGCGCCGCTCGCAATAAAAGCTCACCGCCTTTGTCGCTATTGCCATAGCGTGTGGCATGTATGTAATCCAATGTTACCGGACCTTCCAATTGAGAAAATAATGATGCCGTAAACACGAGTGCGCCATTAAGAAGGCAAAGAACGTGCAGCTCTTGACCTGCATAATCTCGATTTAAGTTTTTGGCTAGGACAGCAATAGCCTCGCGGATCTCTTCCGCTGAATGGATTAGCTCGTCATCGATAATTTTTTTTTCTGCTTCACTCATACTTAATTACTATCGCCAATACGATGAATGTTTTAGATGGTCCGAGTTAAGCCAGGACCATCAATGCCCTACGCGACGAAAATACAATTAAAATATCATCGACATTTATATCCACTATACTCTTTACGCTAACAGCGCTAGCCTCTGTTGGCAGCCCTCTTAAACGTCTCTATCTTCTCACGATGAGTAACGGCAGCGTTTCCTTCGCGGCAAGTCAAAGCACGCAATAATTACTACTTTAAATATCTTAGATATACTAATACGATATTTAAAGCGTTCGCAAATATCCACTTCGGCCCTACTCCTTACTGACTATTACTAGGAAGCCAAAAGGCACTTAAACTTAATCAGGGGCCCGTAGCTTGGCTCTACAACTGGGGAATACTTGGCAACTCAGGTATATGAATAGTCGATGTTGGAAACGCACATTGAGCCTCGTGACTTTCGATTATTCCGTATATCTTTAAAAGCACATCTTGCTTCACTAAGTGATAATCAGCCCAGTCGGTTGTTTTAGTAAAACAGTAAACGAAGAAATCTAACGATGATGCAGCAAAAGCGTTAAAATTTACCATTAACGTGCTATTAGCTTCAATTGCATCATGTTCGCTCAACATGGCTTTAACGTCGTTAACAATTAACTCCATTTTCGCAGCATCGTCATAGCGAATACCAATCGTTTCATAAATCCTACGATTTGTCATACGGGACGGATTTTCGACGGATATTTGAGCAAAAGTTCCGTTCGGAATGTACAGCGGCCGTTTATCAAAGGTCCGAATCCGCGTTAAGCGCCAACCGATATCCTCAACCGTGCCTTCAATGTTTTTATCCGGAGATCGAATCCAATCGCCAACCGCAAAAGGACGGTCAAGGTAGATCATCAAGCCACCAAAGAAATTTGCCAATAAATCTTTAGCTGCAAAACCTACTGCGATCCCCCCAATGCCTCCGAATGCTAGTATTCCTGATATCTCAACCTTAAAATACTGTAGAACGATGAGTATTGCCGTAATTATCACCGATACTCGTAAGAGTTTACCCATCGCAGCCGCCGTTGTTTTGTCCATTGGTTTTTGGCAATACTGCGGATCCATGAAATTCTGTTCTGCTCTAGAGATAAAACCGATCAAAAACCACGTCGAGATGAATATCGCTGCGAGGTATCGAATGTCATCCGCTGAACGCAACAACAAAGATTCGCTTTGATCGGCCGCTATTAGAGCGGCTGAGCTCAAGCCAATCACCCATACTAGCCATTTAGTTGGTCGTGATAACGCACCGAAGAATGCATCATCCCAAAGTGTTTTGGTCTGTGCAGCCTTAGCCTCTAGCTTGTGTAGAAAGCGGTTTAGAAAGAAGGCGCAGAGCAATGTCACCAATACAACAAAGAAAATCTCTAACATCCAAAGGTTCTGCTCGCCAGCATAGTTAGCTAGCCACTCACTGACAGACGATACTATGTTCATAGGTTTATGTTCTCTTATTACTCTGAATGATCTATATCGAGTTTATATCCTGATATTTAGGGTGCGTATTCTAAGTTATGACGATTGACGAAGCTACCTGAGAATCTAGCTTACACAGCTAAACATATACGGATACCCACATACGGTTAAAATTGTTTGATTCACGACTCCCTAGGCTCGAAGTTATCTAAGCTCACAGCCCAACATGAATACTCACGAAGTTCTTCGACAAAGGCGCCATAAATATTCAGTAAACTCAATAGCTCTAGCGCGTCTATGTGCACATCGCTCTGTTTGTACTTGAGTTTGTACTTGCCTAGGCAGGCGCAACGAAGTCAGCGATACCGGGTCGCGTTTAAATTGATAGCGTGAGACTGCATCCAGAACTTCTCTAGCTTTAGCACGCTGATTACACACAATGAGTGAATCACAACCGGCATCTAAGGCTTTAACTGACCGCTCGGCATAACTACCAACCGAAACCGCGCCTTGCATACTAAGGTCATCGCTAAAGATTAAGCCCCGGTAATCGAATTGCTTACGTAATATATCTTGCAACCAAAATTTCGAAAAGCTTGCCGGTTGATCATCAATATTCGGGAAAATTATATGAGCCGACATAAGTGCGTGGCTCATACCCGCTAATCGTTTGAAGGGTTCTAAATCGTGACTTGTGACTGATTCGATAGAGCGATTATCAACCGGTAACTCTAAGTGACTATCCGCCACAACAGATCCATGACCTGGGAAATGTTTAATACAGCTAGCCATACCGGCCGAGTTCATACCACCTATGAACGCCTCGGCCAAATCTACGCAAATCTTAGGGTCCGTAGAGAATGACCGGTCACCAATTACTTGGCTCTTGCCATCGTCTAGATCAACAACGGGAGCAAAGCTGTGCTCGATACCAACATCTAAAAGTTCTGACGCAAGTAGCCAACCAAGTTCTTTTGAAGCACTTATAGCCTCATTAGGATCAGCTATATAAAATTTACCTAGGCTCTGCATAGGAGGGATATGTGTAAATGCTTTGCGAAACCGCTGAACACGGCCACCCTCATGGTCGACGCAAATCAATAGATCGCTACGAACGGACTTAACATCTCGTATTAAGGATTTTAGCTGACCATAACTTTCGAAATTACGGCTAAATAAAATAATGCCACCAAGACACGGATGATCGATAAATTGACGATCATCCGTGTCTAAGGTGAGAGAATTTAGATCTGAAATTACCACAGGCTTCAATATATCACCGAGTTCGACTTAGCTGAGAGACACAGCTTAGATTAAATACTGATAAAGTTTGCGAAAGATAGCAGAAATATCGACAAAAACACATACGTTATACTATTACCAATAGATATTTACTCCTTATATATCAATACCCTATAAGACTAAATTAGTTTCAGTAGAACGTTAAACCTATCAAAACAGTCAGCTATTAACCACTTGTTATTGTATGTGATTTGAGCGACAACGACTCTATCAACCGAGTTTGGACACATACAATGGCACAACTTTACCCCCCAATAAGTAGCTGGTTTAACGACACTGAAACCGAACGAATATTTGAAGTAGTCGCAATAGATGAAAGCCATCAAACAGTTGAAATACAATATTATGATGGCGCCTTAACCTAGTATGATATTGAAAACTGGGATGGCTTATCGCTTACCCGTGGAGGAGCCAGAAGACGCTTACGCTAGTTGCGATGGCGTTACGGCAACTGACGATGGCTTTAATTCAGGCCCGAATTATCACTGCTATAACTCGAGCAATCCTTTAGATAACTTTGAACCAGAGTCTCTATATAACTTTAAACCAGAGCCTTTAGGGGATTTGATGACCGGTTAAGTAGGACTTAAACTAAAGCTAAGTGAGTTGTTATACCGTAGTTTTTATTTAAAAAAATGTAACAGAAAGTAAGGCGTTGAGCAGCCTATAAACGCCCTGAAACGCATACATTATTCACGTCAATACTTAACAACACAACTTACCCGAGCAACCAATGTACCTAGCGATCTAGCGACATCACGTCTCGCTGGCTTACCCGCGTGCTGGCTTGCAGCCGCAAGACTCGCCGGCTTGATTATAATAAAACCCAAAATTCACTTATCTGATGCATATAAATCACACACGCCTAAACACGAAGTGTGTTAGAAACAAAACTCTTGCGCAACGGATAATACTGTATATACTTACATTTACTGTATAGGCAAACAGTCTCGGTCTACCATAAGGGTTAATATGATTAAACTAACGACACGACAGCAACAAATCTTTGATTTGATTAAATCTCATATAGAAGAAACCGGTTACCCACCGACTCGCGCTGAGATTGCTAAAGCCTTCGGCTTTCGTTCTGCCAATGCCGCTGAGGAACACCTTAAATCTCTAGCCCGTAAAGGCGTTATAGAGATGATCCCAGGAGCATCACGGGGAATTCGTTTGCCCGAATCGTCTACAGGAATACCGCTTATTGGCCGCGTAGCGGCTGGCAGCCCAATACTTGCAGAAGAACACATAGAAGAATACATGGGCCTACCTGATAGCTTCTTTAGCCCTAAAGCTGACTTTATGCTTCGTGTAAGCGGTATGAGCATGAAGGATATTGGCATAATGGATGGCGACTTGCTTGCCGTTCATAAAACCGACCAAGCAAGAAACGGCCAAATTGTGGTTGCTCGTATTGGTGATGAAGTCACTGTTAAGCGCTTCAAACGTGAACGTAACCGTTCAATTGTCGAGTTATGGCCTGAAAACCCAGATTTCAATGTAATTGAAGTTGATCTCCGCGACGAGGACTTTGCTATAGAAGGTTTGAGCGTAGGCGTACTACGTCAAGGAATTCACTAATGATCAGCGCTCGCCAAAACACTCAAACACGACAATTTGCACCTACTGAGTTTAATCTTTCAGAAGTACTTATTCCGCAAAACAACTCGGATCAAAGTGATTTGGTATACCCAATGATCGCTCACCTTAGCCGTAAGTCTGGTGATCGGTGGCTTACGTGGGTTGGCGCAAAAAATTTAAACAAGAGCCTTATAGAAGAATATGGTTTTAGTGCAAAGAATGTACGCATTATAAATTGTGAAGACGACAACAATTTACTTGCGACATTCTGGGATGCCTTACATAACGGCACTAGTGCTTACGTAGTATGCAGCCTACATGAAGGCATGAGTTTAGACGCTCGCCAAAAAGAATACCTTAAGCATGCAGCAAAAAACGGAAACGCCCAAGGCCTGATCCTGAGCAGCGTTAATTCCGCGTTTAATTTTTAGGTTTTTCGTTGGGGGGAGGGAAAGTTTTTTCGATGACGTCCAATTCAGCGACCTCTATGTCGATAGGCCGGTTAATTACTGGCCAAAACACCGCCTTACTATAGCAAAATATCCCCTCTTACAATCCACCTACTACGGCAATTGAGTACTCCTATCGCTTAAGTCCTATCGCTAAAATAAAAAAAACCTCACTTTAAATACCCAGAGTATGACTTAGTCACATCGTGTCAACGGGAACTAGTTTAATGGTTTCCGGCAATCAACGTATGCGCTAAACGCCAGATAACCAGCATTACACTCACCGATATAGAATCTCACTATATTGGTGAGTGTAATGCTGAAATTAAAATACCTAGTTTAAGCTTTTTTCAACTATTTCAAATACGTCTTTTGACAAATCCGCTCGGGCTAAAATACGTTCCAAGCTGGCTTTCATTTTGTTACTGCGTGATTCATCATAACGACGCCATTTCGTTAAAGGTGCCAGCATACGTGAAGCCACCTGAGGGTTTTGCTCATTAAGCCTAACAATTTGCTCTTCCAAAAACTCGTATCCAGAACCACTCGCATCATGAAAGTTAATGACATTATTCTGACAAAAAGCAGATATTAACGAACGAAGCTTATTAGGGTTTTTGTAATCAAATGCTTCGTGCGCCATTAGCGATTTAACATCTATCAAACGGTCACGCAAAGGAGACGTCGCCTGCACAGCGAACCACTGATTAATAACCAAAGCCTCACCTTTCCACTTTTGGTAAAAACTTTCGATTACCGTAGACTTATAGTCTGAAAACTTATTACTACTAGAATGAACAATACAACGAAATGCTGCGAGTTCATCTGTCATATTCGTAGCATTTTCGAACTGAGCTTTACACAGATCAAGAGCGGTATCTGAGCCACCGATCATCAAATAAGATAGCGCTCGATTCTTTAAACTACGTCGCGCAATTGAATCGGCGTCGGCCTTATAGACCTCATCGACATTTAAAGTTTGGTAAAGCTCACTGAACTCGTCTTTTAGTGCCAAAGCCAACTTACGCTCGACACAGCTACGCGCATGATGAACAGATTCCACGTCAATGACCGCGTCTAGTTCACCAATATATTTTTCTGAAGGAAGCGTTAGCATTAACGCAACCATTGCTTTATCGGCTGAATTATCGCCAATTAACGCTTTAAACGTATCAACTAAGGCTGGCGAAATCTTAGGGGATGGATCTCGAGTTAAGGCTTCTGACACGCGGCGAATCTCATTAAGTATTAATTGTTGAGCGGCATCCCATCGACAAAATCCATCGTCATCATTATTGACTATGCGCAAAAGATCTTCATCACTGTAACGAAAAGCCAAGGTTACTGGGGCTGAAAACCCGCGTAGTAATGATGGTACTGGCGCTTCTTTGACCCCACTAAAAACGTAACTTTCACGATGTTGCGTTAGCTCAATTGTTATCTCGTCTTTATGGCTTTCTCGGGATTTATCGGCGCTGCCTTCGCTCGTTAAGTTTAGCGGTATTTTCCCTTTATTTCCCAGCAGGGAAAGTTTGATAGGTATATGGAATGGTTTCTTTTCTGGACACTCTCGCGTCGCACGGCAGCTTTGATCAAAGTTCAGTGTGTATGTTTCAGCGTTTTCATCATACCTACTCGAGACTTTCAAATTGGGCGTTCCCGCCTGTCGATACCAATTCATAAATTGTATGAAATCACGACCAGATACATCAGCCATTGCCGCTACAAAATCTTCGATACAAACCGCTTGGCCGTCATGGCGCTCAAAGTACAGATCACTTCCCTGCCGAAACATCTCAGCACCCAGTAAAGTATGAATCATTCTAACGAGTTCAGCGCCTTTTTCGTAGATTGTTAGTGTGTAGAAGTTTGATATTTCCATAAACGAGGCAGGTTGCACAGCGTGTGCCATTGGCCCGGCATCTTCAGAAAATTGTAGTGAACGCAATAGCGATACATCCTCAACACGTTTAACGGTTCTCGATCCCATGTCGGCCGAAAACTCAGCGTCTCGAAAAACAGTAAATCCTTCTTTTAAACTTAACTGAAACCAATCACGACATGTGACCCGATTCCCAGACCAATTATGAAAATATTCATGTGCAACGACAGCTTCGACACGTTGAAATCCGTCATCTGTCGTCGTTGACGGATTGGCTAGTACGCATGAAGTATTAAAAATATTAAGGCCTTTATTTTCCATCGCCCCCATATTAAAATCGTCGACAGCGACAATCATAAATATATCTAAATCATACTCACGACCGTAGACTTCCTCGTCCCAGCGCATGGCATTCTTAAGTGATGACATTCCATGAGCACATTTATCGAGATCTTTGCTTTCGACAAATATTTGAAGCTGAATTTTCCTTCCGCTCATAGTAATAAATTCATCATCAATACTGTGCAGGCTTCCGGCAACAAGAGCAAACAAATAGGCAGGTTTTAAGAATGGATCATGCCACTCAACCCAATGCCGGCCATCGCTCAAGTCACCTTCATCAACTTTATTGCCGTTAGACAACAATACTGGGTATTTGGATTTATCAGCGGAAATGCGTGTCTTAAAATGACTCATTACATCAGGTCTATCAAGATAGAACGTGATTTTTCTAAATCCTTCAGCCTCACATTGTGTACAAAATAGTTTTTGAGATTTATATAAACCTTCTAACGAAGTATTGTTTTGGGGGTAAATCTTTGTTTCTATTTCTAGCGTACCACCACTTAGAACTGTATCTAGGAACAAGCCGCTATCAGTCTGTCGATAAGCATCACTTGTTAACACTTCTCCACACCAAGATACGCGTAGTAATTCGAGTTCTTGCCCGTGCAAAAACAAGCCTGCCGTTGGCGCCCCTGAATCACAAGCTAACTGTAAAGTAGATTTAACAATCGCATGGGTTTCGAAAAGATCAAAATCTAAATAGGTAGATTGAACTTGGTAATCTGATGGCTTGTAGTCTTTAAGAAATATTTCACTTGGTGTTTCGATGGCTGTGTTCACTATAATTCCTTACTTCCATTTAATCGCTTGATCATTACTATTATCGTCACCGCAAGGAGTTTCTTTTGGAGGAACAAATCCACTCCGCTCGCTCGCTGGAAGATGCTTATGTTCATACCAAATTATTGATTGCATACAGGTTGATTTTTGCTGCTCGGTTAGGGGGTTCCCATCTGGCCACTTACCTAATTCAATTGCTGTTTTGAAACGCTCGATCAACTCAGGGTTCAATTGCTCCAAAACGGTTTCAATATTATCTTCAAAACTCATGTGTAGTCCTAATTCTTATACAATTATGGCTAAATCTATATAGATTATTTCGGCATTTTTTGGGATGCATGGTTTGATTAACGACAAAACATTTTGTAGCATTTAGCATGCTTCAAAAGAATACCGTATCAATTAGGGTCAACATAAACCCATTCAAACTTATCGTTATGTAATTTTGACTCGCCATCATAGCGATAACAAACGAGTCGACCATATTTTACGGCACTGTAATCTAAGCATGCGACGTTTTCACGTTGAATCTTTGGCTTCCCGTTTAACCAATAATGGCCAATAAAAACGGGTTTTTCGAAATCAGGATAACTCAACATATCATTGAGCTCAGTTTCATCAAGGCGTTGCGCGTCCAAATCTTCAGGCAAGGGATCCGGTTGAAAAATCAAATCACGATAAATCTTTGGGTTTTTCGCCCAAAATTTTGTTCGAAAAAACGTCCGAACTAATCCGTCTTTACCGGATATAGCACGCCCTTCCGGTAATGCAAAATAGGTTCCATGGGTCAGTCGATCGACAGCTTTTGCTAAATCTTTATCACCACCTGCAATACGCCCTAATACGTAATCATCTACACAAGCATTAGACGATGTACAGTGCGACTCGAAATACTGGATATTCTTATCATCCCAACACGCATGTACAACACGAAAATCTTTGTGCTCATAATATAAGGGAAGCGTTTTGAACCAACAAAGCATATCGCGCCATTGCTCTGGATAGCCCGCAAACTGACTGAGAGTCTCAGAGATAAGTCGATTGTTTCGATGATTGTGCTGACGCATATACTGGGTTTCACCATCATTCTCGCTAATAGGTGTTGTATACGCTAAGGCATTATATTCGTGATTCCCTAAAACACAGCAGGCAGTGCCAGCATCGACCATAGATTTAATTAGATGTAGCGCTTCACGTATTCGCGGCCCGCGGTCTACGATATCTCCTACAAAAAAAGCGATTCGTGTTTTATGACGATAGACTCCAGAATCGTTGACGTAATCCATCTTCTCTAAAAGTGAACGAAGAGAATTCGCACAGCCATGGACGTCACCGATGAAGTCGACACCACTGGCACTATCTAAAGCCTGAGTGAATTTTGAGCCCTGAACCACCTAATTAGCGCCAGCTTGACTCGCCCAACCTAACTTAGTTCGACATGTCTCGTAGAAGCTATGGCCTGTAGGATGAATCAATTCTAAGGTTTTATCCGATTTAAAGATTTCAATAATATCACCGGGCTGCGTAACAACATGTGTTTGGCCGTCGCAGGTGATATGCGGATTAAGATGATTAGAGTGGTTTACCAAAATACGTATAGTGCTTTCCGCACTAATAACAATAGGACGACTACTTAGCGTGTGGGGGTTCATTGGAACAAGCACAATAGCATCAAGCTTTGGGTGCATTATCGGCCCGCCACCACTAAGTGCGTACGCCGTCGAGCCAGTAGGTGACGACACTATTAAGCCATCAGAACGCTGACGATAGACAAACTCATTATCTACCGACAACTCAAATTCAATCATTCTAATAAATTTTCCGGGGTGCAACACCACATCGTTTAATGCCACACCTTCAGCAATAACCTTGCTGTCTCGTAAAACACGTGATGCCAATAAAAAACGCTGCTCGCTTTTGAAGTTGCCATCCAGTACTTCACCCACTTTATATTCGATTTCTTCGGGACTAATGTCGGTTAAAAACCCTAAACGGCCACGATTTATTCCAAGCAACTTTACGTTGGTACCGGCGAAAGATCTGGCTGCAGACAACAAACTCCCATCCCCACCAACAACTATGATTAGATCACACAATCTCGATAACTCGGTCCGTGTTTTAATTGGCAGAGTACAATTTTTTAGAACGGAAGACGTTTCCTCATCCATAAATAGCTCAACATCCTGCTTGGCAAGAAAATCAATTAGTCTTTGTATTGAATACTCAGTCGACTCACTGCCTGGTCGGCCGATTAAACCGATATTTGAAAATCGCGCCATTCGGCGACCCCTTATTAATGTTTTTAGAGATGTATAGCGTTAGGAGGTATTCAGTTGATTATTCGACTGAGCCCGACGTGACCAACTCTCCATTGCGCAAAATATAACCTGCCTCAACGACTAGCCTATCGGTCATATTTTGACCTTGCAAACCATTTTTAATAGCAATGACATTATAACCTTCCTTACCCAAAAAGTGTGCTGCTGCACGGCTTCGACGGCCAGTGTCACAATACATCACGTACAGCTTTTCAGGGGATAGTAGCCGTTTTTTCATTGCAAGCAAACCTAGGGGTATATTGGCCGAAAAGGCCAAGTGCCCTTGCTGATACTCTTCCTCTGTCCTTGCATCGAGCAAGATAAACTCTGAGTCAGGCACATCAAGATCAGATGCATCAATTTCTTCCGCGGCAGGCTCTTTAGCAAGTAGTAAGAAGTCGGATTTATCCAAACGTTTTAAAACAGCATCACACCCCATTCGAACGGAAGCATTCCTGACAGATTGATTTACAAGCGCGTCCTCACCAAAACACCGTCCAGTGCTTATTTCTGCAATTTTTTGTTCGCTACCGTCATCTCGCCGCTTTAGGATATCAGCCCAACCAGACGTTAAAATATAACAGCAATCACCAATATCATCCTGCTCTATAATTCTATCTCCGGCTTGAACCTCGACTGCATGCATTTTACGGAATATTTGCTCCGCATTTATAGAAGGAACCTTAAAGAACAAATTCGAATTGAGCACAGTCTGCATCCACTCTATCTCTTTATCGAAAGATCGATCCAAAGCGAGCTCTGAAAGTAAGAAGTCCGTCATCTGACTCCAACTTAAGGTTTGATCCAATAAATCTTCATCAACACGAAGAACAGTACAATCACTGATTGCTGTGGCCTTACACCTACGTGGCTGATAATGAGAAAGGGCCGCAAAACTTACCCCAGCATCAATCCTCTCTATATGCCCAGACGGAAAACGTAGCTCTACCTGACCTGCTTGTAGAAACACGTATTGGTTATCGTAAGTGGAATGTTCAAAGATGACCTCTCCGTGCCCTACGCTTTGCACTTCAACATTTAGAAACAGATGTTCCAAAAAACTTTCCCTAAGACTCTTTAGAGGGACTAAAGCATGCGCACTTTCAAACGCAGCTCGAGCTAACGAACTTAGGGGGTCTACTATTTGTTTACTCGCAAACATGTTTAATTCCGATTTCCTTGTAAGCCACCGCTATGCAGTAGCACAATTTTAGTTCCAGCTCTAAAGTTACCCGCTTTGATTAGCGAGTAGAATCCATAGACAAGCTTTGCAGTATAAACCCGATCTAGCGGTACGCTGTAGTCTTCACGCATCATATCCATAAAGGTCTGTAGCTCAGTTGTTATCTTAGCAAACCCCCCGCAATGAAACTGATTAGAAAACATCCAATCAGGTACTTTATTACCTTCTATTAAGTCTAGAATAGATCTAACGGTTGATGAGGATGATTTCAACGCAGATATAGCCATAACCTTGGGCCTATTACCGCCTCCATCTTTAATCTGCTCGGCCATACCAAGAAGTACCCCGGCCATTGTCGTGCCCGTTCCACTCGCCATTCCTACAACGGTAGGTCCCTTTTTTACTAGGCTCCTGCCTAGTTCCTTGCATCCTTTAATTCCCGCTGAACCACCGCCCCCTTCCGGGATAAAAAATGTTTCATCAGGAAAGCCTAACGCCATAGTTCCCGAGCTCGACGAGTTTAGCCCACACAGTGTTTTAAGCTCCGCATAGTGGTTGCGGGAGACAAACTTTAGTTGCATCCCAAACTCACGAAGATCTTTTAAGGTCGCTGATTCTCGCTTTGGTTGCTCGCCTCGAATAATGCCAATGGTTTCGAGATTCAACTGAGAACCAAGCCCTGCAAGTGCGTATAGATGATTCGAATACGCGCCACCAAATGACGCTAACGGTCTTTGCTTTTCAAAAATACGGCTATTCGAAGCATGCTCATTCAGAACTACTTCATTGAGAGCATCCAAATGACCATGGAGCTTATAGAGCTTATTTCCACCAATAACAGGGTCGATTAAGTCATCACGCCGTATTTCGACGCTAACCCCCATATCGCGAGCAATAGGCCAGTCGATGAACTGATAGGAAACCTTAGACGAAAGATCTTTTAACGCACCCAACCCAATCGAAGATTTCTCTTTGTTCAGGAGCCCGCCACTTTTAAATGAGATCGTTTTTTCGTTTTTAGGCATGAAGAACAAACATCATCCTTGTTTGAGGTAAAATCGAGAGGGTTTTCGATACGATTTAGATTTTCGCCGCACAGACCGCCATCCTCATGCTGATTCTTACATACAGGCATATGATAGTGCTCTAACCATTCGGCATAGCGATCAGTGCTGACACCACACTGTGACGCGGTATATAACACGGGATTATCCAAAAATCGAGCAACTTCACTAACAGGTATTGTTATATGCCCTGCACCAGGCTGATACGTTACCAAGCTAATGCCATTTACATTAAGGTTCTGAAGTAACTTATCGCCCGTATGACTCAATAAATTGTGATTTTCTTCTCGTAGGCGAGCAACCTCGTCATGCAGTTGAACCTCCAATTCATTGCGGTAAAGTAACTCAACTTCACGCATCTGTAAGGTTTCTTTCAAATCTTTTGAATCTGACTCGACCTTAGCTTCCACTTCAGCAAAAATAGCATCACGGTATACTTCCAAGGATCTTTCGCTATCTTGATCAGACTCACGTAGCTTGGCATCAAAATACTCGCGTATGCCTGTAATTTTCTGTGCCTGCCCATCAACAGTATCTTTAAGGCTACTGTTGATACTCTTCTGTTCATCCAATAAACGCGCCCGGTCCGCCAATAGGCTCCGGTAATCTTCAAAGCGCTCTTCATAATCGACTTTAACTGTGCGTATCTTATTTAGATATTCGCTTTTTAGAGTCTTGGCTTGAAATCGCTGTCCCTTAAGTACTTTCGCGATATGGTCCCGCGCCTCTTGGCTATAGGTTTTACGTAAGCGCTCGGAGACTTCTCGTTCGAATTGCGCTTTTTGTGCTTTACTCAGGCTCGCATCGTCATCGTCATCGTCCGCAGTTAGGAACTGTAAGCCAATACGGTTTTTCTTAACCTCTTCGCGAATGCGCTTTAACTGATTGTTTTCAGCTGTAAAACTGGGGTCCCAAAGGGAGTTTTGAAGGTGTGCGCTAGGTGACTGGCTGCAGCAAGCAATTTGGATTGGCTCCCCACCGACTGTTTTCTCTGGCGAGCGTTCCGCGAGGTTCATTAGCGGCAAAGACCAGGAACCGTCGATAGCGGCAGCTTGCGTTATAGGTAGGTAAAAGAAGACAGCTCGCTTAACGCAATAAGCATCATCGATCTCAAGATAAACACTTTTCCAGATTCCTGGGTTGAGATCCATGGCCGGAACATAGCCGTCAAGGACAGCCTCAAATTCGCCAAAGCTCATTTGTTTAAATATCTGGCCGTCCGCATCGTAAATATAGATGGCTCGACCGAGTTCGTCGTGAGGAACAATCATGAATACATCCTGCTGCCTAGCTGTTCACTCGATATCATTTATTCAATATCAAGCTGCATAGTAGAATATTAGCCTATGTATCGGAAGTAGTAAGTTCTAAGATTTAGAACTGAGACGTCTATCTTAGAGTTTGTTGTTATATAAATCGGCGATAAGCAAATTTTTGCGCTAAGTGATTTGTATCTAAGCCTCACGTTAAGGAAATACTAAAAACTCTCACATTCATCTAAATCATCATCTAGGAGCTCATCAATTAGTTCAGAACTGATAGTAATGACTTCGTCTAGCATATCTTCTAAATAATCTTGCATATTAAACTCCAACTGGTTAGTTGTGCCCGTTTGGACATCAATTGAAAGCTTAAGTTAGAAACATGACAGTTTTTTTACATTTAATACAATACGGACCAAAGAGCTAAAACTTTATTCAAAAAGATTTTAGAAGGGTTCAGATTTAGACGGGTTCAAACAACGGCAACCAACATTCTTAAATTACAGGCATAAAAAAAGCCCACATCCGAAGATGTAGGCTTTAGTCGTATCTGTCACAATACTGTATGTGGCGACCCGGAAGGGACTTGAACCCTCGACCTCCGGCGTGACAGGCCGGCATTCTAACCAACTGAACTACCGGGTCGCAAAACTTTAAACTGGTGGGTGGTACAGGAGTCGAACCTGTGACCTACGCCTTGTAAGGGCGCCGCTCTACCAACTGAGCTAACCACCCAGTCTCAAGAGGTGCGAATTCTATAGAAATTATAAATACTGTCAATAGTTTATATCGTTTTAACGACAAAAAAATGTTTGTCGTTTAAGCACCAGACAAAATGGTTATACTTTATCCAGGTACGAACCATTAACATAGATGAGAGGCTGATGAGGTTCTGCTACCCGCCTAACTTCGATGATATTACCAAAAACCACATTGTGGGTGCCGTATTCTACTGTTTGCGTTTTTTCACAGATAAACACGGTTAGAGCATCGGCTAAGTAATACTGCCCGCTCAACTCATCCTTAGCCCAATCTCCTGTTTCGAAGCGTTGCTCACCCGCTTCAGCTCGGGCACAAATATTCGACACATCCTGCTGGTGAGACGCAAGGATATTCACGACAAAGCGATCAGCGTTTTCTATTATCGTGTCCATGCGCGTGGCTTTATTTACGCAAACGAGTAATGAAGGGGGCTGATCTGACACGGAAGTTAACGAAGAAACTGTCATTGCAGCACGCTCCTCACCATTTACGGCACTAATAACCGAGACGCCAGCAGCAAGCGTACGCATTCCTAAGCGGAATCCTTCATTTAAATCGTTAATAATGTTCACTATTTTTCCCTTCTATATTCTTAATTCTTAACTTTCGATTATGTGTGTGTTTTTGCTGGCTCAACCGGCTTATACCCTAAGATGATATTTATATAAGTATCTATTCCTATACTGAATATAGTTTATCCTTTCAACCTACTCTACCTTTCACCTGGCAGCCGACATTAGAGGCCGCCTTAAGCTCTAGAATACTATCTGTCGATGACTATCTTTCTTTACAAGTCACACGTAATTCAATTGAAATTGAAATTGAACAGCATAACGAAGCGAGTAACTTCGACCCGATCATGGTATCAAAATGTGATGCAAAATAGTGATTCATATCACCATAATCGTTCTATTTAAAGAACAACTTCTAGATGGTAACAGTACTCCAAGAAAAAACACTCATACCTTGCCCTACCCCAAACAAGGTTTTATTTAGTTGCGAGTATTACCTATTGAGCGGTGTGCACGCAGTTCTCGTAATTTAATGAGTAAATTTTGCCTTGAAGGGGCTTCAATTGGCTCCCGACTTGTCCACTACAAACCATTTTTACAAAAGCGCATAGCTTAGGCTTGCATCACAATACGCAAATCCATACTTACGGTTAGAATGCTAGGATGAAATACTGCTGATTATTTTTAATAACACCTTCATCCTGACAATTTTTCAAGAAAAGCCTTCGCGCCCTGCTGGAGTAAAGTAATAGCACATCACATATAAATTGATATTGAGCTAATACGCATTTCAAATGCTCAGCAAACTACTTACGATTAACCCAAACGCGAGAACCGCTCAGAAATAGCCGAATCTGTGAATTGTGCAACCCAGCCATCTGGATTATTAAAAAACCGAATCACAGTAAACTCTGGTGATGCCCCCATATCGAACCAATGTGCCGTATTGGCAGGTATAGATAATAGATCGCCCGCCTTACACATCACTTCATAAACTTTACCTTCGATATGAAGGGCAAATAATCCACCGCCACGAACAAAAAACCTAACTTCGTCTTCACTATGTCGATGCTCTGGCAAAAACTTTTCGCGCAAGCTTTCTTTATCTGAATTATCGGAGTTGAGAGAAAGAACATCGACACGCTTATAGTTCTGTCGCGTCATTAATCGGTCAACTTCATCTTCGTAGCGCGACAGTACTGTACTCTCATCACAATCACGAGGTAAGTCATCGTAATAGGTCCATTGCTCGTAGCCGATACCCAGCTGACCAAGTATCCGGCGAATATCTTCAATATTACTCACTACCCGCTCTACCTTAGAGCTTATAGAATCTACAAATATTTTTAATTCGGACATAAAGTTAATCTTTTTAATTCCATAGTTAGTATTTTACATTAATAGCGAATAGCGGTTCTAGCACTTCCAACTGATTCAAACATTGCATCGAATTTAGGCTACAAGCATAAGCTCCGCAGTCCCAATTATCACGAATTAAGCCTTGTGCTGCACATTAGCTTAGGACAACTAAAGTATTGCAAGCCGCAACGCGGGCTCTCCCCCTCACTACTTGAAATCGAATCTGTAATACACTTCGCCACCCAAGCATTAATTACATCTCCCCTCCGTCAAGATCCTGAACACACGTCAATAATAAAGCGGCATTTCCATGTCAGACAGCGAAGCCATCCGAGCATACAATACGGACCTTATCCAAGGCTCAAAATACATTTTTAGCGGTGAGTCGATTTTGGCGCAACTCTGTTTATGTTCTCAGATCAATCTACCGCTTAAGTTTATCGTTTCACCGTAAATCACTTGCATAGCCAAACCATTCCCATATCCTACAGCTATCCTCATCTCCACCACTATCGCAACAGGTATTGCTATACCTATCGCGGGGACACCACAAACGCAATTATCTTTACTTGCCCATTGCCCATTGCCACTTGCCCATTGCCACTTGTAATGGGCACTTGTAACGGTCACTTGTAACGGTCACTTGTAACGGTCACTTAGAATGGGGACTTGGATTGGCTTACAACAAGAAACCTAAGGTTCATATTGCGAAAACTCACGCCTACCAAGGACTTGTAGCCTGTGTAAGAGCTGATTACTCCATTCAATGGACCGAACAGAAGCCTAACGCCATATGCCATAGAAACCCGTTCAGACAGCGATTTGGCGCGCATTATACGCGAAGAAAAACAAGAAGGTAGCCAATTCCTGGATCAAAGCTGACATATAACACTATGTTTAAATGCTATATTCAAACACTATGGTTAATTACAGTGTCACGCAAACTAACACGCTTTACTTTAAGCGCGGATTGATCGTCTAATTGGCCGTAAATAAAGAATTACAGAAGGACATTTTAATGTCGAACGCTTTCGATAAGGCCCTTAATACATGGCTAACCTTAAAACACCAATCAAACTGGGTGCTAGGCATAGTCCTTCAGACCAAGGGTTCCGTTTACCGAAAAAGCGGAGCTATGATGCTATTGTCTGAAGCAGGTCACCAATTGGGCATTTTAAGCGGTGGTTGCTTAGAGTCTGACCTAAAGCTACAGGCGAGAAAGGCACTTGCGCTGGGCAAGGCAATGCGTGTTATTTACGACTCAGAAGATGTTGGCGGCCTAGCTTGGAGGCTTGGAATCGGCTGTGGCGGTAGTGCAGAAATACTGTTGCTACCTTGCAACGAAGCAAACCAATATCTTCAACTTGAAGCCTTAGAAAAAAACCTATCGAACTCTAAAGCATGTGAATATACACTTGATATTGAAGCTCAATCAGCAAGTCTAAAAATATCTAACCGCGACTTCACTCAGAAAGTTCGCGGAACATGTTTATATAACCAAGCTAATGAAATCATCGGAATTCGAACACATATCAACCCACCGCCACAACTTCTCATCTTAGGCGGTGGCGCTGACATGCAGCCCGTAGCCGAAATGGCCACAACACTTAACTGGCGAGTAAACGTGAGTGACCCTAGGCCCGCAAATGCACGTGCAGATCAATTTGGCGAAAAAGTCGAATTACATGACTATAGCCCAGAAGAACTCCCAGACGAACTTCTTCAAAATAGCGACTGCGTCATTATTGCCAATCACAATATTACATTAGACGCAAAAGCAATAAAACGCATTGCAAAAATAGAGCTAAGATATATAGGTTTACTCGGCCCAACCAAACGAAAGAATGACGTATTAAAAGAAGCCGGCTTACGAGAAAGCGACTTAAAGTGCATCGTTAAGGGTCCTCTTGGGTTAGCACTTGGCGGCGACCTTCCTGAATCAATCGCGCTTTCTGCATTAGCCGAATGTCATGCGAAGTTATTTGGAAGTACGGCCAATGCTATGAGCACTCTGACGGACTAACCCGCGGCTTATCTATGCACAGCCCTAGGTAACCTTAAACAAAAAATATCGAAGAGTTTTATAACATGAAGACACTTGACTGCGTCATTCTAGCTGCAGGTGAATCCAAACGATTTGGCAAATGTAAAATACTAGAGTCTATAGATGGCAAAAGTTTAATACTCCGCACACTAACCCTTATCAACCACTTAGGTATAAATAACGGCTATATAGTAACCGGCGCCTTTTCGGTCGAATTAGATAACGACCCAGCTTTAACTTTATATTTAGAGCGACATCGAAACGTCAAACTAAGATACTGTAAAGACTGGAAACGTGGCATGGGACACTCCCTTGGGTATGGCGTGCAACAGTCAAAAGCGGACGCATTATTAGTACTACTTTGCGACCAAGTATTGCTAACAGCGGCAGATATAAAAAAACTTATCAATGCACATCATCAAGCACCCAATACAATCGTTTGTGCACAATATGGAGAAACCGATGGTGAAATATATGGCGTACCCGCAATTTTTCCGAAACACTATTTCAACGAGCTATCAGCCTGCATTGGTGATCAAGGCGCCCGTAGGATAATCGAAAAAAACAAAGATCAGTGCACGGCCGTAACGCTAGATAACGCAAAATTAGATATCGACACCCCAGCGGAGCTTGCCAAGGCAGCCATGTTACTGCGAGCTAAATAGGCGCAAAACCTAATTTTCAGTATTACAGCCAACAAAATGCGCACAAAGAACCCAGCCACACTTAATTAACTGTAAGAAAATCATCATTTGTGGGACAAAACAATTTATATCGAAGTAAGCTCATGAACAACAAAAGCTATGAACTCTATCATTTCACCGCATGCCCCTTCTGTATTAAAGTTCGCTTGGCCCTATGGTGGATGAAAATATCAATACCACTGAAAAATATAGCCACTAGCAATGATAACTTTAATGCGCTATTAGGCGGGGGAGGAAAACAACAAGTTCCCTGCCTACACATAACGAATGAAGACGGACAAAGCCAATGGCTTTACGAGTCCGACGCAATCATTCGATATTTTCGAAAAGCATAACACTTTCAATATTTTCGACACGTGTAATTATGACGTATTTCGGCATTTTAAATACCTAGCGATACTTTCGAGTGTCTACTGACGATTACGAAAAATCAGAATAAGACCACCAAATTAGATAACTCACTAATTCAGAAAAAAACAACAAAACGTAATTACCCCGAAAAACTACAGGAACATACCGGCTTTAAAAAACACATTGAGCATAAATCAATCGTTTTCGTGTTGAAGCGAAACGTTAACATTCCCTGAAAAATCCACAAGAGCTCTTACCGTTATTGGCCGACAACACACCTGACAATCCTCAATATAACTCTGTTCATCAACAGAATTATCCACCAACAGCTCGATGGACTCACCGCAATACGGGCAGCTATCTTTATAACTTTCAACCAAGGCCATTAAGTCCCCCTTAAACACTCAAACGATTATTAACATCACGACTATTTCGAATTAATTCGTCGTGGTCTAACGCATTAATCGATTTTGACATTCGATCATACAGCACAACATTGACGGTCGCCGCTAGATTCATGCAGCCAATAGTCGGAATATAAACAACTTCGTCGGCTTGCGAAATGAGAGATTGGTCAATAGAGCCGTCTTCTGGACCAAAAACATAAATAGCATTTTTGGGGTGTGTAAATTCTGGCAAGGCTGTAGCACCTTCTACCAATTCGATGCACACCAACTTGTGATCATCCGAGACTAGATCTATAAATGAGTCTCTATGCTCTAAGGTAATAGAGCCGTGTATATTATTGGTATCTTGATGATACTTTGCCGCACGCGCAAAACGTTCTCCAGAATAATAGATAGTCCTCGCTTGATAGCAACCGGCCGCTCGCATAACAGCACCGACATTTGATGGACTTTTAGGGTTACATAAAGCGATAACAGTTGACGAATCTTGAGGCAAACTAGTGTTCATTTTAATATGGATGCGAATGTGAATATAAACGTGAAAAAGGGCTAACTAAAGCCCACTAATACTGACAAAAAACTAACAAAAAACTAGGATTTTGATTCGGGTTTTTTGCGTTTAAGTACACCACTGCCATCTCCAGCGCTAGGCCCGCTCTTGGCTCCTGGTCGCGAAAATGGTCGAGCATTACTTTCTTTGCCCTTAGCGCCTTTTTTGAGCTTAGAGTTCTTATCCTTTTTCTTTTTACTACCAACCGCCTTACCGGAACTTTTCAGTTTTTTCGGTCCAGCATATTTGGCTTCTAACCCTTTGATTTTTCGCGGCACTAAACGAATTTTCAAATACCGTTCAATACTCGACATTTGGTTCCATTCTTTTTCACTAACCAACGTCACAGCAAGACCTTGACTATCAGAGCGACCTGTTCGACCTACGCGGTGAACATGTTCATCCCCCGAAAACGCCACGGTATAGTTAACGACTATATCGACATCTTTGATATCCAATCCGCGCGCAGCAACATCGGTTGCCACTAACACCCGAATCTTTCCATCACGGAAACGATTCATAACTTGCTTACGATCACTCTGAGAAACTTCACCGTGCATATACTCGGATACAAGCTTATGGGCACGCAATAAATTACTGACTTTTTGGCACTGTAATCGAGTCTTACAAAAAACAAACACTCGTTGCGCTTGCTCTTCTTCTACTAAAGCAACAATGAGCTTTTCTTTATGACGATCGTCATCGGCTAAAATACGCTGTTCGACAATATTACTATGCCCTACTTTGCGTGAATCTATCTCTATACGAATAGGGTCCGTTAGAAGCTCATCAACAACTTTTATGGCCTTATGCTTTAAGGTCGCAGAGAACAAAAGGTTTTGACGCTCGCTGTTACATGCACGTGCAATTGTGAACATTGCCTCATGAAAGCCCATATCTAGCATTCGATCAGCTTCATCCAGAACTAACATTTCTAGATCAGAAAAATCGACAATGCCCTTTTCGACGTGATCCACTAGCCGCCCCGGAGTAGCGATTAGTACTTCTGGGTTTCGTCGAACACTCGCGACTTGATGCTTGAAGGCTTCACCACCAATAATCAAACCTGACTTAATTGGCGTAAAGCATGCTAAATGTTCGAACATTTTTTGCGTCTGTAACGCTAATTCACGGGTTGGCAATAGAATTAAAGCGCGAGTTGAGCTATTAGGCTTATCGTCCGCTAAAAACCGATTCAACATCGGCAATAAAAAGGCCGCTGTTTTTCCGCTACCCGTCTTTGACGACACCATTATATCTCGACCACTTAATGCGGCCGGTATGGCTTCGGCTTGCACCTCAGTAGTTGTTTCAAACCCAAGCTTTTCAACGGCCCGTAAAAGACACGTATGAAGACCAATATCTGTAAATAAACTCACAAAACTACCTTAATGAAGAGCGAAATAGCATTTATAGAAATGCGACGTATGCTGTTGTGAATGCAACTTCTTGGAAGGGTTTTAACCCAGTATCAGCAAAGTAGATAGGGACGGGCTTTTCTTTAGTCGAAGCTTTGATCGCAGACGGCGATAACAATTCAACCTCAACCGAGTCGATAAGCTGAATTGCGGCTTCGAGTTTAAAACCTACGGCTCCACCGGCAAACTTACCTCTTTTCATCCGTTCACGGATAACAATCTTGTCGATATTATAATCTTCAACAAGCTTCGCTATCGCAAACTGGAAGTCTTTAACACCTTGTGAACTGTCTGGATCTTGTATTGCCAACCGACGAAGACGACAATCAGGAAGATCGAAAAGCCCTCCAGAGGAAGACAATAAACACACGAAGGCTTCATTTGCCTTTAATTCAACACCTAAAACTCTCATAACTCGTATAACTCTCTATATCTACAGACTCTGCTTTCTAATGCGCGCCATTGTAGCTCATGCGTATACATGAACGAAGAAATTGTTGCCTGCTAAGTGATTAGAAGTAACGTTTATACGGGTATTGCCGTGATATTGACTACAACAAGACCATAATTCCGCCCTCACACCAACGAATACAGCCACTGAATACAGTCAAGGTGGAGCAGCTGAATAGCCATACTAGGCACAAGAGGCCTATATCAACCAGCGCATAGGAGGCATCCCATTCGTCAAAATTTTGCACGCGTTTAAGCACGCTTCGCGAACACTTAACCATCACCAGCCACGTCCACAGCCACGCCCCCAGTCAAATACGTCATCGATAAATAAGAACGCCCCCAGAGATCATAGGAAACTAAATGCTATACCACGAGATTTTGAAGAGCCAACCCTATACATACGTGTATTTTGGCCGATCGACTAAAGGTTTGGCCTGCTTGCCTAATCTAAAGTCAGACAACTCTACACGCACTTTCATCTTTCTGAACCCACATCGACACTATTTAGAAACCGCCATTTGGTGCTGAGTGTGAGTGTTGAGTGTTGAGTGTTGAGTGTTGAGTGTTGAATGTTGAATGTTGAGTGTTGGCCAAGCCCAAAAGGCTAAGGCTCAAGCATTCGTCGTCACCGACTAAATCACAATCCAATGCTTTTTAAAGCACTCGAATAAGCTACTCAATGTGAATGACTAAAAACAGGCTAACACTGAATTCCTTACCCACTCTGACCGTTTGACCTGATTACGCGGGTAACTATGCTACTCGTACAGTAGATTTACACCCGCATCACCGATATTATGCCAAACGAAAATACTATACATCAGTGAAACACACCGCTTACAGCACTACACCAAAATAGTCACATCTCTGGATAATATCGATATATGTACAATGCTTACAAAGAAAAGAAGCTTTTTGGCGGCCTAGACGGGCTGCGGTTTTTTAGTATCTCGGCTGTAGTTTGGCATCACAGTGTCGGCGCATTGCCCTTCTTGCCAGCAAGCGGCTATGGCTTTCTAGGCGTGGATCTTTTTTTTGTTATTAGCGGTTTTCTCATTGTGACCTTACTTCTGAGGGAGAAGGATAAAAACGGGAAAATTTCATTAAAGGCATTTTATCTAAGAAGGTCTTTACGAATTTTCCCTCTATATTATGGATTTATCTTTGCTTTAACCGTTCTCTATTTGTTTGTAAACAAGGGGTCTGATTTTGGAACCCAATTCATTGGAGAAATACCCATCTATGTATTTTATCTTGCTAATTTCATACCAGTCTCACTTGGTATCATGTGGAGCCTAGCCACAGAAGAACAGTTTTATTTACTCTGGCCATTTCTTGAAAAGTATTTCAAAAAAACCATCTTCGCCATTCTTGCTATATTTTTGATTATCAATCAATTCGTTAACTTCAACCATAAACTGATCGCCGATTGGCTTGGAATCGAAGATATGCATGTATTCCAATCCACATTCACCCCTATTCTACTGGGTGTTTGCTTGGCACACTTACTACATAGGAAGTCTACATTCTCATCCATTCATCGTTTGATATCGCCCGCCTACACGGCGCCCATATTACTTCTAGTATTAGTGGCTATATGTTCATTTTTACCCGGTGATATCTCAGGCCTGCCACGATTGCTCATTCAGTTAACCATGGTAGTTTTTGTCGGTAGCGTCGTCATCAATGAAAAAAACATGTTGATGCCCATACTTAAATTTAGGCCCTTCGCTCGCATAGGCGTAATTAGCTACGGTATTTATATCTTTCACATTCACGGAATAACCATTGCTGAAAAAGTTTTACATAAGTTGAATATCGACAATATCGGCTTAACATTTTTACTGGGCTACACGGCCACTATAATTATTGCTGAGCTTAGTTTCCGCTTGTATGAAGCGCCGTTCCTAAAACTGAAGGCAAAGTTCTCTTCCGTCCACCAAGCCCATACATAAGGCAGGTTCACCTAACGTTAGGCGGCGCTGCAAGGCGCAAGGCTGCAAACAGACGATAATTCAGAGCTAATGAATCAGGCCGGCTCTGTGACTTCGGATAGAAGCTCGCGTTAAGTAATTCACCTCTAAATTCATGAATTACGCGCTTAGCCGCGTCCAAACGCTTCATATCTATGGCGCTCTAGCTTTCAAAATAAAATATAGCCGACCAAGCATCAAAATGCGTATTTTGATGCTTGGTCGGCTCGCACTTTGGCCTGAATTACATCACTTTCGCACTTTATATGACGCGAGGAATGGTGAATAAGTACGGATCCCAACCAAAGCCAACTTGCAAAGCCAACAACACGCATAGAAATCAGCGACTCATCAACAGGTGACTGGTTACAAATAACAGTTGAATCGTCAGTCCACACTTGAACTTCAATCGACTCAATACGCCAATGATCATCCCCCCCTCTACTGGCCCGTGCGCAGTATTTGCGCACTCAGCGTAAACTTAAGCATAAAACACTAATACGCACACCCAATGATGCTCTTAGCTTCCCCGCAGCCGCACCAGCAACTAATTTAGGTCTAAACTGTTATATATAATTATGACGACTGACCATAGCCATGAATAATTCAAACCCTACACCCGATACAAGCCAACAGCTCGCGCTTATTCGCGGAAAACGCAAAGTCCTTGAGCAACTTATTGAGTTTTCTAAAAACCTACTACAGCAAGAGCGCGCACTTGAAGACCTACTCTTACTAAGCAAACCCTCGCAAAATATCCCGCAAAAAGTTAGAAACGACCTTGTAAAAGCATTAGAAGCACTGCAGAACTTAAGCGATGAACAACTCCAAGAGCGCGTGATAAAAGTAGATGAACTGGTACAGTCAGGCGCACAGGGTCTTTATTCAATCACCCAGAATATTGAAAGCTTTGATCACAGCGCCCAGGACATTAATAGCAAAATTGATCAGATTAAAGAGATCTCCGCCCGTTTTCGTAAACGCGCCAAACTTGCTATAGCCCTTCGACTGAAGCTGCAGGAGCGCGGGTTAGTTACTGAGCGGTTGAAACTGAGCATAAGTCAGGACTCGATTGCTGAACGTATAGCGCAATTAAAAACAGATGAGAGTACTTGTCGAAAAAATATTAGCGCGCACATTCAAGAAACCATCAGCGACTGCGACAGCCTTTTGTCCAGCAAGGACGTGCCCACCAGCTTGCGGGAGGAATTGACGCTAGTTAAAGGGGTTATGCAGCAAAACTTGGAGCATTTAAGCGCGGGTAAGAGTATTGATTCAATGCCTGTAAATTTTGAAATAATCGATTTCGGTGACACAGCACCAGGACTACCTATAGAGCCGGAACCACTTACGGAGCCCAATATTACACAAACAACAACAGCAACTGAAAAAAAACTGCGCGAAGAACGACCTAAACCACTCAAAGCCGCAAAACACATTGCAGCCGTAGCAACCACACAATCCACACCAACTGCCCGTATGCTTAACCCGCCCAGTCTTATTGAGCGTACAAAAATATGGCTCAACTCGCCCCTAAGCGCTCACCGACCTAGGCTCTGCTAAAATCTTAAGAACGCTAAACATTCCAAAACTAAAAAACTTCGTCCTTTAGTTCCTGACTAAAACCATCTAACTAACAGCTATCTAACTTTCCGACTTTCATCAAACAAAATATGTTAATTGCAATCGATTTTTTAATAGCTGGAAATAGCTCTATAAAATATTGAGACTATCAAGCTAATTTAATGTAGCCAAACATTTACGGTCAAAAAGTTAAATAAACATCGTGGTACCGCAGCGTAATAACAGCGCACCGGCGAAGAGCAGCACAGCGCGCAAAAATGACTAACCACAACTAACCAGTGATTGTCGCCTAGTGCAGAACTTCTTGATTAAATAGGCTCACCATGCCACTCATGAAGTTTCCTTTATCACGATTATCAATTACTCCCATATATACAAGATGGTTTAACTGCCGCAAAACACATCGCTTAAAGTTCGATTTTTTAGGCCAATATATTGAAGGGTTACACGCAATTTCGGGGAAAACAATATGTTTTCTCGCTCTTGCGTTAACGAACCGATTACGTAAACCTCCAGGCCACAATACATCAATAGTTCCTATTCTTTCTTGGCCCAACCCAAAATGGGCAACTAGACTACTTTGCGATTGAAAGCTAGACCCACCAAGAATAGGTTGCATTACAGCTTTACCATTCCTCGGTCTGAACGTCACCACCGCCCCAATACCGTCGCGATTGACACTCCCCCTTTTGGTCAAACCTTTTGCGCCAACTAATTCAATAGAGATCCAATTATTGTCATTGTCAGCGCTGTTAATCTCTACTGATAGCTTGCCGTTCGGGAAATCGAGAAAACCCGGTAGAAAAGAAAATTGCTCGGGCGTTTCTGTCGCCGCAAATACTGGACTAATTAAGGCTTCTTCACCAAATGCGCCACCAAATAAGTTACGAAATGGATTAGGCAATACGGCTGGTGGCTCCGGCACAGGATTAGGGAGGCTAAAGGTTGCAACGGAAACTACATCAACAAAGCCATCATTATTCAAATCACCTGCGGCCATACCTTCTTCGATAGACAGCAAGTGGCGCAGACTATCCTCTTGAGAAAGTGCCGTTGAATCGCGTGTAAAACGGCCATGACCGTTATTTTGTAATATAGCCAAGGGATTATCGGCGAAAATGAAGGGTCCTTGTATACCGCCCACATACATAATGTCAGTATCGGCGTCGTTATCATAATCAACCGCAATATTACCCCAACCAAAAGCACTGGATATGGTATCGGGTAGTTGAGGCGGCGGATCACCTAATGTTCTTGCGTCAACAAACGTTCCGTCGTCACCGCCAAAGAACCAGCGACTTGAATTAGTCCCCAAAGCAGTTTCCGGTGGCAAACCCAGCACTGCCTCAAAAATCACACTTGAATTCACATCACCAAAATTGGAGGCGAAATAATCCATATTGCCATCACTATCGAAATCGCCAAACGATAGTCCCATCCAACCGCCAACACTAGACTGCATCGAATCGACAAACTGTCCGGTTCCATCATTACTAAATAAATGAACCATACCACGATTTAAGTTTGCGTTCGCAGGGGCTTCAGAAATAGAAAGAATAGCAGCCTGATCATCCGCTTGAAATAAGTCAATATTACCGTCTAGATCAATGTCGACCATTGCTACCGCCCAAGTGATCGTCGCTGGTGTCCCTGGAACAGGCTCCACACCGGTATCAGTTAATATTTTCATCCCGTTAAGCTCGGTAATACCCGAGGCTTGACTTACATCCACGAATTTATTGTTACCCAGGTTCAGGAACAGCTGATTATGTTGATTCAATTCAAATGGAACAACCGCTATTGGTAAGCGATTGTTCAAATCGAAAGCATTACCAACAAAAATATCAAGTAAGCCGTCGTTATTAATATCGCCCATACTAGCCGATATAGACCACTGGCCATCACCATTGCTATTGCTAGCCGCGCTTATATCCGTAAAGGTCCCATCTCCGTTATTTTCGAATAAAATATTTTCAACCCCAGCGCCTAAAACATATAGGTCATGATCACCGTCATTATCTATATCACCATAAACACAGCCCGAACTGTCTTGTCCCGTTGCGGTTACGTTAGAAGATTTTGCCCTATCAATAAATTCAAAAACACCACTTTCTACTAACTGGTTTTCTAGGAGAGTGTTGGCTGTGCCAGGACCATTGGTAACGTAAATATCGACATCACCATCCTTATCATAATCCAGTAAGCAAACCCCTGGTGTCCCCCGAGATTTCATTGGCATACTAAAAATATCAAATGGTGAGTATGGCCCAGACGGATTATCTTTGTAGGATTGAAAACTATCGTGACGTAAAGACGGCGTTCGCTCATATGCATTAACGGCATCATCGTCAAGCGGGCTAAATATAACACTCCCCGAAGTTTCCACATTCTCATCAGCAAAAAGGTTAATATTCATTAACAGATTAAGTAACATAACGCCACCAAAA
This sequence comes from Flavobacteriales bacterium, assembly GCA_047638775.1. Lineage (GTDB taxonomy): Bacteria > Pseudomonadota > Gammaproteobacteria > Pseudomonadales > Cellvibrionaceae > Agaribacterium. The sequence goes on from JBLIMQ010000033.1 coordinate 29,061, forward strand.
TACAATGACACGGATAATTTACCAGCACCAACTTTTCTATTCATAATGAGACCCATCTATAACGTGTATTGATCATTTTCATTTAGAGTAAATATTTCTACGAACACTACGACGGCATAAGAACATACCTTAATATCTGTAACTACAGAACCTGCTAAGACAAGCACCAAACCTTACTTATAAAAACTTTACAAAAAACCTAAAGCAATCATCTAAACCAATTTAACTATTGAGCTATTTAACTATTGAGCTATTGAGCTATTGAGCTATTTATTTAAAAATTTTATCAACCCGGAAAAAACAAAGAAATAGCAAGCAGTATTTTTCAATTAAAACGACAACTGAAATAACACTACGTAAGGTGTTTTCTTACATATAGATAAAGCTAAATACTTACCTCATACAATTGAAATAAATGGTATTGATTGTATATAGTACAAACATTTTTGGCGCAATTTTTCGATCTATAAAAACGTATGAAATCGTTTTCATTAAAGCCAAAACTATCTTCACAACCAAATCAGCTATGTCTAGGAGCAACGATGATAATGGCCATCCCTATTATCGCAACGAATGACCCAACCAAATCCCATACCGTTGGCTTGACTCCCTCGACCAACCACAACCACACTATTGCCGTACCGATATAAACACCTCCATAAGCGGCATAGGTTCGACCTGCAGCTGTAGGATGCAAGGTTAACAACCATGCAAACAGCACAAGAGATAAGGCACTTGGCACCAACAACCAATAACTCTTATCGTGTTTAACGCATAAATACGGTAAATAACAGCCCAGGATCTCTGCAAGAGCAGTAACGGCAAACAACAAAAATATTTTTATCATAAGACCCCAAATACAATATGACCGACATGACCGATATGAAAAAAATGGCCCACATGATGCAAAATCATTCTCGATTTTTCATGCGAATAAGTGCAATGTATTCCGACGCATAACTATGCCGTCGGAAGGTCCGCATAAAATTAACATGGTCTCGTTAATTGGACGAATCACTCAGATACAAGAAGTTCGTGTAAATCACCTATTTTTATTAGTCGCTGTATTGATTTCAAGAAAAGCTGTTGCGATGTCTTATTAAGGTAATGCGTACCCTCATGAACATGCACCACATTTTCTTGTGCCGACGTCAATCTATGCCAACTATTCGCCTGCAATGGATACGTCCAAAGATCATTGCGTCCCGTAATGACAGTGATTGGACAATCAAAAACAATAGGCTTAGAACTTACATAATTCGCCATTAGCTCTAAGTCTGATCGTACCAACGATAATAACTTTGTGTTGTCTCCTTCGTTTCGTAACAAATCCATTAGAGGACAATCAATAACGTCCAAAAGCTCCAGCAGTTTACTGTCATCTAATAAATGACCATTTGGTGCAGTATAGATTTCCGGATTAACAACAGCTGAAACTAGCATGAATTGTGGCTCTGTATGTGCTTGAGATTTAAACAATTTTGCGACTTCATATTGTATTAACCCACCAACACAATGGCCCAAAAACGCAAAGGGCTTATCTATATAATTAAATAGTGCAGACGCTAATTCAACGATAATGGGTTTAATTTCGAGACAACAGCCTTCACTTTCTCTCATACCATGACCGGGGTATTGGACCACGGCGACTTGCCAATCATCACCTATATCTTGGGGGATGTATTCAGGAATAGTTCGATTTTCCCACGCACCAGGAAAGCAGAAAAGTGTATTTTTTTCAGGACTATAACCATCGACCCAATACAGTATATCTTTATTAATCGCTCCCAATGGCGTCTGTTTTATAACGCCGTATTCGATACATTTTTCACGTTTGTCATATCCGATAGACTCAACGTTCTCAAAACGGTCCATATCGATTTCAGTGTTGGCCGAAAACCCAAGAGTACGATTTATTGACTCAATGATAATATCTTGATCTGATTCAATGAAGTAGTGATCCCCATCCAACATATTTAATTTGAACTTTCCCTCTGAATATCTCTCCCAAGCACGCATGGCTGATGGAGCCGCAAATAGATCGTGTTTCGCGGCAAATCCAGTTATAGGTGAAGAGAATTTAATAACTTTAGTTTTCGTTTCGAAATAATGTGCAACCGCCTCAAAATCAGCTCTTAGCATCGGCGTCATAAGTTCGACAATTTCTTTACCCTTGTGCATTGCACTCGCACTTGTAAAACTAATTAAATCTAGTACATCAATAAATTTCTTCTGCTCAAGCCCGTACACCAGAGGCGAGTTATAGAGATGTGGAGCCATGCATCCAGAGACAAAAATATGATCAGCATCAATAGAATTACTTTCCTTAAGTTGCGCAGCCACCTCGCTCATTACAATCGCACCCATACAATGACCGAAAAATATTATCGGTTTGTCCAACTTATCTTGCATCGCATTAACAATAGCGGTACTCATCATGGAGATTTGCGTCATTGCATGCTCATCTAATCGTGAACCACGACCAGGAAGGTGTATAGAAACAACTTCGATTTCTGATGAGAGTTGCTCTTGCCAGTTTTGGTAAACAACTGGGCCTGCCCCAGCATAGGGAAAGCAAAACATTCGATACTTCGCTTTCGGTCTTGGTTCGTGCACTACAAGCCACTCGCCCTTGAGTGGAGATTCCAAATCGTTTTTATTCGAACTCTCTTCATTAGCGAGTTCGAAATGTGCCAACATCGTATTGACAATTTTATTAACGTTCATATCACGTAACAACGTCGCTACCGGTATAGCGACTCCGAATCGATCAAGTCGAACTTTTAATTCAACCGCCATCAGTGAATCCATACCTAGATTCGTAAGCGATTTTTCGGGTAATATTTTTTTCGCGTCAAATCCAAATAATTTCGCTAATACCTGCTGAACTTCTTCCGTTGCAACAGCCCTTATCTCGCCTTTCTCTACAGACGAAAGTTTCTCCCTCATGCTTTTCTCTTCTACACTTTGACTAGAGGATTGGCCTTTCGCTTGAGCAAGAACTAACTCGCTATAACGTGTTTTTCCACCGGCGGGATTAAAACGCAACCATTTTTCCCAATCTACAGGCGATACCGTTATTTGTGTTTCTTTTTCCAGCAGCATCAATCCCATTAGATCCAAACCGTCACGGGAATGCAGTGCACGCAAGCCATTTTCTTCGAGACTGCGACGATAAAAGTCTTCGTCTGCAGCCATCCCAACATCTGCAATAACACCCCAGTTTACAGAAAGCGCTGAAAGTCCATGCTGTTTTCTAAAATGTGAAAGCCCATCCATAAAGGCGTTGGCCGCCGCATAATTTCCCGAGCCTTGATTACCTAGGCTTGTTGCGACAGAAGAAAACATGACAAAATAATCGAGGTCAAAACTTTTAGATAGGGTATGTAAATTCCAGGAGCCGGATATTTTAGTCGCTGCAACACGATTAAATTTATCCATATCCTGCTTGAGTAACAAGGCGTCATCAAGTATACCGGCCGCGTGAAATATTCCCTTAAGCGGGTATTTTTCGTCCATAGCATTACGTATTTTTTCTACATGTTTTCGATCCGAAACATCAGCAGGTATGACCGTAACCTTCGTGCCCCTACCTTCAAGTTCCGACACCAAGCGTTTGGCCGAGGGTGAATGAGCACCACTGCGACCAAGTAGAGTCAAATGCCGCGCGCCATGATCTACCAACCAGTGAGCAAGAGACGAACCAAACCCGCCAAGACCACCCGTAATAAGATAGTTCGATTTATGATCAAAAACGGGAGATTCTGACCGAGCCATCTTCACACCCGCGTCATCATTAAATGATACGACAAGTTTTCCCATATGCTCACCTGAAAGCATCGTTTTAAAGGCTTCAGAAGCTGTACCTGTAGAGAAACATGTGGTTTTTATAGGCTTGATTTTACCGGCTCTAATGAGTTCATCCAGCGCATTTAGCATCGCACCGCAATCTTCAGGGCGTTGCTCTAGCATGCGATCCAGATCGACTGCAAAAAAAGAAAGGTTATAGTGAAAGGGTTTTAATCCAATACCTTTGTCTCGGTTTATATCCATTTTACCAATTTCGACAAAGCGGCCGTAGTCACGCAATAACGACAAACCTAAATCTATCAGCGAACCAGCAAGTGAATTTAGAACGACATCAACACCCTGACCGTCAGTATCATTCAAGATATCTTTGGCAAAACTAGATGAACGCGAATCATAGATATTATGAACACCTAGATTTTTTAAAAAATCTCGCTTACTTTCACTGCCACATGTCGCATAAATTTCAGCTCCGACCCATTGCGCCAGTTGAATCGCAGCTTGTCCAACACCACCTGCAGCGGCATGAATGAGCACACGCTCGCCTTTTTTCAATCGCGCCAACTCTATTAGACCGTAATACGCCGTTAAAAACACCATGGGCATTGCGGCAGCTTGCTCATCTGATAAATTCGTTATGGGCACAACCAAGGATGCATGAGTTGTCGTGTCCGAACGTAAACTGTTTGGCGCCAGCGCCATGACTCGTGTTCCGACTGCAATGTCCTTAACGTCTGACCCACAGGCCGTCACTGTACCGGAACACTCCATACCTAAGCTGTCGCCACTCCATAAATTCTCCTCCATTAAATCAGTAGGAAAAAGTCCGCTTGCTTTCAAAACATCTTTAAAATTAAGCGCCGCATAGCTAACTTTAATGGCCACTTCGTTTGCTTTTGGAAGCGAAATGGGCACAGGAGTGTATTGTAAACTATCGACATCTCCAGTCTCTTTGAAACTCATAGCAAAAGATTGAGTGTCCCCAATTATTTCTGCCACTTCGTTCTCGGGCTGCCACCGCATTAGACGGCGTACAAAACGTGAACTACCACGAATAGAAACTTCTTCGTCAAGAGTACTTCCATTCAGCTCAACAAATAAATTGTCTTTCTCCTGTGAAGTAAGAGACACATCGATATCAACACATTTTACGAGCAGCTCAGGCATTTCATTACCCATAACACGCGTCAACCCAACTAAATGAGATTGTTCGAAATTTAGTTCTTTGGCATTTTCACAATCAAAAGCATTACAGGTTATTAATGTAAACGAACTTGGTTTTTCCTCTAGTGTATTCTGAGCTTGTAAATAATAGACAATGCTACCGAAACCTTGAGTTTGTAAAGCCATGATATCGTCAGCGTTAAATGAGGGGTCGAAATCGGAATCAAATGCAAACGAATGCACCACATGGTCAATTTTAAATCCGGACCTTACGATATCATCGATTAATTTTTGGTAATGATCGGAATCCTCTGGAGAAATATGAAATTCGTTATCTGCAATTTTCGTATAATCCGACGAAGCCGAAACTTGAATTACAGTTTGTTTATGGTCTTCTAATATTCCTGA
>JBLIMQ010000034.1:0-34033 GCA_047638775.1 Flavobacteriales bacterium
ATCACCGTCAGAATCTAACGGCGGAAGCACATCACACGCATCACCAATGCCGTTTCCGTCACTATCTTCTTGACCAGGGTTGGCTATGTTAGGGCAATTGTCGATATCGTCATTGATGCCGTCTCCGTCTCGATCATTACTTGTATCGCACGTACCCAATTCATCGCAACGCGCATCACGTGGAGTCAGGTTATTGGGATCAAGCTGATAGGGAACATCCGAGGCCTTACTTAAAACATCGCATTCTTTTTCGCCATCAGCAGACCACTGAACAAGTATCGCGGTATTAATAGGCTGGCCTTGGAACTTAGTATGTAAATCCGCATTTATATGAACCTTGCAGGCACCAAAGAAATTGGGATCATCAACGCTTGGGTTTCGAAAAGCAAAGCTTAAAACGGCCATCTCATTTCGTATTTCAATCCTACGAAACCCACCTGTAGCAATCGCGTCATCCTCACCGATATAGGAAACAATGCCACCTTCTGTGGTTTGAAACTCCATGATCAATTCTGCATCGTCCATGGTGTTAACTACCGACACCGTATTGGTGTCGTACGCTAACTGAGCATCGTTAGAATCGTAATCTGGAGGCGATTGCAGGTCATAGAAAGGCGAAGCCTGAGTGCCGTAAAGCGCAAAGGGGTTGAAGCTATAACTGCTGAATATTCCCCACCCCGACGAAGCCGTGCTGGGTACCGGGTTACCAAACCATCCAAAGGGAATAAAGGTTCGCTTACTGGCATAGAGAAATGCTTGTTCGTTATCACCCAAGTCTGACTGAACTTCGGGCCCAACACCGTCAACAAAATCTTGGTAGTCAACGGTATACCGGTCGGTGCGTAGTTTCAGCAAATTATCAAACATTGAACTTTCGTCAGCAGCTAACTGCTCAAGATCGACACTAGCGCTAGGATTATCTTGGTAATACTTTATTAACATTTGCACCATGTTAACGGCGCCAAAGGTCCATTCGCCCGACATAACCTGTTCATCAGCATTGTCGGTGTAGCCTACACCCCACAACTCACCATTAGAGCCAAACACCCCACCTCGGCTACGCGTGGTTTGCCAAAGCTCAGCGGAAGTTCCTTCCCCAAACCATGTGTCTACGGTTTTTGGGCCGAGTACAGCCAAACCCCAGGTGTTTACATCCACAGCGTAGTGATCATCTTCCGGAAACTGCTCATTATCGGCATAGACTCTCCCGACGACGGTTCCACCCTGAAAGAACATGTTGCCACCGGCGTTGTAGCCGAAGTTTTTTAAAAACGGCAGCAGTCCATCGGTTGGCCCTGCGGGTGTTTGGCCACCGTATAGCATGGAATCAATTACGTTCACCGCGGTGTGTAACTGAGCTCGCTCGATGTCGGTAAGTGTCTGGTCGGAAAGGTGATGTATGGCCAACAGTATGTTTTGCAAAAGCTTTACGCCAGCTAAAACAGAGAAATTATTTTCCAACGAAATAGTGTCGGGCTTTACGTCCTCACCACCATTGCCACTCGCACCATTGGTGATGTAATAAAATGCACCCAATTCAGATTGCATGTATTGCAAAGCCCAGAGGCCTTCTAAGGCATTTTGCAAAGCCTTACTATTAAAGGGCACATCCTGTGACGTACCAGCCAACAATATCTCAGCTTGTAGCGGGCCCAAATATACGCCCCAAGCATTTTCGCCGGTGATAGGTTTCCAATCAGTCCAAGTAATATGTTTATCCAAGCCTTGAGCGATCATTTCACCCGGCGAGGTCACTAAGCCAGCCGCACGAGTATCCTTAAAGGAGTCAGGGGCAAAAAAGTTTCGGCCCAACATTCGTAGGTTATAGGCATATTGCGGGTTGGCGATTTGAGCCAAGCTATGGCCATAGGTAAAGCCGCCGTTACCTTGTGCGTCAGGCGCAGGGGCGTGCGATACGGTTTTGCGCAGACGCTCAAGTTGGCTATCAATTAACTCTGCCGCTGTAGCACTATCCACTAGGCCTTTTTGGGCGGCTATTGCCAAGGCGATTTGCCATACACCGGCATCGTATATATCCGCTCCGGATTCAACAATAACGCGTTCGATTTGCAACTTTGTTGAGGGGGCGTCCAGATCACTTCCGAGTACAGAAAAATTCGGTACATTGCGAATGATGTCGTTTACGGCGCAGCTCTCGGATCCACACACGTGATCGATCCAGTAATCGACATTCGTGGACGCATAACTGAGCGGATATTTTCCTTTACCGGTCCAGTATTTTTGTTCCCCCTGCCGCAAAAGATTATCACTAACTAAAAAATTCGCTTGCTTTTGTAAGTCTTCTTGAGATTGAAAGTTGCTATTTAGTACCAGCGGCGCAGCCATTAGATCGGCCGAGGCAAAGGCAGTTGCTACTGCAAACCCACACCATAGCGGGGTTCTAAAAAAGCGCTTATGTGTTTTCGTATCATTATGTTTTTTATTCATTATTTTTCCCATGTACGTCAAAAACATTATTGTTAGATTTTATTATTTTTTCTAATACAATATTTATCATCTTTTCGTATTCCATTTACGAAGTCCTACTTTATTTACCTCCTTTTACGTTAGAAATATAAATTAAAAATATACGCTAAAAATACACGTAAAAAACCAGCCAGAAATCAGGTGCTAAATCAATTTTGTCGATTTCAGGACGAACGAAATCGTTCAAGCTGTTTAGCTTGAAATTTTCGAAACATCTTAATTAATTACGGGCTAGCTGTAGTAAGAGACTTTGTCTTAAAATTTAATCCAAAGCCTTTATATATTTACACAAATAGTTTCTGAAGCACTAAATCAGATATTAATTACCGGGAGCTAAATGCTCCCGGTAATTCCTTTGCGTTATAGCTTGTGCGTTACGTGTAATAGCTTAACTATTACAGCGACTCGAGGAATGTGATGAGCGCTTGCTCATCGGAAGAGTTCAGATTGTCGTAAGCCGTCACTGCAGCTTCCGCCTCACCACCGTGCCAACGGATCGCCTCATCCAGGTTGCGTGCTCTACCATCATGAAGGTAACCGATAAGCTCATCCGAAGGCTGATGACGCTGACCCGTCGTAACGTCGATCTGCTGCTGAATCGTCACATCATCAATCGCTTTCAGGTCACCCTTAAGAACAGCAGCTGTATGACCTATACCCCAAAGTGGAGCTGTACGCCATTCGCGGCCAGAAGCTGTGCCTTCACCCAAGTTATCCGCCAAACCGTCACCCATATCGTGCAGTAGCATATCGGTATAGGCATGGATTGTTTGATCACGTAATTCGGTAAAAGGATGGAAAGCGCTTGTCTGCATCTCTGCTCGGTGACAATCAACACAACCGATACCATGGAAGATGTTTTCGCCACTCTTGTCGTTATAGTTACGACGAGCCGGTACACCCAACAAGCTGATGTACTTAACCAGACGATCGAGCTCTAGATCATCGATTTCCGAGCCGCTTGCTTCGCAGTCAGTTTGAAACACACCGCAATCTGGGTCTGGTAGTACAGAAGTAAGCACCCCCATGTCGGTGTTAAACGCTCCCGCAACTTGATGAAGCACACTTGTTGTCGACGCTTTATAACCAAAGCGACCTAAGCGTACTTCACCGGTAAACGGATCAGCACCAAGCGATGCGCGGCCAGAAATACCGTCGGCGTTAATATCGTCAGCGTCTTCCCACTCAAGAATAGTCTCTTCAGAAACCGCTTCCAACAAACCTAAACCCACTAGATTAGGTGCAATGCGAGCCGAGAAACTTGCGGGAGACACACCTTCAAAGATGTAGTTTGGCGAACGTAGGCCGTTAGTCTCCTCAGTCCAAGCGCCCAACCTAACAGAGCCTTCACTGGATGCACTACCTTCGGTTTCTGGCTGGAGAACGCGACCGATATTTGGGTCAGGGTTACCGTTTTCATCGCCAATTTTAAATACCCATTTCTCTAACTTTTCTCCGGGTTCGACAAGCAGTGCACGACCATTACGTACGTGACACGATGCGCAAGAGTCGTTGACATAGTGATTATCAACTTTCCCGATTTGCTCCGTCCATATTGGGTTTTGTAAATTCGGCTGCGGGTTGTTTACGTTCCAAGTATGCTCGTCATGTTGACCGTTATCAAAGCTTGTATGATGCACGCGTCGACCTAAAACGAAATCTTGTCCATGCTCAGGTGCCAAATTAGTTGGCATTACCATGAAACGGCCAGCAGGCTCCTCACTATAATTGTAGCCAATAGTCGTATCGCCACCGAGCAAACCATCGGCAGTTATGGGAACACCATCTTTTGAACCACGTTCCCATTCGAAGGCGTGCAAACCCAATTGACCCGTTACATAAACGTAAGACGTACCGTAGTAATTGTTTCGTCCAACGTCAGGATTTAACAAAAACTGGCTCATCTCAAACTCCATATTTTCTCCCACACCAATATCAAAAAGCTGAGAAGAAGCCCCTTCTCTTTTTATCATCTCATACACATATTTGTGCTGACCACCTTGGTCGCTGATCTTATTAAGTTCATCGTCAAAGGTACCGCTTCCATCAGGAACAATAAGAGCAGGATTTGGATTCAAGAAGAACTTACCTGGCGTACCCACATCACCCATGTACCATGCACGAAACTCTTTTGCACCAATTTGAGTTTCACTGACAAACGAGATTCGAAGGAGGCTTTGTCCTAACGGAGTGTAATCCTCGATCTGAATTCGAGCCGTACGCTGCTCCCAGTAATGGGCCAAGTAATGGTCGTAGTGATCTTGGTTAGTATTATCTTTTGCGTGACGATCACGACCGCGATCAGCGACACGAGTTACGAGCACACCGTCGTCACGAACAAAACTTGTTGCGGCGTTTAGTGGGGTGCTTTGGTCGTAAAGTGGAATAATATCACCGAGTACAGGTGCTGGAATTTCAACAATATGCCAAACATTACCCGCGCCATCACCGTTTTTGTCGCCAGCCACGATGTCGTCTTTAAAGAAATAGAGCGGCATTCCATTGTACGTGGCTTGAACTGAACCATCGTTGCGATCAGTTGTGCCAAGATTATTGGTTCCATTTACACGGCCATCTGTAACCAGCACAGGCGGCCAATTATCTTCACAACCGGTGTAACAAGAGCTTTCGCCATTACTGTCGTTGTCGAAGGTATATAAGCTAAACCCAGGCTTAGACGATCCTGGCCCGCCCACAAGAATATCGTCTATAACAGAAACTTCTTTATTTGCGGTGACAATAGGACAACCGACGTTATCAACAGCCGTTCCTGCAGGGGTGCCAGGACACTCATCAACACTATCTACTACACCGTCACTATCTGCGTCTGGATCATTAACGTCTACCGGACAGCCAACGCTATTAACATTTGTACCTGCAAGGGTGCCGGGACACTCGTCAATGTCGTCGTTAACACCATCGTTATCGGCATCGCCCACTGTTGTTCCACCGTGGGTGTATGTTTGCCAGCCAGAATCCAAGGCTGTGTTTCCAGCCGTATCCCAGTAGGTATAGCTATATTGAATTACGTTACCGTTCGCCAAACCATTCACGACCAGGTTATTGCGACCACCAAGCTGAGTCATTCTCATATTCAACTGACCACCGCCATTCACGGTGTAGTGGATATCGGCCCAAGCCGTTGTATTTACGAAGAGCTCAACCGATGCGCTATCCAACTGAGTAGCACCAAAAACTTGACTGACAATTTGGCAACCGGCGGCGTTAACTGGCGTACCGGCAGGTGTGCCAGGACAAAGATCGTCACCATTCACAACACCGTCGTTATCGTCGTCGAGCACTAAAGCACAGCCTTGGGCGTTAACGGGAGTACCGGCAGGTGTGCCAGGACAAAGATCGTCACCATTCACAACACCGTCGTTATCGTCGTCGAGCACTAAAGCACAGCCTTGGGCGTTAACGGGAGTACCGGCAGGTGTGCCAGGACAAAGATCGTCACCATTCACAACACCGTCGTTATCGTCGTCGAGCACGACTGTTCCACCATGGGTATAGTTCTGCCAAGCCGTTTCTATGGCGCGATTACCCGCCGTATCCCAATAGGTATAGTTGTATGCAACGACATTACCATCGGCTAGGCCATTCACGACTAAAGCATTTCGGCCACCAGCCAAAGTCAGCCTCATATTCAACTGGCCACCGCCGTTCACTGTGTAGTGAATATCCGCCCAAGAGCTTGTATTTACAAAGAATTCAGCCGAGTGACTATCTAACTGAGCAGCACCAAAGACTTGACTTACCACGGCACAACCGGTGGCACCAACAACAGTACCAGCCGGTGTACCAGGGCAGAGATCTACAGTATCTAGAACGCCGTCATTGTCGCTGTCGTTAATGGGGCTTACAGTACAGCCTTGCGCGTCAACTGCATTGCCGGCCGGTGTATTAGGGCACTGGTCCAACCCATTTAAGACTCCGTCGCTGTCACTATCTGAAGGACAACCAACGTTATCAACTGCAGCGCCTGCAGGCGTGTTCGCACACTGGTCGAGATTGTCATTAACACCGTCATTGTCGGCATCACCCACGATAACGCCACCGTGAGTATGCGCTTGCCACGCGGTCTCAATAGCTCGATTACCATCAGCGTCCCAGTAGGTATAGTTGTATTCAACTATGTCGCCATCGGAAAGACCATTAAGAACCAAAGCGTTGCGGCCACCCGACTGGGTCAGCCTCATATTCAACTGACCACCGTTATTAATGATGTAGTGAATGTCGGCCCAGGCTGCCGTATTTACAAAAAATTCCGAAGAATCAGCATCCAACTGGACTGCGCCAAAAGGCTCTACAACGAGGGAACATCCGAAGTTATCCACGGCAGCCCCCACTGGAGTACCGGGACAAAGGTCCTGCGCGTTGCTAACACCGTCGTTATCGTCGTCGAACACCAAAGCACAACCTTGTGGGTCAACTTCAGTGCCAAATGGTGTGTTGGGGCAAGCATCGCTAAAATCGAAGACACCGTCGTTATCGGAATCGACAGGCACAACAATAAGTTCACATCCGCTGCTATCTACGACAGCTCCAGCGGGCGTATTAGGACAGGAATCAAATTCATTTAAAACACCGTCATTATCGGAGTCCATATCTACGGGATCGCCACCGCCTTCGTAACGAATATCATCTATAGCTAATTCAAAATCGCTTCCCGACAATGACCCTAAACTAAGCACAGCAAAGGGGTACGCAATTGATTGCATGGCGATTGATTCACCACGTAAATCACCAACGGGAATACTGACATCCGCCCATTCACCATTACGAACCATGCCGTAAGTTGATTCACCTGCAGGAAAATCTATCCAGTTTTCATTAGCAAAGGTATCTGTAACGCCAATTCGAAAACCCACATCGGCCGGAATTTTGATTTTGAAATTTAATGTAGCGTCCAGAAAATTGCTGAGATTGACTGGCTGTCGAGCAAGAATACCACCGCCAAACCAGCTTGATGCTTTTGCATTCCAGGCAATAACATTGTCACCTTCGGCAGGTTCGATATTACCTATTGACGACGTAAGATCCCAAACAAAAATATCAGAACTCACACCAACTTCTAATGTATTATTTGTTTGTGTGGTATCGGTAAAAACACCGAAGGTTCCAGTTTCAGGCTGCGTAGTATCACCTAAAATCATTTCACCTAAACCGTTATATTGATAAACACGAATATAATCGACGTACATTTTGGCTGGGCGCGGTGCGGTAACTTCATCGTTCTTTTCCGCATCAGTAAAATTACCACCAACAGCTAAATTCATTAATAAATAGAACGGTGTACGCAGTGCTTCAGCGTCAGGATCATCACTTGGAATCCCAACAGGGTTTTCAAATAAATCATGCTCTACACCCGCGTCAAAAACCGTAAAACGAATTTCAGATTCCGTCCAATACGTACGATACGTAACAAAACGCCCTGCAAGCGGGTTTTGTGATACGTAAGCATTATCGGTTTGCCAAGCCGCGTTAGCGGCGCAACTTTCGTTACCCGGAACACATGCGTCTTCGGCATAACGAATAACATTCGAACCGACATAATTATCAGTTTGCGCATTAGGAAAACCGGCACCGTCTCTTTGAATTAACGATTGCCCCATTTCCATCATGTCGATCTCACCGTTGCGAGGCCAGCTGGCGGTATTGGTCCCCAGCATCCAGACGGCTGGCCACAGACCATCATCAACACTAGGGATAAGGACGCGGTATTCAATCATGCCGTATTTTACGGCGACCTTATTTTTACTTTGAATTTTTCCCGATGTGAATACTAGATTACCCGCTTGCTCGTCTCGAGCTTCTAAGACTAGCGCGTTATTTCCGCTCTCTCCTGGAGTAGGCTCGATGTAAACATTGCTTTCGCCGTACGATTGCAGCTCTTCGTTTCCCCAACCGCAAAGCCCCTGATCACAACCATCACCAACATCAACAGTCCAGGCGTTCGCATCAAAGGTATCAAAATTATCTTCCCATAGTAGATTGCCTACTTGAGCATTAGACGACTGAATAAAACACAACGCCACTAGCGCGGCAAAAATGGTTTGATTCTGTTTGGTCAAAACTGGACGCACAAGCTTCTGAATAAAAGAGCTACTGTGATTTCCATTAACCGGTATATTTTTAGACTTCATGGTTAACCTCATTATTTTTAGAACGAATCCAGTCGACAAAAAAACGACTGGATCGATTATGGTTTAAATGTTCACGTTATCAGTACGATAGGCGCTAACATCATTCCCAGGGGGCCATACTAAAAAGACCTTTATAATATTCAGCCTATACACGAGTCACTGCTCGTGTACTAACTGTGACAATTGACATCGTAGGTGCTGAAAAACACAAATAACGATTAATGTATACGCCATTTAGCTTTCGCCTTGTGGCGGCTACAGAGCTCATAAAATTCTCCGCTGTTTTGTACTTTGAATTAATTTAAATTAATTTTATTATTAAAAACTCTACGAGCATTCATCCCTATAAAACTGGAACTACCCAATAAGGCGCTGAACACTCAAAACACCAAAAGTCACCTTTTGACGTCAAATACATTATTCATTTTATCATTACCAACACCTGTAATGAATTACTGTCAGTTGGAACAATGTTTTCCCATCGCAATCATTCGCGATGAATTTATCCTGCCAACCGGAAAATCATAAATCGTCGCTCTGAATTTTTAAATCCTTAAAACACCTTTAAAAACCCGCGAAAAAAGTGGCACTACCTGCGTAAGCTATTGAAAAAAAAGAGTTATAGGAAGCGAGATGAACTGTAAAAACTTATTTAAAAAACTTTGAAGTCCCACCTTATTTTTGGTTAAAAAACGCCAATAAGGACACATATAAACCTTACTCGAAGGTCGAACGTTTGAGAAATATTGACATTTTTCGCTTACGTCGGCGCTTACTTTTCATCTTCACAATCCGTAATTCAGGTTTTTAAGGTGCTCATGACAAAGAGTTACACACAGAATCTAACATCCAAAAACGAGCTGGCGGGAGTAAACGAAAGTTGGTTAAAATAGATAAGGAAGAGAGATAATATCCGGGGTAAGAAGCAAAAGAAGGAGCACTTAGAAAGCGAGTAAAAGGCGAGTAAAAATCGACTGTTCAACACTGCAGATTAGCATTAATACTACCCGTAGTCGGCGCAAAACCCGTATACCCCCACCAAAAAATGACAATACACCTATCCCAATAAACACCCCCCTTGAGATGCCCCACTTTAACCGTCATGTAACGCCCTGCATTGGAGGCTTACGGTATGAAATAAATGTTCGGGCAAGTAAAACTCACTGGTAGCGCGACCAATCCATATGCGCGCACACCTATACACACGCCCCAATGCGCACGACTCATCGAATTCGCTAGTGCGAAGCGCGTACGCATCTGAACAATCAGTGACGTCGATTAATTGCACACCCGAATTACAAGACGCGCCAAATTGATAATAATGCGGTTGAACGCTCTATTGCGGCCCTTTATGGCTGGTGAAACGAATTGAATGTCGGTACAAAATCAGATCGATGCCGTGCCAAGCCAAGGTAAATTCAACTAACCTTTAGCTTTAGCTCTCCCTCGCCAGAACCATTCAATATTAATGCCGCCAACAACTGTGTATCTTTGCGCATAAACTCCGAATGTATACGTGCAAACGAGTTACTTGAAATTGCTACCAGCACACGCATTAGTGTATTTATTATGACGTTTTTCCTGAAGCCCTTCAGCTAACTTCAGGACATAGCGAGTCTGCAGAATAACGCTAGCCAATTTGGCCGCTTATTCCGGCACACATCCGGCACACATCCGGCTCATACCCGGCGTGAGCCGTAGCGGATCAATGAAGTAACCTACCAACCTTTCGTGGAGGAGCCTAATTACGGCATACTGCATGCCTAGTAGTGCCATATCAAGTTGACTTAATCGCTAAGCGCAGATAGCATAGTGTGACGTACTTCCACTCGAAACGGAGTTCATTGTGACTACTACTACCTACGCGCGCGCGCGATAAAGACCCCGTTCCAACACCCTATGCCTCCGCATTACGTCGTGCTGTGCTCGACGCTCCGCCCTATGCGGAACATATGATCGTGAAGGTTCATAGTTAAGTATCGTCATTAATCGGAAATCGTATACATTTACTCTCCACCGTATTTTCAATCGATGCTTGAATAGAAATAATACAAACAGAAATAGAAGCCGCGACAAATTCAAAAATAGAACTAGAGCTAGAGCTAGGGCTAGAGCTAGGGCTAGAGCTAGAGCTAGAGCTAGGGCTAGAGCTAGGGCTAGAAATAAACTAAAGGAACAACACCAAACGTCATGAGTAATTCAGACAAACACGTTAAAAACTACCCGCTGCCAGCCGTTATTAACGCGCTTATCGGTAAGTATGACCTGGTCAGGGTACTAGCCGTCGGCTTTGTATTTGGCTTAGTGGTCCTCTTGGTCAGAGAGTTTGGCCTGGAAAACCGAACATTTTTACTGTCTCTGGTTATAGCCTGCATTGGCTTTCCTATTCATCATGTTCTGCCAAAACAGCTAAAACTCCCGTTTTTCGTTTTCCTTTCTTTTACATCGATCATCGTGGCGCTTGGCATTTTTAATGCGGCCTGGTTGATTGGCCTCGGGTCGCTGTTCATTATCTTAGCGCATCTGCCCATACCATTTTATGCGCGAGTCACCGCTCAAGTTATTTTAGGCTTGGTTTTGATTGTATTTCGCGCAGACCTTTTCCCATCTATGGTGCCATCGGCAATCTGGCCAATTCTCGGGTCAATGTTTATCTTTAGGTTAATGATCTATATGTATGATCTTCGCTTAAAAACAGCCGAATTTGGCCCGTGGCGAGCTCTAGCGTACTTTTTCATGGTGCCCAACGTTAACTTTACCTTGCTTCCTGTAATTGACTATAAGAACTTGTTTTTGGTTTATTACCCAAAGAAAGTTGAAGACATTCAAATCTACCAGAAAGGTATAGTGTTACTGGTGAAGGGCGTGTTTCATTTGCTTCTTTACCGTCTGGTTTACCAAAACGTCCTTGTAGACCCCGCCACTATTGTTAGTGCGAGCGATTCATTCCAGTATTTAGTAGGAACATTCCTGCTTTACTTACGGATTTCCGGCTATTTCCATATGATTTCTGGCATATTACATATGTATGGATTCAATCTTCCTGAAACCCATCACTTGTACTTTTTAGCCTCAAGTTTTACCGATTTCTGGCGCAGAATTAACATCTTCTGGAAAGACTTCATGCAGAAGATATTCTTTTATCCTGTGCATTTTTGGCTAACCAAAAGAATGGGCCCATTAAAGGCCGTTTCTATTGCCACGGTTTACGCCTTCTTCCTTACTTGGATTTTACATGCCTACCAATGGTTCTGGATTCGCGGCGATGTGAAATTATCAGCCCAAGACGGACTTTTTTGGGGCTCACTCGGCGTAGCTGTATTAATCAATCTCCTGTGGGAAATGACTCACCCTAA
This sequence comes from Flavobacteriales bacterium, assembly GCA_047638775.1. GTDB lineage: Bacteria > Pseudomonadota > Gammaproteobacteria > Pseudomonadales > Cellvibrionaceae > Agaribacterium. The sequence continues at coordinate 11,993 of JBLIMQ010000034.1, forward strand.
AAAGCGATCTCTTAAAGGCCCGGTCAGAACGTGGAAGAGCGAAGTATCTCTTGCACTAAAAACAATCCTTACCTTCCTTTCCATCGTGTTTATTTGGAACGTATGGTCGACCCCCGATTTTGGTGAGTTTAAAGTCATTCTCTCCGCATTTACCAACGTTGGCCTAAAAGACATCCTCATCATTGGTGGCTTTTGTATTTCCTTAGGTGGGCTTGCCGTAATTTACGGACACAAGACTCGCGGCGACTCCAGTTTATTTTCGTTTGGCAATAAAAAGGCTGTATTAGATAAGAATAGTGAGTTCTGGAAAGGCACCGCCAAAACAACCGCTTTTGCTGTGTTCCTATTATACTTGGCCGTTTATCCCACTGTACTTCCTGGCACTCCCGGTTTTATAGCGACTGTCACGCGCTTAGGTTCAAATGATTTAAATGAGCGTGACCGCAAACTCTTGCAGCGCGGTTATTACGAAGATCTAACCGATGTCTCACGGTTTAACCCAGAACTGCAGTCGCTATATAAAAATAAACCCGTTGATTGGGCGAAAACAGACGCTATTGTAGAAGCACCTGGCGAATTTCCTCCCTACAAGTTATTGCCTTCGATGGTTGACCAGTTTAAAGGTAAAGAGCTGACCTCTAACAGTTGGGGAATACGCGATAAGGAATACGCCACGATTACGCCGCCCGACACCTATCGTCTAGCGGTATCTGGTGCGTCGCACACCTTTGGTTCGGGTGTTGGTAACGATGAAACCTACGAAGCACTGTTTGAAGAACGCTTAAACACAGAACTCACTCAGAGCGCGCTAGGTAAATTTGAATCCTTAAACTTCTCCTTAGGCGGATACGGCCCCGCATCAAAAGTAGCAGCACTTGAGAAGAGTGCGCAGAACTACGATGTTGATGGATTTGTTTACGTTGCGATTAATGACCTTTATTGGGTGCCGCTGCAAACCTCACGCGTTTTAGTGGATAAAAATGAAGCGTTTTATTTTGATCACATTCGTAAGATAGCCAAGGAAGCTGGTGTCGAAGATGGAATGAGCCGGTCTGAGGTAATCATTCGACTCACCAAGCATACGCCTGAAATGGTGCGCTGGTATTACAGCTACTTAGCCGATTTAGCTAAGAAAAATAATATTGACCTGTGGATAGCGATTATTCCAATTCCCGAAGATCAGTCGAGAGTTCGCGAAGAAATAGGGTTACAAGCGACCATCGCCAAAGAACTCGGTATTAAAGTGATCGATATCACCGACACCTACAACGGCGTAGATAAAGAATCTTTATGGGTCACTAGCTGGGACAAACACCCCACGTTAGAAGGGCAACAATTATTGGCCGACCGCTTTTATGAGGAGATACACGATGATATCCTCGCAGCGATAAAAGCCAAATCGAACAAATAAACAAAAAATAAATTAATTGTAATTAACTATTAATATTTACTTAAAACTCCGGAGCACTTATGCCAAGCATTGCAGAAATCGAACAAGCCTTAAAAATTTACATCTTAGAAGAGTTTTTACCCGATGAAGATGAAGAAGATCTGACCAATGACATCGAGCTAGTAAGCACGGGTATATTAGATTCAGTCTCTGTAATTAAAGTGGTATCTCATATCGAGAATTTTTATGAAATTGAGATCCAAGCTCACGAAGCGAGTGTAGAGAACATGAATAGTATTGAGTCTATGGCCGCACTTGTCAGTGGCAAACTCACGGCCTAGTAAGCAATAGTGAGCGCTAACTTGGCACCCTCAGTACCATTATGAAGGCAGCCACCGCAACACACGCCCTGCGGTGATTGAGACTAGGTTAGGGTTCAGCTTCAGCTCTCTGCAAACTAAGAGAGATTTACCAGCCGATAGTATTCGCTATCGGTTGGTACGCTTAGAGCCTCCCCATCGGCGTCGGACAGATATAATAGCCCATATGACAGTGCATTCTGTCTTTCATTAAATCATCTATATCAATCAATAATTTAAAGTAAATCTTAGATATTCACCCTCGTTAAGATCTCATTTCGTTCCTTTCCCTATTAACAACATGCTCTAATTTTCGCAACTATTGCTGAATAATTGTCGACCGAAAACCCTCACGTTCACACCTTATTGCCTATTTTCGTACCATAACGTAAACCGAATCTTCGAAAAAAGAACTGTAATTAAGCGCACTAGCTTCCATGCATAAATCGCCGTCTCAAGTGAAAGTTAAAATTGTCAGATTTGCGCTAGAAGATCAAAACCTTTGCTTAGTGTAAACAACTATACCTATTAGCACGTAGGCGGCTGCTTGAATCTGCCCACAGCAAAGCTCTACTTATAGACGGACATTAGCTATCCGTAATAGCTAAATCAAATAGATCCTGATGTGCGTACAGAAGACTAAGAAACGCCGCTAACTTCGGTGATTTATTTAGCCCATCACGGTATACAACCATTATCGGCAAGCCCGTGCTCGTCCACTTAGGCAAAATTCTCTCCAATTGACCGCTTGCAACCTCATCTCTAACCGCAAACCAAGGCAACTTCGCTATACCAACACCTTTTAACAAAGTACTTTTTAGTGCGCTAATATCACTGCACTGGAATACATAATTGACATTAATTGGCACGACTGTCTCCTCCTTCTTAAGAGTCCAAACACTCACCTCTTTAGCAAATACTTGAAGGGTATTATGATCCTCCAAATCATGTGGGTGCTCGATTTTTTTATGCTCAGACACATATTGAGGGCTAGCCACGACCACTCGGTTGGACTGCCCTAAGGGTTTTTCTATCAGATCCAAATCTTTGTTTTTACCCATGCGAAATGCCAAGTCCAAACCTTCCTTAAACAAATCCTCATAGGTGTAGGATAGAACCAATGAGACCTTCACGTCTGGCCACTGTTGCATAAACAAAGGAATAATATTGGACGATATATACCGCCCTAACGACGGTGCGGCCGCTAAACGTAAATGCCCACTGACGCTTTTTTGTAAGTTCTGTACATCATTCATCAAATGGCGGGCGTCACTCAACAATGGAATTGCGCGCGAGTACAAAATATTACCCGCTTCAGTTAAGCGCACTACCCGTGATGTACGTTCAAGTATTTTCAGCCCTAAATCTTGCTCCAACTTTGAAACCCCCTTACTCACCACAGACTTCGGTACCCCTAGGTTTTCGGCCGCCCGTGTAAAGCTCAATGTTCCCGCAATCTCCACAAAATAACGTAATTGCTTAAGGTCCAGCGTTTCCAAATTCATAACAATAGGTTTCTTTTTATGCTGTTGTTTCCATTTGTGCAATCTACCATACTTCAGTCCGAAATTGGTGCCGCCCAAACTACATCACGGTGACATACAACTGTGATGCTGGCGGCAACGTTACTATTCCATCGCAACAGCTTAACAACAGAATCACAACAACATAACAACAACGGAGAAGACCATGATTAAGGCCTATGCAGCAAAAGAAGCTGGTGCAGAGCTAGAAGCGTTTGAATACGACCCTGGCCCATTAGCTGGAGACGACGTAGAAATCGATGTGGAATCTTGTGGCATTTGTCATAGTGACTTAAGCATGCTTGACAACGACTGGGGCTTTACCCAATACCCCTTTGTACCCGGTCACGAAGTGGTCGGTACAATCGCTGCCATTGGTGACAATGTTACGTCTTTAAGCGTTGGGCAGCGTGTAGGTCTAGGCTGGCACTCCGGCTACTGCATGAGCTGCCAAACCTGCAACTCTGGTGATCACAACCTTTGCGCTAGTGCGCAGCCAACCATTGCCGGTCGCCACGGTGGCTTTGCCGAAAAAGTAAGAGCACAAGCCATCGCCGTAGTCGCCCTACCTGAAGGCGTGAATCCAGATTCAGCTGGACCTCTATTTTGCGGTGGCGTCACGGTATTTAACCCACTGATTCAGTTTGATATCAAACCCACGTCTAAAGTCGGCGTAATCGGTATTGGTGGGCTAGGCCATATAGCCCTGCAGTTCTTAAACGCATGGGGCTGTGACGTAACGGCATTTACTTCCAGTGAAAGTAAAAAAGTCGAAGCTTTAGAAATGGGTGCACATTCAGTGCTCGATAGCAGCGATCCTAAGGCACTCGAAGAAGCAGCAGGTCACTTTGATTTTATTATATCAACAGTGAACGTAAAGTTAGATTGGAACGCATACGTAGCAACACTCGCCCCTAAAGGCCGCTTACACTTTGTAGGCGCAACCACAGAGCCTTTGGATATTGGTGTATTCGCTTTGTTGGGCGGCCAACGCTCTGTATCTGGATCCCCCGTTGGCAGTCCAGCCGCAATAAAAACCATGCTAGATTTTGCAGCCCATCATAAAATTGAACCGGTAACAGAATATTTCCGGTTTGATCAAGTGAACGAGGCCATACAACATTTACGTGAGGGTAAAGCGCACTACCGTATTGTGTTGAGTAAGACCAAGGCGTAATTCTTAAAGGCTTATCAAGCGGCGGCGGATACAAATTATTCTCCGCCGTTTGTTTTCAAACAATATATATTAGTCCTGAAAAAATAATAAACTGGGCTTATTAGATTTTCTAAAAAACAAACATCAACGACAAGATAATAAGCATTAATATCACGACAAAGATCACCATGCCCTTTTTGGTTATACCTAAATTGATATTTTCTTTATCCTCCATTATTAAGCGCGCCATTACATTATCTATATCACCGCTACTCATACGCTCGCTAGGTGCACTAGGCGAAACAGGGTTAAGTCCTGCCGCTTTTATTTCACTTGAAACTTTCGGCGTTAAGGGTTTTTGACCTAGCGGCTTGGCTGTATCGGAAGTTAGAGATGCATCATCCTGCTGTTTAACCGCCTCCAACAGCGTAAGCAGATAAGGTCTATAAGCCTTAGGAAGGTTACGAATAGATTCGTTATCACTCGCACATATTTTATACGTTTTTCCATTAATCATAAACGCGAGCGTTGGCTGTTTCGTACTCATAGTCATATCTAAGAAACCTAACTTCTTCTAGCCACTTTGTTTGCCAAAATGGAAATCAATATTCCCAGCATGACATAACCAATAACGACCTCGACAATAACAATTGCCGCAGCCAGTTGTGTATTTGGCGTAATATCACCAAAACCAAGCGTAGTGAATGTCACAACGCTGAAATAAATTGCCGAAAACAGGTCCCACTTCAACCCATTCGGATTACTGATCGAAAAAGCATGAGGACCCAGAGAAAAATACATAATACCAAAAGATACTGACTGAACTAAAGACCAAAGAACAACACGCATTAACGATCGACCACAATCAGTTAGCGTAAGCCAAACGAAATAGGCCAATGGATGTGCCTCGCTAAATTCTTCAATATAGTCGTGATCCTCGGCAAAGCGTTTAAAGCGCGCACTACCATAGCAGCCCGCTACACGAATACCTCTAAACTGAGTTTTCCGATTATATTTAATGCCATCAACTTTGCAGTTCTCGAGATTAGCCGAACGTAAATCCGCCCCGCATATATCCGCAAGCACCAAGCTAGAACTGCGCAAATTGGCACCAGAAAGTTGCGCCCACTGAAGGTTTGTTCCGCAAAGTTTACAGTCATTTAAATTAGCGTCGACAAGGTTAGCCTTAGACATATCCAAGTCGGTCAAATCGCTGTTGACAAAGTTTGCTCGCACTAACTTAGCACCAGCCAAACATGCGCCCTTCAAGTTAGCTCCGCTAAAATCAGATGCCACGCAATACGCTACAGACAGCAAAGCATTCTCTAGATTGGCATCTTTAAAATTGGGCCCTCTTCGGTTTTGTCCCAAGCCCTCTACTGTCGAATCATTGGTGCCCGATAAGTTCGCGCCCTGTAAATCGGCTCCAGTAAAATTTGTCAGCACTAACGTCGCACCCGTAAGATTCGCGCCCTTAAGGTTAGCGTCGCTAAAATCTGCATGATACAAGCCGCTTGCACTAAGGTTCGCGCCCTCAAGAGAAGCTCCGCACAATAGCGCACCACTTAAGTCCATACCGGATAGATCCACGCCATCCAGACTAGCGCCTGACAGATCCGCCCGTTTACCCGCTCTATTACCGGACGTATCCCCACACTTAAGCCATTCTTTATGCAGGTTAACTATCTCTGCTAGCTCCGAATCCCTACTCATACCAGACCCAAATCATTATTCACTAAAAACATTATAGTCCTACAAAACTTCGCCTGAGTACACATAAGTAACGATTCTCATTTGTTTTGCAGATTTTGAAGGCCTATTATATAACGCAACTTTCACACGTATAAGCGCCTAACTAAACCCTTAACCTAGCCCCCAAATAAGTCCAATGTTAAAACTGCAGCTAATTGACGAACCAGCCACCAATATTAAGCTTTCCTCCCTACCCGTGACCATAGGAAGGGACGCAAGCAACCACTTGGTGCTCGACACCCTATGCATCTCTGACTTCCACGCAGAGATCTCGAGCGATGAGGGCGGACTTTACATTGTCGACCTGCTGAGCTCAGGTGGAACTTTCGTAAATGAAGGCCGAATTACGAGCAAGTTTCGCCTGAAGCCTTGGGACGTGATTCGTCTCGGCTCAATCACTCTTGAAATAAATGATCCAAATAGCTGCCGGCCAGGCTGCTGGGTACTAAAAACCGAATCAGATTTATTGGCGCGTCAATTTCACGCGCTACAGGGCAAAACCATCGTTGGGCGCGACCCCGGCTGCGACCTCACAATTGACGGTCATTTACTGTCACGGCAGCATGCCGAAATACACATTGACGAAGGGTTTCTGAAAATCGTGGACCTTGGCTCCAGAAATGGCACCTATTTAAACGGAAAAAGAATAACTGAAGGCATCGCGAAACACGGTGACGAATTACGCTTTGACCAACAGCGCTTCATTATTGTAGGTCCGGCAGTCGAAGAAGAGCATGAGGAGTACGACGACGATAAAACAGGATTACGCGATTGCGTATCAACTCAAGCCGCGACAACATCGCACAACAAAGACCCATACAACACTGGCGACGCAACACAACCGCTGCAAGCTGCAATAAAAAAATCACTAAAAGCCGTCCTTGTTTCTAAGTCCGCCTCTAAATCAGGACATTTAAGTGAAGAACGCTTCCATCTCGACAAACCGAGAATTGATATCGGCAGAGGCCCTGACAACGACCTTGTCATCGCTGACCAAGGCGTTTCCAAAAAACATATTTATATTCGGTTTTTAAACGGTGGCTGGCAACTAACAGACAACAATTCCAGCAACGGAGTGATGATTAACGATAGACCGCAAAAAGAAGCCACACTCCAAAGTGGCGATAAAATACAGATAGGCTCAATTGAATTGGTTTTTGAAATAGAAAACAATAACGATGATACCGTTCTGAATTAGGAGCTAGCGAATGCCAGGACATATATTCAACGCGTAACACCGCCAGGTCGTAACTCGGGCATAAGTACAGGGGCATAAGTACAGGGGTATGTGCACAGGTTTATGGACACACGGGTTGGACAGACGAGTATTACAAAAGCGTACTCAGATTTACAAACGCGTCCAAAAGCTGAATCATACAAAATTATCCGATACTATATTGAAAACTCCACTATTCGAAAGACGAAAATGGCCCACGAAGTAGCGTTGAAACTAGATCTAAAACTATGAACGCTTAAAATACAGTCCTACACCTACTCTTAACGAACTCGGACACGCAATATCTCAATCGTCTATTCGTCCCACTTCAAGCCTGCGTCATCTACGTGGGACAACAATTTAGTCATACTATTCTTCATGTAAGGCACTAAATTTCATTGGCCGCCTACAGCGACGTCCCCCCTTCGATACCAGTGTGCTCTGACCTTAAAGTGCTATTAGCGGCTATAGCATTCGCTCGAGATGCGGTACGGTTGGGATTCAGAAAGGTTCAACCTCAGCTGCGGTCTAAACTTGAACCTTTCTTCAATGGAATAATTTTTTTGCCTACTCACTAGACAGAACGTTCTGTTATGAATATCTACACCTACTCGGCAAGTGACAATTAGGGCGAAAGTTGAACGCCTCATTGATTGACAGGAACTTTCAAATTAAGGATAACCGCTTCACTAAACAGGTAATAGCACGCAGCTGTAGTGTGCTAAAAAAATAATTAATCTGGTATTAAAATGAATATTTTTAGAAAGACCAACGGCGCCAATCCCAATAGAGGCCTTCATCTACATAGGATTTCCGTGAAGCGAGTTTCCTTTTTATTATTAATGGTTTTGAGTTTAAGTCTCGCGGCCTGCGGAGGCGATTCATCGAAACAAACTCCAACGCCAACGCCAGCTCCGACTCCAACTCCGACTCCGACTCCGACTCCAACTCCAACTCCGACTCCAACTCCAACTCCGACTCCAACTCCAACTCCGACTCCAACTCCAACTCCGACGCCGACTCCAACTCCGACGCCAACTCCGACGCCGACGCCGACGCCTGCAGCCATAATCATCCAAGCGGAAGACTACACAGATTATTTCGATCAAACAGCTGGAGATCAGGGAGGCGCATCACCAACAGCTGATGATGTTGATATAGAAGCGACCAGTGATGAAGGCGGCGGCTTGAATGTCGGCTTTATCGATGCAGGTGAATGGCTTGAGTATGACTTAAGCATTCCCAACACCGGCTGGTACAACGTCGACGTTAGGGTCGCCACTCAGTCAGATGGCGGCCAACTAAGCTTTCAAATTGACAATGAAGACATAGGCCCGAATGTCGCAATTAGCGACACCACAGGCTGGCAAACGTGGGCTACTGTTTCAAGTGAAATAGGACAGCTTTCAGAAGGCAGCCACACCCTACGCGTTCAATTCACCTCCGGCCCCTTTAACTTAAACTGGCTCGAACTTAAAGAAGCACAACCAGAAAACGCCACAGCCTGTTTCAGTACCTCAACCGTAGGCCTAATCACCACCGTTGACGCTGCCTGCTCACAAGGAAGCGCATTAAGCTATAGCTGGGACTTTGGTGATGGCACGAGTGCTACAGGAGCGAGCAGCAGCCACAGCTATGCGGCGGCCGGCAACTTCGATATCGCTCTTGTGGTTACGAGTACCGCGAACAACTCAACAAGCACGCTCACAGAGTCTGCAGACATTAGCGCTATTCCTGCGAACGCATGCTTCAGCTATTCGGTTTTAGGCTTGCGTATTGCGGTAGATTCAACATGCTCTGCAGGAAGTAACCTAAATTATGCTTGGAGCTTTGGTGATGGCACCAGCGCAGATTCAGCCATAGCCGAGCACACCTACGCCAGTGACGGCGATTACACTATCCGCTTGGATGTAACTGAAACGCATACAGCAACCCTAGATGCGACGCAGGAAGATCTCACCGTAGAAGAAGTTACCGCTGCCGGACCGGTAGCAGCCTATGGCGAATTACTCGTCAGCGGAAACCGTATTCACGGTGAAAAAACCAACGCACCGGTTCAAATTCGCGGAATGAGTCTTTTCTGGAGCAATACCAACTGGGGCCAGGAAAAGTGGTGGACGGCTGATACCGTTGAAACACTCTACAATGACTGGGACATCGAGCTCATACGCGCAGCTATGGGCGTTCAGGACGACGGTGGTTACCTAGACGACCCAGCCAACAAAACCAGACTAGAAACGATTGTAGACGCCGCTATCAATAAAGGCATTTATGTCATAATTGACTGGCACTCCCATCATGCAGAGGACAATACGGCCGAAGCTATCGCGTTCTTTTCTGAGATGGCAGAAAAATATGGCACCTACGACAATGTTATTTTTGAGATATATAACGAACCTCTCAATACAACAGCGTGGAGCACCGTAAAGACGTATGCCGAACAAGTAATACCCGCCATTCGAGAACATTCTGACAACCTTATCATCGTGGGTTCACGAACCTGGTCTCAAAATGTGGACGAAGCAGCGGCAGACCCCATCATCAGTTCAACAAATATTGCCTACTCGCTGCATTTCTATGTTGGCGCACACGGTAGCTGGGTCAAAGGGCTAGCCCAACAAGCGCTTGATGCCGGTGCGGCTTTATTTGTGACCGAATGGGGTATTTGGCCAAATGGACAAACGCAGGATATGACAAAAGAAGAATGGCTAGCGTTCCTCGACGCGAACCAAATATCGTGGGCCAACTGGGCCATATCCGACAAAGACGAACCACCCAGTATCTGGGCAGAATCAAGTGAATTAACAGAGAACGGTACCTGGGTTAAATCGCAGCTTTCAACAGCGGCAGAGACTGCTCCTTGGCGGGAATAACGCTCACAAAGACATAAAGCTGCACTAAGCCCGGTTCGCCGGGCTTTTTTGTATTTAAGATTTAAGATTTAAGATTTAAGATTTAAGATTTAAGATTTAAGATTTAAGATTTAAGATAGTGAAAAGTGAAAAGTGAAATCGAACGCAGGTCATATATGAATACCCCTCGAAAACCCAACAACAATCGAGTACCACTTACCAACTACACGCCCTGTGACGTCCTACCAAAATACTGACATAAACTATTTTATTGTAATACTTCCTTCGTTAAGGATGACTATAAAATCAACTCTAACTCGCTAGCCAAATCTAGCTGAAAAATCTAGTTGGGCACGGCATCTTACATTTCGTTAAACTAGCGTCACGCAAAATTTTTTGTACATAAACCTGCCAGTAAATTACTTACGGCCAGCTTCATGTCGTTCATTAATAGGTAGCGTAGCATCTAGTATTTCCCAGTTAGCTTTCGAGGAAACAAAAGTATGAGCCGATGGACGCTCCACTATATCTGAATCAATTATTCCAAGTCGTATTCTTACTCTATTTAGATCTTGCTCACTTGAACTAAAAACAGGCGACCCGCACATGACACAAAAATGCCGCTTGCGACCAGAACCAAGCGAAAACTCTCTCAAATTTTCGACACCCGATGTGACTGTGAACTCTGATGAATTTACAAACCCATTTGTAGAATATGCAGACCCACTGCTTTTACGACACAAAGAGCAGTGACAATGATGATGTCGACGATAGCCCCAGAGATATTGAAATTAACCTCTCCACATAAACACTTCCCAGAATACATATAATCAACCCTGGTTGTAATTATGGACCTCAAACCTTGGCGTGCATATTGCCAAAAACACCAAATCTTCTTTTCCACAATTTGTAATTCTCTGCCTTTCCATTGGCGGTATTACAACCACATCACCAGCAACCACTTCCTTCGGGAGTGATGCTCCAACTTCAACGATACCCATGCCCGACAAAATACAATACCTCTCTGTTGTATTTTCCAGTCTATGCCATCGAGTAGTAACACCAGGCGCAACCCTAGCTTGCGCGATCGACAAATCTGGATCGTCGCTACTGTTTGAAAGCTCAGTTATATAGCAGCCTTCTACATCAAAGAAATATTCATCAGTCATACGATTAAGAGCCATAGGCACAAATTTATGCCTAATAATATTATAATAAGATCCACGAACTTTAACGGAAAATAATCTGTGCATCAAGGTAGCTACTTTATACCATAGCCCTGCACAACGCGCGAAATAATATTTAGAACCGAAAGAATATTTATAACTAAAACATTATTTACAAACCAATCAATATTAACGACCAAAACAGTCTTATAACGGGGCGCTCACATAAATTCACACATTGTACATTTTGGTTAAAACCAAACAAATAAGTCCATATAGGTAATGCGGATTTATACTGTAAACCTATTAAGAAAAATCCTGTAAGATATAGCTCTGCGCAGCTCCTGAACAAAAACCCCCCCTAACCTAAATATCCGGCAGACACCCATAACTTAAAGTAGATATAATTCAAATTCTACTGGCGTTAAGAATGCGCACTAGTGGAGATTTCAATTGGGAGCTAATACGATCCGGAAAAGTAGATGCGATGATTTGGTGCATGACCATGTTAAGTCTGCCTAAGTTCAGTCGGCCTGAAGACCGACCTACACGAGTGAATACGTAGGTTTGATTGTAGGTCGGGCTGTAGGTCGGGCTTTAGCCCGACAATCTCAGCGCTCATTGAAATTCATATTCTAGCGTCAAAACCCAAAATATTTTTCAAACACTCCCCAATTCTGCTTGATCTTCCGCTTATAGGCTTTATTCATGGACAGAACATTTATAGCACAGTTTACTTATGCAGTATCAAACCGTAAGCATTACTTAATGAATGCTTATAGAGCTACATGGGTAGTCTAATTATTGATGCGCTTCGAACTTGAATCCACGGAGTTTTAATTTAAAACTTTGCAACTAGATTACAACTACACTAAAACTATATTGCGAGACTGGTTGTCCGAAATTACCTGCGCCTTCAACGCCGCTCTTTATGAATAGGTTTCCAAGCTATTCATTTAATTTCCTTAATTTCCTTAATTTCCTTAATTTCAGTCTCAACAATAATAATTTTTGTATCGCCAACGTTTTTAACATTATGCGTTGTTGCCGGCAAATAAATAGTTTTCCCATCAGAAACACGTATTACTTTTGCCGGCTGCTGATCATCCTTAGGAGTCAATTCCAACACGCCACCTTTAACAAAGTAAACAACTCTATTCGGGTGCTTGTGAGTATGCATGCCAGACTCCGCCCCCACTGGATAGGTTAAACGAACCACCTCAACCGATGAATTATCCAACAACACTTCTCGTTTACCTGATTTTTCATCAGCATTACCAATAGCTGAGAAAGCTAGTAATAGGATGGGTAGGATTTTAAATTTCATGTAACCTCGCTTATTTTTTACTTTAAAGGCTGAAAAGTTCTGCTAACGTCCACCTCACCGAAAATTTTTCGGCGGAGTTGTACGTGACTTTTCCATTAATGATGACAGCAGGAACTTGTTGCTAGAGCATTATACTAACCGCAGAGTTACACCACTAAATGATACTAACTTTCTGTGCATTGCTCTTCCATGTTTTACGTTACCTTTCACCAGCGCAACCGGCGAAATAGAAATGTGTGAATCTAGGGTACGGCTATCACACAAAAATGCGTCTATGTTTACACCCAGCATTATCTATCTTAGTCTAAGACTTTTCTATATGAATACCGAGAACCCGGCTTTGAGATTTCTCTAGAAGCTCGAGCAACTTGTCCACCCCTATACTTCCAGCGCAATATTTTTGAATCCCAATAAATAGTTCGTAGTAGGACGACTTATATAGTTTAGCCTTTTCAAGTGGATTAAGGAAAACCAATACACTTCCTAATATGCTCGCTAACAATCCCCACAACCATGTGTTCTGTTGAATCAGCAGCGGCACTTCACTTGAGCTAGAAATTGAAGCCAGCGCTCCAGAAATAATTGCTCCCACACCTGAAACATAGTGGACAACAAACCAACTAAGCTGTAATCGCTTGTAAGTTGTTGCGATTTTACGTATTTCATGAGGTAAGGGTTTATTTACATTATCGTCCATGTTGCGAACCTTATTCCTACAGTTTAGTAACTAACGTTTGAATTATTGTAATATTGACCTAGCACCGCCAGAGTGCGCTGCTTTAAAAGTGATTATTTTGCGCTAGCGTAGCCTCCAAGTGCAAAAGAAGCAACGGGAAAGCTGTGCTGTTAAAGCTTCTGGCCTTGCATGCACTGATTACTCCAATTTCTTAACCCTGCCATCAACTGCGTAGCAAGCTGGCGCTTTTGTGTGTAAACGTAACGTGTATTCCGCCACTTCCTGTTTGAACGGTGAAGAATACGATACATCCGACTACATACTTTATGGGTTTTCCTATGCTCAGTTCATAGCCGTTAATTAGACCGAATGTATCTAAATCACTTAGAGCACTCAAGAAAAGAAAATCGGGGACACCCACGTGTATAACTTTTCATACCACCCGCTAAGTGGATTTTTACTGTAGTTCGAAGTAAGAGAAAAATAGATATTTCGTTGATCAAATGCCTTCGCTATCCATGACGGGCTATATTTCTCACAGTACCGGCCTGACAACATATTTCACAAATAGAAGCGCTGCTATAACTCTTTACTGAGAACAGGTTTGCACCAACATTTCATGAGAGATTTCAAAAATTAAGTTACACCCACTCGCTACTCGAAATTACCATTAATATCAGCGAGTTACGGAATCTATGACTAGCGGGCGAAGCTCTTGATTCAGTTATGTGCGGGGCTTCAATTCGGTTATTTGTGTGTCAGTATAAGTTTGTTGATACAGAGCATTCAATACGCTTCCTAGCTTTTCTGTCTTTTCTTTAAGGTCACCACAATGCCTCTTAAGCCCTTGCATTGTAGGACTATCGCGCTCACTTTCTGCGTACTCCACGAATAAGGCTGGTATAGCATCGCATAAGAATGAACAATAGTCGTTAAACTCAACAAAGTCGTCGTAAACGGTTAATAAATCTACTTTTGATTGTTCCTTTACCATGGACTTGTCTCCTATTATAGATACGCTCAATTATCCCAAAATGGGATAATTTGAACAATATACTAAATTAGGATATTTCTCAACTAATAGAAATATTCAAATGGCTAATAAATCGTGGGATAAAGATAGGGAAAGATTAAGAGAACTACTTAGGGATTTACGTAAGAATGAAGCTGATTTGACTCAAAACCAACTGAGTAAATTACTGGGAAAACCTCAAAGCTATGTTTCTAAATATGAAACCGGCGAACGCAAATTAGATTACATTGAAATTACAAATATTTGTAAAGTAATTGGTGTTTCGATGAGGATATTTAATGAGCTTTATGAAAAGAAAACTTCTTTAGACTCATAACGTTGAGCGCAGGCAATATTTGTCGCTTGCCTACCGTTGTTAGACATGACCTTTTAACCTCGAAATAAAACATTTGATACCGGTTCCAACAAAGACCAACAAAGATGAGACGAAAACAACTCGTAAACCGTTGTAGTTATCTATCCAGAATGAACGAAACTGAGTTATAGGGTGACTTCGATATTCCGACAACGCTTGAAGGTACTCCGTTGAAGACGAAAACGAAGCACTGAATTCTTTTCCATCAGGGTGAAGCGCCATTACTATCTGTGAAATTGCCATAACACTAATTATGGACAGCGTAGTTATTATCAGTGCTTTAGTCATATTTATTCAACAATTCCTAACGCCAAGTTAAACCTCACGGGTGCCGCTTGAGTGCCAAATTAAAAATTTTTATTACAGTGGTTCATGTAAATCTAAATATTTCAATTCTCCTGATATAACCTTAACGATATTATTTAAAGAATCCTGAAACCACCATTCTTTGCCTTTAGTGTAGAAACAAAAAAACCATCAATACTTTCATAGCCACAACAGAATGTATTAGATTGAAACATGTCAAAGGGCTCTATATATGGCCAGTCATTCTCAGCTTCACCCTCCGCTTGACTTTCTTACAGATATCAATGACCTCGCTAAACTTTTCAAATCAATTGTGATTGATGACCTTCATATTTTTGACTTTTAACACTTTTATAAAAAGTACGTACCATTTGCGCGCGCAGTGGAGACCGTTTTTTGACCGTAACAATCTTTGATCGACTTGTTAAATTTTACCTACTTGGTATCTGAAGTAGACCATTAATATACTTGACAAGGCGGACCCAATATAAAGTACGACATCGTAATTTCGCTAAAGCTACAGTTACAGTTACAGTTACAGTTACAGTTACAGTTACAGTTACAGCCATAAGCCTCGTATTCTTCTTTGCGGAATTGATATAAAGTTTCACGTACTTCTACGTGGTATTACGACATTTTCCTAAAAGTTAACTTTTCATACACTGGTTTATTCATAATTTTACGACCCAATTTGATTAACATCGTCAAATCCATATTTTACGAATGAGTGTCAAAAATAATTATTTTTGGTGTTTCCCGATGTCGCTCTCCACATCAGTTTCGATTACTGGCAGTACATCAGTTTCGATTGCCGGCAGCACATACATCTCGATATCGGACAAGATACTCGATACCTCTTGAGTCATAAAATCCTTCTCGAGCGCCCCATTACTCACGTCGTCACTAGATTGAGATTGTAATAATTCAACAGCGCCCGCTAACAACTTTTTACTGTCAGCACTTAAGGCTTCAGTCTCACAACCGTCAAAAGCAAACTTGCGCATAGCCGCTCGTCTTTGTGTATTGTCTTCATTATTAATATATTCCAAAACAAACAGGCTTAACATCCACCTAAATGCGGGCGTAGCGTCAAAATCATCAGACGTTTCTATTTTTATATCCGGGCTACGCTTAACCAAACACAATAAATTGTAGCTATTATGCAAACGGCGTAATTGACGCGCGTTATTTAATTTAAACTTTATGGCCCAAGCCGAAAAAGCCATTTTCTGATCGTCACTCAGGCCAATAATTTCGTCTACTGTACGATCAGTTACAGGAAGTTTTTTCACCAAGCGGACTAGATTCTGTTCGCTAAGGTCTTCCCCATTGGTTACCGTTTTTTCATTGCCGTCTAATGAATCGTCTAATTCAGCCACTTCATTAATGTCCGCTTCATCGTCTACTGAATCGGATTCCGCTATAGTAGAATCACGTAACTCACGCATCCAGGCTTGCTGCTCTGGCGTTTTGTCTTGCCAAATATCAGCAAGATATCCTGTCATCGCGTTATCGTCCAGTTCCTGCAGTACAATGGGTAACTGTAACATTTTCCCCAAGTAATCTCGGGCAATGGCTTTTGCGTCGTTCAAGGCGTGAAATTTTTCGAGCTTTTGATAATGTAACGCCAATGCGGCCAACGCGATGCGCTGGTCGATAGCGATAATGACGACCACCTGCGGAATATCCAAAATCAAACGCACGGCCTCAAAGGTTTTAACAATGCCTTCTGGCCCACAGCGATCCAAATCATCTACCACAAACAACAGCCGTTTTTTCGGCCGCCGCCGGCCTAAATGAAAGGGTTTATCGGCCTCTTGGGAGCCCAAGCGTAAATCGCACATATGAGCAATATCCTCGCGCATTTGCGACACTTCACCAATATGTGAAACGTAGCTGGGTAGCTTTACATAGGTCAATAGTTCTTTGGTGAAAGCCTGAGAGAATAGTTTTCTGACATTGGAAAAAGTTTGTACAACACCAAATAAGACACTGCCCAATATACCAAGCCCGACCGCGAATACGCCGTTCTCCGAAAAATCAAGAATATCTTTTTTATACTCCCAAGCAAGCCAAGGTATTATTATAATCGAGGCTAACCAAAAAATTAGTATCGACACCTGCCAAGGGTGTTTGCGAAGAGAAAACCTAACGCTAATCACAATACGACACAAAGCCCACCAAATACCAATAACACCATTTGCACTCACAGTAATTAGTCTTAAAAGTCGCGGTGTTTTCGAGAGCAGCACTGCAAATATATTGGCCTTTTTATGGTTACTTCTACCCGCCGCCAATGTATCACTTGTCGGCGCAATATAATCCTGACAGCACGTTAAACTTGTAATAACTTCGTGAGCCATAGCCGCTTGGATGTTTTTTGAATGCTCGTAAGCCCAAGCATTAAATTCACCAAACAGATATCTCTCGTTACTCTGTGATTGATTATCTTTAGATACTGTTTTTTCCTTTAAGGACTTTTTCAATAAATGCAAAAATGCTGACTTGCCAGACCCCCAGTGCCCTAATAAACCAACCGTTAATGGGCCACTGTTATCCTTGGCGCGCAGCAAGTCACTTAGGGCATTGATTAAGGGCGCACGGTTGAGTTTATCTTCTTCAATGGCCGCAGTCTCTTTAGAGAACGCCGGGCTAACGTCTGCGTCTGCAATTAACGTATCGTAAAAAACTACGATAGACCTCAACGCCTCGCGAGTGTCTGGCTCTAAAGTTTCATCAATAAGTTTAAGGACGGCCGGTTTAAATTTGTCGTTGTATAAATTTATCCATTCGACAGGCGCAGAATCGGACCATAAGGCCCGGGCGCTTAATTCGTCTGCTGTCATCCCGTTATTGACTACTGTAAAATCCTTAAGCGTAGCGGCCATAAAATTGGCGCCATAACCGGCCGCCTCGACCGTATCGAGCACCGCCACTGCAGTACGGGAGACTGAAGCAAGGAAAGAGTCGGAGTAAGAGCTGGATGAGTAGACGAAGGCAGAAGCCGAAGCTACTGCTGCTGTGGCTAAGGCGCTGGAACTGGATGAGGCCGAACCAGAGGCCAATGAGGCCGCATCGGAGGCCGCAAGGGCGGCGGCAAGTTGACTAAGGGATTTATACTTCCAGTCTTTTAATTCGCTAAAGCGTAGGGCGTAATACACCGCCAATAAATGTTTCGCTCGGCTGTTAACTGGCGCTTGACTCTTAGTGCTTGCAGATTTCTTCGTTGATTCACTTTCGTGTGAGTCTACCCAAAAATCAAAATGTCCCTCCAACGCTATGCAGGGGAGTACACGCACTGCCATCCGCATATATATTTGGGCGACAAGATCAGGATTCTTAGCATTTAACAGTGCTGCGCTTTGTCTAAACTGCTCGTTATACTTCTCGCTAAAATCCTCACGTAAAGTCTCATGTGGCTTTTCACGTGGCTTTTCAGGAAAATCCGTTAAAAAATCATCTTTTTTTTGCTCGGTATTTGGCTCGAATTCGCTTGTGAAGCTACCTTCACTCTGCGGCGCAGTATCAACTTTCGACTTGGGTTTATCGCTTCGACTTTTTACTTTTTGAGTTTTTTTATCACCGTCATCACGTGTATCCATTACGCCCTGTTCCTTTGGTGTTCGCTATCTAAAGAAGTTATACAAAAACACATAATACTGAAATACTGAAATACTTGGCAAAGTTTTCCAGGTTATTTAACGAGACCTTTATCTCGCGCACTACGTCTGTTACGCACGCACGCATGTAGTATGCTTTAACGTTGCGCTACATAAAAGATATTCTGACTGGAAACCCTACCGTTACATTGCAAACAAACAACCAAAAAACGATAAGTGTCGTCAAATTCTTCTTTCACGACTACACGCTCTTATTCAGCACCTTAGGACTGTTTTGTCTATATCTCTATATCCACAATCAATGGGAAATGGTCTGACCAAGCTACGTTATGAACCTGGCTACTCAGAATTTTCGTGTTTGGTGGCGCTAAGATCCAATCTAGTGTTCTAGATGGGCGCTCTGATGGGAAGGTGTAATTGTCACTTTTACGTAATGCGTTAGGATAATGATCAACCCCGTCAATACGCGATAGCTTATCTATAATTGAATTCTTATCTATAATTGAATTCTTATCTATAGTTGAATTCTTATCTATAGTTGAGCTCTGGTCTACAGCCGCACCATGGGCTCTATCGGTACTCTTTTCAGAATTTAGATCACCAGCAAGTATCGTTTGAATAGATTTATTCGTTATCAAGCCTTCGAGAACCTCGTACGTTTTAAGTCGGCTCGCACGGTCTCTAACTTCCAAGTGAAGCGCAACAACAGATATTGTCAGACCATTACCCAATAACACGTCAACTTCGGCCCCGTCATGATTACCGAATACGACTTTCTCTAATTTTGACAATGGCCAGAACTTTAATAGACGCGCATCGTTAATAGGATATTTACTCAATACCGCGTTACCAAACTGCAATCTAAATAAAGGGTGGTAAAAGTCGTAATTTCTTTGTTCGACCCAATACGGAAAACCCGATTGGTTTGCAATGAACGCTGCTTGGTTTTGGTTGTAGCTCCAATTAGAATCGAAATCCACTTCATTCAAGATGACCACGTCAACATCTTGTTCTTTAAGAAAGTTAGCGATAGACAATAGCCGTGATTTTCGACTTTCTTTACTTTCACCATTCCAATTTTTGGCGCCGTACTGCCCACCTCGTCCATGAGCCACATTATATGTGGCTATACGAATAGTGTCGTTGAGATCGGACAAAGAACCCGAGCTACCAAAAACCTTCACTGCATTGGATTCTGCAAATATCCTTACAATGAGATGCGGGATAATATTGACCATCAATAGCACTATTATGGATAACGTAGAGTATTTAAATATTTTGTACATCCACCTACAACCTTCCGTACATTGATAGTCTAACTTGAGGGACTAGATTGAGGGACTAGATTGAGAGTCTAGATTGAGAGTCTAGATTGAGAGTCTAGATTAATGGCCTAGATTGAGGCTCTAGATTGAGAGATAACCGCTCCCGAATTCGACTAAGAATCTAACCCGCCCTGCCAATACGCCACATCCAACCACTGGTCAAACTTATACCCCACTTCTTTGAAATGTCCCACTTTTTTAAGACCAAACTTTTCATGCAGTCTAATACTGGCCGGGTTCGGTAATGCTATACACGCAATAACTGAACGAACCGAACGAAGTCTTAGTTCATTAAATAAAGCTTCATAGAGCTTAGTCCCTACACCTTTACCTGAAGTGTCAGGTGACAAATAAACCGTTACTTCTATTGAGAATCGATACGCAAAGCGGTCTTTCCACTTATCCGCATACGCGTAACCAATTACTTTGCCCTGCTCATCCTCGGCGACCAACCAAGGCAATTCATTTGCCTGAATATTCGATATACGCCCAGCCATAACATTAGGCGTTATAGTTTCCGTTTCGAATGTAACAACGGTCTCGGATATATAATAATTATAGATATCCGTGATAGACCTTATGTCTTTATCAAGTACCTTACGAATCACACTACCTCCTAAATATTTAACGTCACAATCACCCGACTGTACATTACTTTATTACCCGTTGTTCAATGGCTTTAGAAAGGCTAGTTTCGCGCCAAAGCCTATAAGTACAGCTCCGGCAACAGATTTCAACCACCGGGATAATTTAGAGCTAACGGCCAACGTTTTGATGCGTGATAGAAGTACAACCATGGCAGAAAACCTAAGAAGGTTTAATGTCGAGTGAATAATAAAGAGGACAAATGCACTTGACAACTCTGTACAAGCGGGCACAAATTGAGGAAAGTGGCAATGTTTGCGAACCCGGCTGATTTACCCGAAACAGGAACCGTCTTCGCTATCAAGACACCATTGGGGCCAGGCGAAATTACGAGTAATGTAGCCACGGCCATAAAACTAAAAATTTCGATTGCATCTACTTTTATATTCCTCGATTTTCTAGGGGCAGATAAAGTCTGAATTTTCGAAACTGTTACATTTCAAGCAATTTACGATCAGCCGGATTCATACGTATAAGGCCCACGCCCCAACCGAGTATGACTGCGCCAACTACTACACTGCTTACCTCACCTGAAGAAAAGTACGTAAATATAAGTCCCGCACCCAACACCAAAAACATGTTACCGAAAATTCGATACGTTTTTCGTTCCATAGGTCCGTGAATGATATCGTCTCTATTTGAGAGATAATAATACCCAATCACATTTAAAATGAATAGCGGACCAAAAATAGCCATCGCCTCTATATAGGCAGGGCCACCTGTAAGCCCGAACGCATTAACAACAAGCAAACTCATACAGAACAGAACAACGCCGGTAATTATTTTTAAAGCTTTCATAGTTTTCTACTATATTCTTTGTGAAGTTTAATGCCAACATGCATACTAAAATTATTTTGCTAAGTATCGATCTCTAAATGTCGATCGCTAAGTATAGCGCCCTAAAACAACACCATGCCTACCGCCATGCCCTCTGCAGCAGACGCCTCCTTTATAGCTTTAAGTTCTCCAGCATCCAGCCATATGCCTTTACAGGTTGGGCATCTGTCAACAATTATTTCATTGCTACTTTCTTTAAGCAAGGTCGAACCGTCTACTGGGCATTTACGTGAAGTTTCACGGCCTATTAAGATTTTGGTTTTGCATTCTGCGCAGGTAGGCTGGTCTTCAAATTCTCGTTTTGTACTGTTTACCGTGCAATGTATACAACGTGTCTTCTTAAACCAAACCATCAATATGCTCCTGGGGTAGTTAACAATATGATTACCTAGAAAACCTCGTACTTCTATACGGAAGATTTTGTCTTTCAACACAACTCTTTTATACCACAGCGCTGCACATCGCGCTAATCCTCACTTCCCACTCAGTGTCAGGATATTCGT
>JBLIMQ010000035.1:0-33837 GCA_047638775.1 Flavobacteriales bacterium
TCAAATGCCCGAGGTTATCGCTCATTTTCTGGGTTTAGAAACAGTATATTATTTTACTGCGGTGGACTAGAAATGGCTCCATAGCGGTTACACAGATCTACGAAGAGCCATTTATTATTCGTGAACATCATGAGTTTAACCCCGGTCAAGTATGGCAATTAGAGCTGTTAGTACGAAAACAAACGGGCGCAACAGAAAGTACCTTTACAAGCTTTAAGGGCCAATACGATGCACTTGAGCGCGATGTCGACCGTCCTGTTATGCAAGCACCAACCGTCGAACTTACGTTAGTTCAACAAATTTGGAGCGAGGGGAAGGTTAAAGTTACCGTATTGATCACGCTACTCGTTACGCTATTGGCCACGTTATTTTTCCAAGATCTGCTAATGAAGCACCCTACCTTTCTGCACAACTTTCGCCATGGATTTTTAATCGTAACCGTCGTATTTATCGGCTGGGTATGGGGCGGACAATTATCGATCGTCAATGTATTTACTTTTCTACAAGCCTTTATGCGTGACTTTTCTTGGGATTTATTTTTACTCGATCCTGCCATATTTATTCTTTGGTGTTCCGCCGCTGTAACCATGATGCTTTGGGGGCGTGCCGTTTACTGTGGCTGGCTATGCCCATTTGGCGCACTGCAAGAATTATTCAATGTCTTTGCACGCTACGTAAAACTACCGCAATTTGAACCCCCATTTGCCGTGCACGAACGCCTATGGGCGATAAAGTATTTGATTCTTCTCGCGCTATTTGGACTATCGCTCGACTCACTAGCACTTGCTGAAACATTCGCGGAAATCGAACCTTTTAAAACGACCTTCCTATTAAATTTTGATCGCGAGTGGCCATTTGTACTGTGGGCCATATTTCTACTCGTTATAAATCTATTTAATCGAAAATTCTTTTGCCGCTATTTATGCCCGCTCGGCGCAGCATTATCAACCGGTAATAGCTTTCGTTTATTTAACTGGCTTAAGCGCCGACCAGCGTGTGGTCAGCCTTGCAAGGTCTGCGCAAACGAATGCGAGATTCAAGCGATACATCCAGACGGATCTATCAATATGCGTGAATGTCATTACTGCTTAGATTGCCAAATTACTTACTTCGACGAAAAAAAGTGTCCAGATTTACTTAAACATTCGAGGAAAAAACGTAAAGCCGCACCACAAGAAATACCCAGTGTAGAAGTAGTTTAAGCAATCTTAAAAATTCTGATGTATACGAGGTTAAGACAATGACGACTTACGATAACGACGACAAAACTAAAGAAGCAATCGAAAATAAAGATCGACGAAAATTATTCACTAAAACGGCTTTACTGGGTGCTGGTGCTGTAGCTGTACCAATGACAGCCGCCATGTTTGCATCTACGGCTCAAGCCAATGCTAAAAAAGCCGCCAATAGTGTGTCCGTAGAACCGGGCGAATTAGACGAGTATTACGGATTTTGGAGCGGTGGGCATTCAGGTGAAGTCCGTATTATGGGCCTACCATCAATGCGTGAGCTAATGCGTATACCCGTTTTTAATATGGATAGCGCCACAGGGTGGGGCTTAACAGACGAAAGCAAACGCATTAAAGGCGATAGCGCCAACTTAATGGCCGGTGATTCACATCACCCACATATGAGTATGACTGACGGCCGTTACAACGGTAAATATGTTTTCATTAATGACAAAGCAAATTCGCGCGTAGCGCGAATACGCTGCGATGTAATGAAAACAGACAAAATGATTACCATTCCTAACGTGCAAGCCATACATGGATTACGTGTACAGAAAGTGCCCTATACAAAGTACGTGATTTGTAATGGTGAATTTGAAATACCGCTCAATAATGATGGCAAATCTTCACTTGAGGACGTTTCCACTTATCGTTCATTGTTTAACGTTATTGATGCCGAAACACTGGAAGTTACCTTTCAAGTTATGGTAGACGGGAACCTGGATAACACTGACGCCGACTACGACGGAAAATATTTTGCGTCTACCTGCTACAACTCTGAAATGGCCATGACCCTGGGCGGTATGATTACCGCAGAACGTGACCATGTTGTTATTTTTAATTTAGCGCGTTGCGAAGCCGCCTTAAAAGCCGGTAAATTTAAAACTTATAACGGCAACAAAGTTCCGGTTTTAGACGGCACTAAAGGTTCAAAATTAACACGCTATATTCCGGTTCCAAAATCGCCACACGGTATGAATACCTCACCCAACGGCGAATACTTTGTTGCTAACGGTAAATTGTCGCCGACGGTATCGATAATTTCCATTAAAAAACTCGATGCCCTTTTTGCTAACACCATCAAACCACGTGACACCATCGTCGCTGAACCAGAATTAGGCCTTGGGCCTCTACATACTGCCTTTGACAATAAAGGCAATGCCTACACTACCTTATTCTTAGATAGCCAAATTTGTAAGTGGAATGTACAAGATGCCATCGATGCACATAACGGCAAAAAGGTTAATTTTATTCGTCAGAAACTCGACGTGCATTATCAACCTGGCCACAACCATACTTCACAGGGTGAAACTCGTGATGCCGATGGTAAATGGCTGGTATCGTTATGCAAATTTTCGAAAGATCGATTTTTACCTGTGGGCCCACTTCATCCCGAAAACGATCAACTGATCGACATCTCTGGTGACGAAATGATATTGCTTCATGACGGCCCAACATATGCCGAACCACATGACTGTATGATCGTTCATAGAAGTAAAGTTAAGCCCAATAAAATATGGGAACGTACAGATTCTATCTTTGCAGAAACCATCGCTATGGCTAAGCGTGATGGTGTTGACGTCTATACAGACAACAAAGTTATTCGCGACGGAAAAAATGTTCGTGTTTATATGACCTCTGTTGCTCCAATGTATGGAATGTCTGAATTCAAAGTAAAACTCGGTGATGAAGTAACCGTCGTCGTCACCAATTTGGATCAAGTTGAAGATGTTACGCATGGATTCTGTATGACGAACCATGGCGTACAAATGGAAATCGGACCACAAGCTACAGCGTCAATAACATTCACGGCTAGCAAACCTGGTGTGCAATGGTATTACTGTAACTGGTTCTGTCATGCACTACATATGGAAATGCGTGGACGCATGCTAGTAGAAGCCTAAGAATGTGTAGAGCCATAAAACTCATAGTGTACTTTATGGCTCTACCTTTTGCCGAAAACTTACTTATGCGACTCAATCAATTATGTGTGCCCGCTAAAACACAAAAAACTTTTCTTCGAATGATCAAGCTTTGCGAATCGTTATATCGAACTATAATACGTCCAAGACTATATTCAATATTCCTTACACCATTTCTTATACTGATCCTTGTATTTTCTATTACGACAAGCAATTATTGCTATGCGCGTATCGTCCATGTAACAGTGCATCAAGAATTGCAAAACATTCTAAATACCAGTCAAGACGGCGATGAATTGATTTTAGCGGCTGGCGTCTATTACGGAAATTTCGTAATAGAACATTCAATTACCTTGCGCGGTAAAGACGGCGTAACAATCGACGCTCAAGGTCATGGACATGCCTTAGAACTAAAAAACTCCAACATTAAGCTATTCGATTTAAACATTATCCATTGGGGTGATGACTTGACCAACCAGGATGCAGGTATATATTCTGATGAGCCTGCGAACAATTTAATTATACGTAACAACACCTTACACGGCGATGGTTTTGGTATGTGGCTGCAAAACTGTGAGCACATCCAAGTCATCAACAATAAAGTTCAGGGTAACCCAAAGCTACGCTCTGCGGATCGTGGTAACGGCATACAACTATCAACTGTAAAGCATGTTCTCGTCAGCGGCAATACAATCTGGAATACACGCGACGGCCTTTATATTATATCCAGTCAAGAGAATTTACTACGCGAGAACACCATGCACAGCTTGCGTTATGGCGTGCACTATATGTATTCACACAGTAATAAAGTTATCGACAATCTTGCGTACAATACTCGTGCCGGCTACGCACTAATGAGTTCAAAAAATTTAGAAGTCAGAGGCAATATCAGTCGTGATAACGAAGACTATGGATTTCTATTGAACTTTATCACTTCGTCTTTTATTACCAACAATTCCATCAAAAATATTTGGACAAAATCCGAAAATAAAGTCCTTGGTCGCGACGGCAAAGGCTTATTCGTTTACAACTCCGCTTACAACACAATATCAGGAAATACTGTAGACACCGCTGAGATAGGCATCCACTTAACGGCAGGGTCCGAACACACACAAGTATTTGGTAATAGCTTTATAAATAATCCCATGCAAGTTAAGTATGTTTCGAACAAAAAGCAAGAGTGGAGCCAAAACCAACGTGGTAACTACTGGAGTAATTATTTAGGTTGGGACATGGATTCGAATGGTGTAGGTGACGTAATGTACGAACCTAACGATGGAATTGACCAGCTTTTGTGGCGCTACCCAGAAATGAAAATTCTTATGGACAGCCCCTCAATAATAATCCTACGTTGGGTGCAACGACAATTCCCTGTACTAAAACCACCCGGTGTAAAGGATAGTTATCCGTTAATGCAAGCCGAAGCCCCAGCTAAGAATTATTTAATTGGCCCTAAGGAAACACACTCGAACAGCTCTTCTCATATGAACG
The DNA here is from genome assembly GCA_047638775.1 of Flavobacteriales bacterium. Classification (GTDB taxonomy): domain Bacteria; phylum Pseudomonadota; class Gammaproteobacteria; order Pseudomonadales; family Cellvibrionaceae; genus Agaribacterium. The sequence continues at coordinate 4,643 of JBLIMQ010000035.1, forward strand.
CAGATCATAAAATCTCACCCTATACGAATACAACTCATACGGATAATTTGTCGCACATCAACGCGACTTGGGATGCCTCATGACAAAGAGCAACAATATATCTAGTAACTGCATACCTAGTAATGATGTAGGTAGTAATGTAAATAGTATCGACAAGTTACTTAGCATAAAAGACTTAAGTAAAACGTATGGATCACTCCGCGCACTGGAGTCTATATCCCTCGATCTAAAGGCCGGTGAAGTACTAGGATTATTTGGACACAATGGTGCAGGTAAAACCACGTTAATGAAACTCATACTTGGTATTATTTCACCAAGTGGTGGCCACATTGATTTTATGGGCCACGCACCAGACTCAAAAGCGGCATGGAATCAACGGAAAATGGTCGGCTACCTTCCAGAAAACGTAAGCTTTTACGAGCAACTTAATGGTTTTGAAGTTCTAAACTATTTTGCCAAATTAAAAGGATTTAACAAACAACAAGTCTTGGAATTACTCGAGCGCGTCGGCATTAGTCATGCAATGAAACGTAAAGTTAAAACATACTCTAAAGGAATGCGCCAACGTCTTGGCTTGGCACAAGCATTTTTAGGAGAGCCAAAATTATTACTACTCGACGAACCCACAGTAGGTCTAGATCCAATCGCAACAAAAGAATTTTACGCAACGGTCGATCAATTAAAATCACAAGGATGCAGCGTCATCTTATGCTCACATGTATTGCCAGGGGTTGAACAGCACATTGATCGCGCCATGATCATTTCATCAGGCAGAACACTTGCCTTAGGTAGCCTAGATAGTCTTCGTGAAAGCGCTCACCTACCCGCAAAGATTATCGCAAAAGGGATTAACGGCGCAGCGAATTCTGATCCACAAATCGCTCAGTTCTTGGGTGAAAACAATGATACCTTTCTTGTTCCTGAAGGCAAAAAACTTCACTTGGTAAAACGTTTATTAAGCTACGAGTGCTTGGATAATATTAGTGTCGAGTCTGCCAGCTTAGAAAACCTTTATCAATATTTTTTACAAGGTGACAGTAAATCGAAAAAAGGAAATATTGAAGTGTTGGAGAAAAGCGAGTGAAACAAATATTACATGTGGCCAAGAAGGAGTTTAAAGATGGTCTACGAAACCGCTGGTTAGTCTCTATTACACTAATCTTTGCCGTACTCGCTTTAGGCATTAGCTATTTTGGCGCTGCGTCTTCTGGGACGATTGGATTGACATCTATGTCAACCACACTCGCCAGTTTGTCAAGCCTAGCTGTTTTCTTAATCCCTTTAATCGCACTACTGGTAAGCTACGACAGCTTTGTTGGTGAACGCGAAAGTGGAACGCTACTTTTACTTTTGACGTATCCCATAAGTAAAACCCAACTACTTATCGGGAAATTTGTGGGGCAAGGCAGTATTATCGCTCTCGCAATTATCCTAGGGTTTGGTAGTGCAGCCGTACTACTGGCTATTCAGTTACAAGACTTGAACGTTATCACAAAATTCACGCGTTTTATCTTTAGTGCCATCATGTTGGGTTTAAGCTTTACAGCCATTGCACATTTAATCAGTTTGATCTCGAGTGAGAAATCTAAAGCAGCTGGACTTGCGCTCATCACATGGTTTAGCTACGCGTTGATATTTGATTTGGTATTACTCGCACTATTAGTGAGTCTAGACGGCGGCCTGTCACCAAAGGCATTAAGTTACGCTATGATGTTAAACCCGTGTGATAGCTTTCGCTTAGTAAATATGGCCGGCTTGGATCATAGCGATATCAACGGCAGTTTAGCTATGGTTGTAAGCTCCAGCTTAAATCAGTGGCAATTATTCATCTTACTCACGGCGTGGATCATCGCACCACTGGCACTTTCAAATTTGGTTTTTAAGAGGATCAGATTATGACCGGAAAAAGTTCGACCTATAAGACTATATATAATAGGACCGTACCTAATAGAGCGATATCTAATAGAACTATATCTAATAGAGTCATGACAGAAAAAAACATTGCCGATATTCTAAAAATACTACTTATTACCCTGAGCTTATTTCTATTTTCCTGCAACGAGCAGACACAAGTAGATATTTCACACCAGGCTCAAGCAATAGAAAAGCGTGATGAATGCCACCTGTGTGGAATGTTGATCATGAACTTCTCTGGACCGAAAGGTGAGATATTTAAGCGCGGACTGAGCGAAGAGGAAGGCGATATCGCTCATAAGTTTTGTTCTACACGTGATATGTTTAGCTTTTATCTCGACCCAGAAAACACACGTAACGTTTCAACAATACTTGTCCACGACATGAGTAAAGCACCATGGAATGCACCCAGCGATAGTCACTTTATCGATGCAAGAGGCGCATGGTACGTAGTGGGGTCCAATAGGAAAGGCGCGATGGGTAAAACTTTAGCGAGTTTTAGCCTAAAGTCTACCGCCCAGGTATTCGCAGAAGAGTTTAATGGACAGGTTATTCGATTTAACGATATAACTTATAGTACCTTACGTTAAGAACTAAGCCTAACGCTCCCAATATTAAAACACACCTAAAAAAATGGGTGGCTTCGTTTTCACCAAGCCACCCTAATATTTACCACCTACTTACATTTAACTTTCTTAGTCAATACGCACTGTATCGAATACGACTATTTTCTTTATTAGGTACATTAGCGTATCCCTTCTCTATCGTTTAGATTTTAAAGCGTACCTTTACCAAAAGATTGTCGCCTGTCCGATTTTGCCATCCATCAGAGAAAGTACCAAAGACGTTTTTCCTATCTTCGTAATCTTCAGTTGCTCCACGACTGTATACAACAAATATATTTGACAATGGACCCAATTTATATTGATAGCGAAGTTGCAGAGCCGTATTTGAAAAACCAAAGCTATCAACTTCCCGGTCTTGCTCAATGAGTTCGCCATTATCTGACACAGTAAAAGCATCTTGCCCCTTAGCACTTAGCGAAATCCATTGAAACTTTAGACGCAATTCTTGTTTTGCACTAAATTGTGCATTGAAGTTAATAGAGCTATCAAATTGACGACGCGAGAAACTATCAATATCGTTATCTTGTTGCCAAACCTTCCAATCGTCTTTTTCTTTATAATCGAATTCCATGCCTACCGAGTAACCCTCTGCAAGTGTAACTGTAGGCCTAAAATGCACATCCCACCCGTAACCACGCACAGCAAAGTTTGCGGCATAGGCTTGAAATTCATACCGAAATTTGTCATATTTTTCTTCGCTATAACGATAACCAAACTCCCAACTTGCCTCGGTCTTCAGGGTGTTATTTCCTCGGGTAATTTGGTCGTCATTCGCTTCTGCCAAAAGCCAAGCGCTAAATTCATGTTCAGACGTATCTTTAAATTGGAATGTATTGGAACTAAACACATAGGCATCGAATACCTCACCCTCAAGATTTTCCATATATTCAAACCACGTCAAAAACGATTTGTTTTTTAGCTTACTATTGGTATCTCGTGTTGGGACTTGAAGGTTGCTATGGTACACAAAATGACGAAAGTTATTACGTCTCAAAAAACCCATATCGTTGACATCAAACTCATCACCAAAATAATTTAGCTCATATAGTTGATAGAAATTTTTGTTTTTTTGGTATTCAAGTTTTGCACTTGCTGACACGTCATTTTTTTCTATTATTTCACCTTCAAGTGAATCTTTGCCATCAACCAAAGCATTTATTAGATTCCCGCTAAGTGTAAATTTCTGATCCAACTTAAACTTATAATCAAACGAATGTGTGGCAGCCGTTCGAAGTAAATCAGGTCGCTCTACATAAGTGGCCATATAACCTAAGTTGGATTTCTGAGTATTCTTTACGAGTCTTCCCGCAAAATAATCTCTACCTTGTGATACATCTCCATCACGTTCAGTCACTGCAAAAGCGCCATAGCTGTATTGCTCCCCATTCGACGTGAATTTTAATGCAGCATCAATATCGGCTGTCTCTCCACCGACGTCACTTAGACCTCCCATACGTCGTGTATGAACCATCCGTAGCCCAAAGGTACCTGACACATCAAATAACGACTGATTTTCTGTAAAGAAGGGTCGCTTATCCCCGAAAAAAGATTCTTCGGCTGAAAAATTTACAACTAGATCATCACTTTCGACTTGTCCGAAATCTGGATTAAGCGCAAGACTTATTTGCTTACTAGTGTCAGGCTTCCAAAATAATTCTAGACTCACATCACCGTCTTGCTCATCGTTGAGCAGGTCAACTCTACCCGTACTCGATACAAAGGCATTAAACGACGAGCTAGCATAGTTATTGATGGTAAGACTAGGAAACTCACTTAAAAATCTTGAGCCACTAGCATTAATCCCTGCGCTCGCATACTCCTTAGCTAAATACGAAACTTGTCTGCCAATATAGATTGCCAGTTCACGCTTATCACCGACGGCCTTTGCCATTGGCGCAATATCCCAAGGAATAAAAATTTCCGAAGTCCATGCCTTGTCATCACTATGCGTTGCGGCTTTCCAGTTGCCATCCCATTCGTGGCTAAAGTTATTTTCGTCACTCCAAATACCGTCACGGATTGACCCACCACTACCTACAATAAATCCGTAGGCGGCAGCCTTGTTATTATCAAAATCGATAATAATTTGATTATTATCCGCTGTTTGATCTCCATCCCGCTGGATCCGCTCAACGCGTTGGCTACTCGCTCCTTGTTCATTGACAATACCAATATATATTCCATCTTTATTACTGATAATCCGCGCTAATGTCGAATGTTCTGGTGGAACCAGACTATAGGGTTCCACCGTTGTAAAGTTATTAACTATCCTTGCTTCTGCCCATTCTGATTCATCCAATACGCCATCGAGAGTAATCGCACTTGCACTAACGCTTTGCATCAAGAAATATAGTATTCCTATATAAGGGATGATCTTTGACATATTTTTCTCTCGTAGTTTGTACAGTTTGATCAAATGTAAATCAACGAATACCGCCCAGCACATGGCCCGAGCGCATTGTGTTGAATACATTTAGTGCTTGTATATTCAATAGAAGAGATACTAACTAATGAGGGAACTCGAAGTAATGCCGTTGCGGTAGACTGCAGGATTGAATCGATAAAGCACCGTTTTTGGGGCTGTATCTGCGTTAAAATAATACTAATGATCGCCTAATTATCAGAAATTAGTGCTTTTTTACACAATATTAGAATGAAAATTTACCATTCAGTAAGGCACTATGCCTATGCCTATGCCTATGCCGATAAACTGTGTACACACCGCAAATATTGTCTATGTTGATGACCGCGGTTATGCCTTAATTTACCTCCGCCTACAGAAAATCGATGCACTGACTCACTCCAACGCTTTATCAGGTGCGGCTAACGACTAAGCCTTCATCAGTTCAAACTCTAATCTCTAATCTCTAATCTCTAAACTTCGCCTACAATACTCGGCGCCAGTAGCTGAACATGAATACCGCGCGAGTCTCGCGTATAAGAACAACGTTCGCGTAACTCTGCTGAAAACTCTTCGATTCGACAAGCCATATATATCGAATAAGGCAAGATAATTTGAAATTTACCACCGCTCTTATTTACTTCTAGCTCAGCTATATCTATACAGCTAATAAGCGGCTGCGCATCCAAATCATATTGTAAGCACAGATTCTCGAAATGAGATCTAAAGTCATCTGACTGCGTAAGGATTGACGATCGTATAAACTCCATCGTTATTGCCTGCTCAGCAGGGATAATGATAAATACTGACTTACCCAAAACTCTCACTCCTAAACAAAAAATATTTTACTATAGCGTTAACTAATGCAGACCGAATAGATCTAGTTTGATACTACTCTAATAAAGCCTTGATAGTCGGCTCCATAGCTTCCGCCCAAATACGGTATCCCATAGCATTTGGATGAAGAAGGTCCGGCATAATGCTTTCAGACAATGTGCCATTATTATCCAAAAAAACCGAATTTAGATTCCTGTAAAAGATATCAACCCCATTATCCAGATTCGAAATATTACTATTTATGGCGTCGTTTCGACGTCGCATTTCGTTGAACGGTGAATAGTGACGTGGAAAAATCCCAAGTATCAAGATTTTGGACTCCGGTAGACGCGTACGCAGTTCATCGACTATGGCTTCAATACCTTTAGCCGTAAATTCCGCTGGGTCCATATGATGGCCCGTATTATTCGTTCCAATCATTAAGACTGTCAGCTTAGGTTTTAGCCCTTTAACGGCTCCGTGCTGCAGGCGCCATAAAACGTGTTCGGTACGGTCACCACTAAAACCTAGATTGAATGCTTTCCTGTGTTGATAATATTCTTGCCAAACTTGACTACCGCCACTCTCCCAACCATGAGTAATGGAGTCCCCAATCATCAGTAAATCAATATCCGACGTAAGAGCGGCTGTAAGCTTTTGTTCGTGGCGTGGCTGCCACCACTCTACCGCCCAGTCAGCGTTTTGTACCACAGGACTGAGTGCATCGTTGGGCGGCAGGCCGCTACGATGTTGCTGCAGCTCTGTGTGATTCTTCGAGAACACGCCATTACTGGGCGTCTCACCTATTTGGTTGGCGCAATTTGCTAAAAATGGAATAGAAATTAGATAGTAGATTGGACGAAAAAATGCGTTCATTGTGTAATAGCAACCTTGCTTGCAATTTTATTGCTTTAATTAAGGACCTATTTGAGTATTCACACAAGATATCTAAAAAAAAATAATTAGGTCTTGGTATTCATTTTATTCTCTCCAGTATTTTGCACCCAACCCTCATACAAAGTAACGCCTAAGAAAACGCACACTGATAGCTCAACATACTCTAAACCTAAGTTAGATGAATTTATTTTTCGGCTAAAACAATGATTTACATATAAGTTGTAAGGGTGAACATACTCGTTCGAAGTATAACTATAGCAGCCTATACGGTACAGCAAGAAACTCTAATCTTAGCGTAACATTCGAAACGTAGAGAAACAACTCAGTATCAGGATACTATAATAATCCAAAAATATGTGCCTTAAAATGCAGGCAAAAAAAAGCAGCGCTAAGCGCTGCTCTTTTGGAGATGAAGTTATAACATAAGAAAATTTACTGACAGCTTATATCCGCACTTTCAGCAGCACCAGGAATAATACTTACATCAGCAAAGCTTACAACCGCTGAACCATCTGTAGAAAGCAGGAACGGTGAGGTTATAGCTTCCAAATCAGTACCAGCCGCCACAAAACACGCAAGATCTACGCTATAGGTGTCCCAAGCACCTAGAGAACGTTTAGCGAACTCCTCGTTAAGTGATACAGCGCCATTACAAGGGTGCCCACAATCCATAACAACAGAAAAGCTAGCCGTAGGTGCTTTATCTACACGCATACTAAACGTTAATGCTGATTTACTGGTTTGATAACCACTCAAGTTAGTCGGCTCACTCAAGCTCAAGTAGGCAACTGCCGGACTATCGCCCTTCCACGTTAATCTACGTGCATCTTCCTGGACTTTCCAGTTAACGAATTTAAGTGCAAGATTATCGGAACCTTGTGTTGTCACGATACTTGTTGCAACAGGAACAGACCAATTGGCGCCATCACCCAAAAAGAATGAAACACCAGACTGTGGACGGTTTGCAAAAATAACAAAAGGATCGTTAATCGATTTGGCAGGTTTGGTGAATACTTCTTCATTTAAGTCATCACCTAGAGTGCCTTTGTCGACATAACTTAGACCATAACCATAAGCAAATAACGGCGCATTATCGACATCACCTTTATTCACAATTACTTGGTTTTCTTTATTGGGCCAAGAAAAAGACAACTTACCCTTAAAGTCGTGATTGATATCTCCCGAAGATTTTTTTATAAGCACGTCAGCAACACCGGCACCCTCTGTACCTGGTAGCCAAGCTACAACAAATGCATCAGAAGCGTTAATTTCTTTATTGACCCATAGAGGGCGACCCGTGAGAAATACTGAAACAACAGGGATACCTTCAGCTTTAAACTTACGAAGAAGCTTAATATCACGCTTATTTCCACGCTGATACTCAACGCCTTTAAGATCCCCTTCGCCCTCGGCATAGGGGTTTTCACCAAATACAACCACAGCAACTTCAGGCTTTTGAGTATAAGATCCATCCGCGCTAAGTGTTGCACTGCCACCATCTGCATTCATTGCTTTTTGAATACCCGTAAAGATCGATGTGGCACCAGGGAAGTCACCGTTTTTATTACCCGTGCCCTGCCAAGAAATACTCCAACCACCACTTTGCTTACCTATATTGTCCGCACCACTGCCCGCAACAATAATATTTGCATATGAACTAATAGGTAGCACGCCATCTTTATTTTTTAATAAGACTAATGACTCACGAACAGCCCGACGTGCTATTTCACGATGCTGATCTGATCCAATTTGGCTAGAATCCGACGCCAGTGCGCGGTCGGAAGGCGCCTTGCCATCAAATAGTCCTGCACGGAACTTAACACGAAGAATGCGACTTACAGCGTCATCAATCCGTGCCAAGGGTATTTCACCTTCGACGACTTGAGCTATAGTGTTTTCGTACATAGGCTTCCATTCGTTTGGAACCATAATAATATCAACACCGGCATTAATGGCCTGAGCACAACTCGAATTACTACAACCTTTAACTTGGCCATGACCATCCCAGTCACCGACAACTAAACCATCAAAGCCCATCTGCCCTTTAAGAACATCCGTAAGCAACGATTCATTGCCATGCATTTTTATGCCATGCCAGCTATTAAAGCTGGCCATGATAGTTTGCACGCCCTCTTCTATCGCGGCGACATAACCTTGGGCATGAATATCGATTAGCTCTTGCTCAGTACTTAGCGTATTACCTTGGTCATCGCCTTCGTCTGTGCCTCCATCACCCAAAAAATGTTTCGCTGTAGCAATGACGGTACCATCGCCCATAAAGTCTTTTCCGGCCTCGCCTTGAAGGCCTTTAATAATTGCGGCTGAATAAGCTTTAACGATCGCAGGATCTTCTGAGTAACTCTCGTAAGTACGCCCCCAACGATCGTCACGCGCAACGGCTACAGTGGGTGCAAATGCCCAGTCAATACCCGTAACTTGTACAACGCGTGCGGTAGCAGCGCCAATCTCACGCATAAGCTCAGGGTTGTTTGTTGCACCTAAGCCAATATTATGAGGAAAGTACGTCGCTCCGATCACGTTATTATGGCCGTGTACCGCGTCTGTGCCCCACATAGTGGGAATTGCACTGCCATCTTCGCTAGCATCAATCGACGCCTTATACATGTCGTCTGATAGCTTTACCCAATCGGCCATGGTCGCGTACTTATTGTTATCCGGGAAAGCTCCGCCGCCATTTAAGTAGGATCCAAAACCATATTGGCGCATTTGCTCTACAGTGAAGGCTCGAATTTCCGGCTGTATCATTTGAGCAACTTTTTGCTCAAGCGTCATACCCTTAACCAGTTCAGAAATTTTCACTTCCATTGCGGGGTCTTTTTGTATTTTACTTGTGACCTTAGGCCACATGTCGGCCGTTGCTACCGAACTATGTGTAACTGGTGCGCTCAATACTGGCGCCTTCGTCACTTCGGTTTTAGCTGCTGATTTTTGATCACACGCACTTAGTGCTAGTACAGCTAAACCAATGGTCAATGTAGGAATGACACGCGTCAAAATTTGTTGCATAGGGTTACCTTTGTATTCTATGTATCTAACTTTGCAGCTAACTATAAAATGCTAACTGGTCTTTTTTTCATATTTTGCCGTAATGGCACAAGTCGATATGATGTCGTATGCACGAAAGCCTTTCAATAACTAATCGGTATGAAGCTAAAACAAAAAAACTCGACCATGAATATTACGAAGTACCGCTAATATCGCCCACATGAACGTCATGGAAGTAGTACCACTTCACGAAGATTACAGTGTATCGCACTTTTTTTGAGCAATTAGAGTCAATACTGCGGCTCGAAATCAAGGTAAAATACCGACATGGTATTAAGATTAGCAAATATTGAGGCTATTGGCGTCTTTTCTAAGTTTTTGCTCAGCACATGATAATTTCAAGTAAATCGAGATATAGGAAAAATAAAGACTGAGCGTTGAGCCCAGATTGGCAACAGTGGCACTGAATGTAGTTAGTGATCACCCATAAGAGGCCCATCATGGCGGGAAATCAAGGTAGTCACTTTCGCGAAACAAGACACTGCCGCTTACTTGTTGCAAACAAACATCACTTGGTCATTCGAGGATGGTTGCTTATATCTCTGGGTAACAAAGATCAATTTATAGGTGGGTGCGCGTTAGCAAAGTAATAAGACCCAGTGACGCGCTAGGGAGATAGGCTATTACTGAAGCCACACACCGATGAAATTATGCAATTCTAAAAGCCACTTAGCGACACAATGCTATCTGTGGACGTATCACCACTGGATCGTCGCATCGCACACGAACTTTACTTTATTAGCCACTTACGAATGCGCATCACCAGTGAGTTAGATCTGACATGTATCAATTCGCCAACTATAAGTTCATTGTATACGAATTTTTGAGTGCTAAATATGCACATTTATTAACCTGTTATTTACTAACCTCGCAACTGTTAATCAAGCAAGTATTGTCGCAGCAATTTTTGACTAACGCTGCGTTATCCGCATCAGATTTCAAGACCAAAGCACTGATTGCGAACTGCGCTTCACGCGCGTACGGTGCCGCCAAATTAACTTGCACTAGCGAACTCAAACGATTCATAGCCATTTGACTAATAGATCATGGGTTGCACTTGAAACTATGGCATATATTGAAACTATCGCATATATTGGAACTATCGCATATAAAGCAGGGTATAGAACACGCTTGTATGCCACAGCATGCTCGTCCGTACTTCGTTCAAAAATGCCTTTACTCCCCAACTTGGTGATGTCCAACCTCAAAACGGTAGGCTTTAGCCTGACGATTCCAAGCGTTAATCTGTGTAATCGCTAGCGTCAAATTTGCCATATCGTCTCGACACATAAGTGCCTGCAATGCCTCACATGCCGAGTCATCAACTTTAACTAAAGACGTTTTGGTCATGCTATGTGCCCACGAAAGAATAGCGCGTTCATGCTCGCTACCCCAAACTAAAACTGCATATCGAACTTGATAATACACTTGTAGATTTACATAAAGAGAATGTCGATCTTGCAATTCGAATTGGCCGTCCAGTCGACTCATCCTTAAAAGCACGTAAACTTCTCGATATCCACACCCATATTTACGCCAGCTCAGACTATTTAAAAGAACACCCTTCAATTCAAAATTAGGCGGTTTAACCCAACATAATCGCTTGTGTTTGAGTTCAAACAGACAGCAAAACTATTGGTACTTCAAACCGATATCCGAACGCAACGACAAACACGATACACAAAAATTTCCCGTATCCGGAAATTCACAATCCCGCAGCGGCACACCACTTATCGAAGCGGCGTTAGTACATGCCGGCGTTTTGTTAATGTCGAGCCGGATTGCTGAGCCTTATGAAGAAACCGGACAATTTGTAAAAGTATTAGATCACTGCAAAAGCCAGATATTCGAAAGTGGTAACAGCGAAAGTTATACCATATACAAAGCCAATAGATATATTCACCCTGGGGTTCGGACGTTCATAGATTTGATGCGATACGAGTTAGATCAAACCTAGTTATTATTTAGTTACATCCAATCAATTCGAATATAAAATATTACATTCAAATCTAAATACCAGTAGCACACCATACGCATGTTACAGCAATCAAAATTAAACGATTAATGCCCCTTGAATAACAACATCATTAACGGTGATATATTGACCTAATTTGGTGCGGCAGCCCCCCCCATTAATACACGACATTGATATCTGCACATTTAGGCGCTACAGTTACTGGGTGAATATTGATCAACACAATAACCAGAGCGGCCGACACGCCCAACTCAGAGGGAGCGTATCCTACGTGCTTGAGATAAACACACCTCTACCAACAAGCCCCAAATGCTTCGACTAACAATGCATTTGAGGTTTATCAGAAAAGTATGTGCGGCTTTTTCGCTATTATTTGTATTATGCGCTGCCGCTGAATCCACCCCCGTGGTGAAATATGCTAACTACACTAGCTACAACAGTAGTTATTTTTCTGAAATTATTGGCGCAGCATTCGAGATAACCCGAGACACTGATGGCCCCTACCATCTAGTACCATACGAAGAGCTGCTCCCTTCTGCCCGCGTCATGCTCGAAGTAGAACGGGGCGATATAATTAATGTACTTTGGGGCCCCGCCGTCACGCAGCTTTCGCAAAGCAACGTAATCCCTATACATATTCCCTTGATGAAGGGGCTGTCAGGCTATCGTTTGATGTTTATCAAGGACGAGAATCAAGATTTTTTTGATGGTATTCACAAAAAAACACAACTAAATAGCTTCTCTGTTGGCCAAGAAAGCGGCTGGATGGATGTGTTGATATACCTAGAAAACAATATGAAAGTTATCCGTGCGCCAGACTTTCACTCAATTTTCTCCATGCTCAACGCAAAGCGTTTCGAAGCTTTTCCAGTAGCAATCACTCAAATCACACAAATACTGCAAGACTACAACAAAGAATTTCCGAGCTTAAAGGTTGAAGAAGGCATAGTTATCTATTACCCATTGCCGTTCTATTTTTATGTCAATAGTGACCAGCCTGAAATGGCGAAACGGTTGAAAAATGGCTTAGAGCGCATGATTGAGTCAGGAGAGTTCGATCGACGATTTGACAAACACTTTAAACACCTAGAAAAAGAATTTAACCTAAAAGAACGTCGAGTATTCACCTTAAAAAACCAGTTCCTAATGGAAGACATTCCATTTGATAGGAACGAGCTTTGGTACTACACCCTTAAGAACCAAAACTAAATAGACTACACTCCATTAAATATTCACTTAGGCGCCAAACCCATATCATCCAAGCGCAATACAATTTCTGCCCTTTGCGTTTTGGCCACATCTTTCCAGCATCTATCTTCACGAGCACCGATAATCGCATAAATCGAATTTAAGCCCGTGCCTTTAACCGTCGCTTTTAAAGATCGATATAACTCAAATGATTCAACGGCCATAAAGTCATCAACGCTATGGATACCTACTTGAGCCAATATTTCTTCACTTTTTGGCCCAAAGCCTTTTAGATCACGCAAACGTAAGGACTTTTTTTCAGTTACAGAATTTGTATGTTTCTTTGGTTTAGCGGTTTTATCTATTTTACCTTTAGGTTTATTATTCATAATCGACTCTTTTGACATCAAAAACTTCTACGCGGCGTAACGCCAAAAAACACATTACGCTTAAACCTTTGGAGTATAGAGAGCGTTGAAAAAGTGAAGTAACCGGGAAGCGCCCTCGATATAGAGGCATCGTGCCGCAGCGTGTATTTTTACACAACACAAAGAACCTTAGTTTATATCTATCGATAAACTAATCGACAAACAGTGCCACGCTAATACTATTCCACAAGATTACCCAAAAAATCTATTTCAAAAATATCATCTAGCCATTCTCTCCAAGGTTCGGGGCGAATAATGTTTTTCATGTCTTAAGTTAGTAAAAACCTTAATCTGGAAAAACAGTTGTTCGTGTAAAAGATCAAAGCGATAAGAGGCTCACACTAGACTGACGTTTCTTTCGTATCTGAAGACGACTTTTTTAGCTCCACAAGATCGTGAGCCAAATGGCCATATTCATAGCCCGTCGTATAATAATATACCAATAGAACTACAAGTGGTATTAATGGGATCAACACGGCGGTCGCGACCATCACCATTGTGACTAGGACCAATGCCGCCGTCATAACTAACCCAAAAACCCACATCATGATAAAATATTTCAAGTGACGAAGTACGATAAATGCATTCACCGGAAGGTTTAAAAATACACGTTTATTCCCCGAAATAGCATAACGAATCATAGCTACCCTGTATAACGGTGCGGCAACAATCAGCCATATAAATTCAATAATCACACGCGTAACAAGTTCTTCGGCCTCGGTTTTCAAACACCTGTATAAACTCGCATCCGCACTGCTACCAAACACCGAAACCCAAAGACATTTTAAGGCTGAAAACAAATTGCCCAGCTCTCCTGCGCCGAAGCTAAAAATTATGATTGTCGGAATAATCAAGTAAACTATAGACATAAACCAAAGGACACATCCGTACTTAAAAAATGCCCCTATATCAGCATTAGGTAAAATCTGCTCTTCACTTACGGCCATGCGTTGTACAAGTACAAAACGCCAGCCTTTTAGGAGAATCAAATCAACAATGGGAATAAGCGCAAGCACAGCCAACCACCACGTCTTGCCAAACCATTGCTTTTGGTAGAATGGAAACACAAAGGGATAAAAAAACCCGTGCCCTTGATCTTCTTTGTGCATACTCAAAGTCCTGTTGGAAGTGTTGAATTTATGGGAAAACTAAACGTTAGATACAAATTTACACGTAAATAAACGGCGCGGTTATTAACACCTTAACAAATATTTAATCTGATCTGAAACAGCTTCTTCTTTCACGTTATTTGTCCTTGCACGATTAAGTAACAAGCAACGATTTCTACTTACGACTAAATGATCACAAAGAAAACCCTAATGAAATAACTTACATATTAAAAACCGATAAAGGACCGCTACTCCCACCACGATATAGTAATGCATTGCCTATTCACAGGAATACACATACATTTAGGCTAAAATCCATTAAACTCGCGCTCTGCAACGACTATATCACCAAGCAGCATGAATGTTATGTCGCGTGATACTATACAATAAATGGCGCTTAAACGATGCACACCGGTGAAAAACTCAATAGCCTTACCCACCTAATAGGAACTGTTTTTTCCCTCATAGGCTTTGGTGTATTACTTACAATTGCGGCTCAAGAGCACAACCCGCTTCTTTTTATTAGCTACTGTATTTTTGGATTGACACTGATCCTGCTGTACACCATGTCTACGCTCTATCATAGTTTTCACGTTCCAAAACTTAAAAAAATATTTCAGAAACTTGACCATGTTTCGATTTATCTATTGATAGCCGGAACTTATACTCCGTTTTTCTTGGTATCACTAAAAGACGCTGGCGGCATATTTATGCTGGCTCTGATCTGGTCACTGGCCATTATCGGAATACTGCTCGACCTGTTCGCACCGAAGCGTATCAAGTGGCTGCAAGTTTCAATATATCTACTCATGGGCTGGGTGTGCATGTTAAAGTTTAGTGAACTACACGATAATGTAGCCCCAGCAGGAATGGTATGGCTAGGAATAGGTGGCGTTGTCTATACCGTAGGTATTCTATTTTACGTCCTCGATCACTTTAAAACACTTATTCACGCTCACGGAATTTGGCACGTATTCGTTTTAATTGGCTCCCTTTGTCATTTTGTGTCGATTGCGATGTATGTCCGGTAGAGCACAAACGAAACGCAGCACTTAGTTAATTTCGTATCTGTATATTCTTGCTAGGTGCTAGGTGCTGAATAGCGTTCTATAAATGCTTACAACGATCAAGTCCTGCCACGTAAGACATAATCTATATGAGCACATCTGTTCAACTGTAGTTTTACTCCCCCCAATCAAATAACACAAGCCGCGGCAAAAACACATCAACCTGAGATTTATATTTTCAATGTCGTCCGACAATCAAATTATACATTAAGTCCATTACCGCAAGCCTTCCAGAGATTTTGCCATTTCTTATGCAAGTGAAGACTCAACTAAATTCACCTCATTAGGATAAATTACAACGTGGATTGATATTTGAAGTGCATCATCTAACCTTGTAGATAAAGGTGTTTGCTGAAGCTCAGATTCCATCTTTTTTTACCGGCAAGAGATGAAGTTATGACAGAAAAATACCAACAGCTGACTTTAAGTAACAATGTCAGATTCCAGAACAAAAAAAGAGGCTGTAGTCAAAGACTACCATCGCCAAGACCGCAAGAACCAATCAACCTACTCTAAGCCGAGCAGAAGCTATTAAACCGGCGAAGATAACATCGAAAATAATTTCTGTGGTTGGTCGTAAGCTGGCGCCCAGAACAGATACCTAGCTGGTTGCTGGAGGAACGAAGAGAAGCTACGTAGTCATAACACGATTGACTTGCATGTATGGGCGAACAAGTAGTCGGGTGCGACCTATACAAGCTTCTTTGCCTCCAAGGAAACAAAGTACAACATGCGTAGAAAGGGTAAGTCACCGCGGCGACGATAAAAACGAATCAGTATTGGCAACAGGCCCTGTATGCTGACGGTAAATCGCGTAGCAGAACTACGATGATCGAAAAGGAACAGAGCGCTAGAAACTATTGTTGAGCGAGTAACGAAATTCACTGTATCAACGCAGGATAAGACTAAAAGCACTACGGACGTCACCAAAGCGACTATAGCTCGTTTAAACTATCTAAATATATTGTTCACACCATAACAGCTGACAATGGAAAATAGTTTTAGACCATGAAGCGATTAGCCAAGCGCTGTTAGTCCATATTTATTTTGCTAACCCTTACAGTTCTTGCGAGAGCGGCCTGAATGAGAATACCATCAGTTTATTGGGGCGGCACTCCCCACAAATCATTAACTTTGAGTTGGCGACACAACAGAGGAAAAAAAGCAATAAAGTTTTTTAACACGCGACCACGAAAAGATCCACATTTAAAACATCGAATAAATTAGTGTGCGCTTATAGAACTATATTGGTAGCTTAATAATTAAAACGATTCGAATTTCATCAAACGCTATACGTAAGCATAACCATCCACTAAAAATACCGCAGACGGCCTCCCACATAAACTGTTAGTAGCCTCTGTTCACTCTTCAAAACCACCAACAGTACCTTCTAATTAAATATTCCTGGACTAAATAATTAAGTAGCTGTTATCCGTGATTAGGCGAGAGGTATTTCATTAATCGTTAAGAGATTAAAGATATCAGATTTGTTAGTCCACATTTTAAATAGATCCTCAACTTCTCTTTTCACATAACGGCGCCCCTCCAAAATATATCGGCTTTTTACGGCGGAGTGAAATGCGCCTTGCGCGCGAAACTTTCGCAAAGGAAATCGTTCGACTAATTCACTTCCAGAATATACCAACATTGACGGGCTAAAGTAGTCCATGCCATTACGAACTCGGCGGCCTTTAGTAAAAACCACTCCAGTAACGCCAACCGACGCTGTGCTGCGCGGTCTTTTTACTCGACGTCCGTTTAGTTGATAACGGTAATATTTTTTGAATTTAGATTGCCCCATCAGCTCATCTCTTCGAGCTTCAGCCGCGGCGCGCGCGACTTTTTTTGAACCGTGTTCATATGGGCTAAAATACTCTTGAATATATGGGTCACCACCCGTTCTTTTTTCGCTCCCTAGCACTAACCGCCAACAATTAGTTGTGGGAATCCAGCTAATACCAAACCCTTTCGATTCAACTTTTGCGAATGCCGTTACCTTACTCACGCAAGCTCCTGTATATAAAATTAATGAGACAACTAAACTATTACTGGATTGCAAAATACAATAAAGTAGCACTTCATGCGGCAAGTCTTAAACCACATTGATTTCAACGGTTTTAATGTTACATACATTCGCTGCGATTGTTAAAAATTTTCTGCTGCACATATGCAGCACCCTGCCGCAATATAACAACAGCAAGAATGACCCTTGATTTTATTATATCACTTTCAATTTAATCTAAATAAAATGAGATTATCTTCACTATAACCTTCCACGCTTCGTACACTCATTAAGCCTAACATAGACTCTTAAAACTTGCCTCTCAGGCCAGCACTAAACTATGTGCAACCAATTTTTTACATCTACCATTCATACTACTGGCACTCGATATAGGATAAAACGTGCTAAAACACTGACATTAGTATCAGGTTTCTATTAATAGAATACATTAAAATTTCTAGAGTCTTATGAAATAGTTGTTGATAATACGTTACCTATATAAAGAACTGACTCGGCCAAAAAATACGAATTTAACGACCAACATCAAGAATCATTGCGCTAGTACTACTTCTGCTGATACCTACCTCACGACTCATATTTACGCCTTAGGTCTTCATTACAATCCATTTTTGTATCGAACGCACAGGAGCAAAAAACTATTTCTTAAAAAAAAGTGGCGAATATCGAATTAACAACTAGACTAAATGCAGCCTATTTTCTCTCCATACTAGAATACTCTTCTCAACGAGGACATTATCAATCGTTCAATATGATACTAGACCAATTTTTATACCCATTTATAATATTTACTAGGTCACGCATCAACGAATGACCACCCTAAAGCCTCGATTAAATCAGTTCAGAGACACATATCAATTGAATCGAGGCAATCAAGACCGTGCATTATTCAGCCTGCGCCTGCCCCGCGACCGTTAGGAGTACTTTGGCGATTAAGACCACCTTATTCTAATCACTACGGATAATGTTCAGTACCGAGATAAACGTAACTCCATCACCGGTAACTTATGACCTGGTCTTGAATGGCCTGACGTGGAAGCTAACGAAGAGATTGAAGCTAGCAAATGGATCGAAGCTAGCAAATGGATCGAAGCTAGCAAATGGATCGAAGCTAGCAAATGGATCGAAAGGACTAAAAATTCCGAAAGACGCTTCTGCAGCAAGTTTTATCGCCAAACAAACCGCTCTAATACGGCTTAGTAAACGCAAATATTATCCTAAGACTGGATGACTTATATAAGATTAGTTGTGACTGCAATTCGAAATAAAAAATGATATATATGCCACGCTAGGATATATAAGATTTAAAGAGGGGAGGGGATATTATCAGTAGCTCTTCAGGAGAATTCAGAATTATTTTTGAGATCGAGCGTATCTATTACTACTTTTCTCTTGCGCTCTTACTCCTAGGTTATAGAGAATATAACGCGGTTAAATCAACCGCGCACATCTCGTCACCTATACAACAGATGAATCAAGAGCCCTACCCAATACCACAATGCCGCAAAAGCGCGTCAATCTCCGGCTCTCTACCCCGAAACGCCTTAAACATCTCCGCCGCCGGCTTACTACCACCCTGCGACAAGATATTGTCAAAAAAATCCTTGCCGGTCTCTGCATCAAACAAACTGGTTTCTTCAAAAGCCGCGAAGGCATCGGCCGATAGTAATTCAGCCCATAAATAACTGTAGTAACCTGCGGAATAACCCCCTGCAAAAATATGGCTAAAGCTTGTATGAAAACGATTAAAAGCAGGCGGTCGAATAACGGCCACTTTTTCACGTACAGTATTTAATGTTTCTTGCACGCCGATAAAATCATTTATCCCGAAATTGGCGTGTAAAGTCATATCGAACAAACCGAATTCAATTTGGCGGACTAAAAACATGCCCGATTGGAAGTTCTTGGCGGCGATCATTTTTTCAATCAATTCCGCGGGAAGAGGCTCCCCGGTATCAATGTGGGCGGAAAGTGTGGCCAGCACTTCGGGTTGCCAGCACCAATTCTCTAAAAACTGGCTAGGCAGCTCTACAGCATCCCATTCAACACCATTAATACCGCTTACCGCGGCCACATCAATTTGCGTGAGCATGTGGTGTAGGCCGTGACCAAATTCGTGGAAAAGTGTGGTCACATCACTGTGATTTAGCAAGGCGGGTTTACTGCCAGAGGGCGCATTAAAATTACAGACCAAAAAGGCAACCGGCAATTGTAGGCCCGTGGGCGTAGCGCGGCGCACACGGCAGTCGCCCATCCACGCTCCCCCCCGCTTACCTTCACGTGCGTATAAATCCAAATAAAAGGCGGCAATTTTTTTTCCATCTTTCTTAATATCAAAAAAACGTGCATCTCCGTGCCATAAGTCCACAGAGCTATTTTCTTCAACATCTATACCAAATAATTTATGCGCAACATCAAATAGGCCATTTAATACTTTAGGCAAAGTGAAATATTGACGCACCTCTTCTTGCGATACTGAATATTTTTCTTGCCGTAATTTTTCACTGTAATAACTGATATCCCAGTGCTGTAAATCGTCTACTTGAAAATTGTCTTTTGCCCACTGCATAAGCTCCGCTAGGTCTTTTTCAGCAGCCGGTTTGGCTTTGGTGGCTAAGTCTTCTAAGAAGGTCACTACCTGCGCAGGGCTTTCGGCCATTTTGGTGACTAACGAGAGTTCAGCGTAATGTTTAAAACCAAGTAACTGTGCCAGCTCCTGCCTTAGAGCCAGAATATCTTCAATCAACGGAGCGTTATCCCACTTACCCGCATTCGGGCCTTGGCTAGATGCGCGCGTAGTGTAAGCTTCGTACATTTTTGTGCGCAGTTCGCGGCTATCGGCGTAGGTGATCACGGCCATATATACTGGGCCATCAAGGGTAAGCACATAACCGCTTAACTCTTTTTGCTTGGCAGCAGCAGCGGCGGCTTCTTTGGTGGTAGCAGGCAGCCCTGCCAGCTCACCTTCGTTGTCCGTATGGTGATACCAGCCTTGAGTTGCATCCAATACATTGTTGCTGAATTGGCTAGTCAGTTGTGAAAGCTTTGCCTGAATATCGCCGTAACGCTTTTGCTTGTCGGCAGGTAAGTCGATACCACTTAATTTAAAATCGCGTAGCGCGTACTTTATGCTCGCTTGCTTGGCTAGTGACAAACTCTCAAATGCGTCGCTGGCAGCCAGTGTTTTGTAAGCCTCACAAAGCTTGGCGTTTTGACCCATCTGCGTATTATACGGACTGAGTAGCGCCAGCGCTTCTTCATAGGCTTTGCGCCATTCGGGACTGTTACTAACGTAATTAAGGTGGCCAATGGGCGCCCAACTTTGACTTAGCATGTCGCCACGCTCCTCTAAGGGCGCAATTAGGGTTTCCCAATTTACGTCATTTAAGTCCCTAAGCTGGCTATCCAGAGCTTTTAGGTTCCCTTCGGTGATGGCAACAACGGCAGGTACAATGTGTTCTGCAGTGATTTCAGCAAAGGGTGGCAATGTGTGTGAAACAAGCAAAGGGTTGGTAGACATAAAAAACCTTACGTTCAAAAGTGGGTGAAGATAGGAACAAATATGGAGCGATGTGCAAAACGCGTTTTTTCTTAGACAAGGTTGGATGGCCCATCATTTCCTAGGAGCTAGGACTTTGCGCCATTAATAGCTAAAGCTAGCGCACCCAACAGGCCGGAATACTGCCCCAATCCGGGCCGACAAATAATGTCACCAAGTGTTACATCTGTTGGCAAGGTAAGATAACCGCCGAGCGACTGTTTAGTACATTCAATGACCTTTTCGATTAGCCCTGGCTTGTACATTACGCCCCCGCCTAAAATGATTTTTTGCGGGCTAAAACTCAGTAATAAGCTGTGGCAAAAAAGCCCCAGCATTTGCGCTTCGACATCCCAAGCGCGATGTTCGTCATTGAGTGTTTCTGCTGGTTGTTGCCATATTTGACTCATAGCTTTACCCGACGCAAGCCCTTCGGCACAGTTTCCATGAAAGGGACAAACGCCTTCAATACCGTCGGGTGGTGACAGCAGAATATGCCCAATTTCGGGATGAATTAGTCCATGTAAGGGTTTACCGTTTATGATCACTCCCCCACCCAATCCAGTTCCTACTGTTACGTACACGCTAACTTCAGTGTTTTGTGCCGCTCCCCAACAGTATTCAGCTAAAGCCGCAGCATTCACATCAGTGTCAAAATACACACGACACTGCAATGCCTTTTCTAGTTGCGGCAAAATCGCCACATTCGACCAATGAGGTTTAGGTGTGGCGGTGATAAACCCATAGGTAGTCGAGGTGGAGCGTAAGTCGATGGGCCCAAAACAGGCCAAGCCCAATACATCGAAGTCATAGCCGTCTTGTTTTTGCGTCTTAAAGAAATTTATCACTAAACCCAGAGTCTCTTCTGGAGTAGTGGTATCTATTCTAGTTTCAGCGAGTATTTTTCTGTCGGCATCGATGATCGCACAATTAAAGTTGGTGCCACCAGCTTCGATCACCGCAAAATAATGTTGCATATTTACAACCTTTTAGCTCAAATATTATTTTTTGGGGAGGGCGAACATATCATATGGCAGGCAATATCTCACCCGTAATCAAAAAGATCGATAACATTTTTTTGCAGGCTATAGAACAGATCGCACGCGCACCACGCTTAACTATTTATCGTTTTTTAATCCTGAAGTAGCATTTCCGAACACGCCTGAACGCATCCATTATTATCAACTGACGGCATATCTATGACTGAACATGAACCTTTGCCACTGGAACACCACCCGTAAAAAATGGAGACGGCTTATTCTTCCGCCCAAGCATTCCCTTTAACATAAAACCCAATATTTTTGGCATAAATGAAATTGGAAACTTAGCATGAGCATCTACCGGCATGTCTCCAATTGAATACTTACCAAAGGCCTTCATCGTTACAGGCCCTAGTATTTCTACTTTTTCTTGCTCACTATCAAACTGCATAAGCTTTACCGACACCCCGACGAACGGAATCTTAGACGAGCTCATTGTATTCGCTAAGGGCATGTTACAGCACGAGGTATGCCACCGGTATAGCCCTTTTTTGCCAAATTGAGTGCAGGAAATGTTTTTATTACCTTCAGTAATTTCCATGAACGCGGGGTAGGTTTGAAAAAGTTCAGAGCCCCCATGTTCGTCTACAATATTTCTACTATTATCTAAGTGCGAGGCATAACTTTGACAATCGCAACATAGACAATGAACATGAAAGAATGACCCGGGAACGACATTAAGTTTTCCTTTGACCGCTCCACATAGACATTTCAGATTAACTATTTTTGACATGTGATACTCTCATAAAAAAATTTTTTTGCGTCGCAACAGTATATTACCCCTTTTTATATCTAGCCCTCAATTTATCTGTAGCCGGGGACTAACACGAGGACTCAGATCTACTTGCGCTCAATTGAACTACAAACACCGAGATCTGAAAAACTACGATACTTGATAAAAATTTCGTTCATGTCGATTAACGGCTGATTAATTACATGAGCTACAGGCCCTTCGCTGCTTACCCTATCACCAAAAATAACAATAAAATAAGGTGACGTGAAGAAAACTAGAAATCATATCGGTATCTTTGAGATCATCTGCAGATGCCTCTAAGGAAAAATCTATTAGAGGCAGTAAACTTTCCACGCTATATTACTAACGACAGAAGCCTAACTGACACATATCGATATTTTTTTACCGGTGAAAATATTCCGAGCTCAATGGGCTCAATTTTTATATATTTACTTCATTTACTTCATTTACTTCATTTATTCATAGCAAAAATCAGCAACGATAGTAAACTTTTCCGTCAGTTGTTGGGTATTGTTATATTTAACAATTGTCTCGTACCCAATAACGTCCACTTCAATTGATTTCGGGTATGTAGAAAACACCTGCAGCCATAAATCATCCAGATTGATAGTTTGCGCCCCATCGAACCCAGGTTGTTTTATTTGATTGCAACTACGCCACTCATCACCGTTACCGTTATATTCTGTCTCGGGTTCACCATTAACGAGCCCTACAGGAAAGACCTTAATAGTGAACATTTTAAGTTTCTTTGCATTGTCCATGTCATCACTCGCCGTTAAAATCAGCCCAAATTACACCTTCTATTATAAATGGAGAAGATTAATTCACCATGCTATAAGACATCTAATAAGGCAAGGTAGACCCTACATGAGTTGATCATAACTTTACCTAATACAACAACAGTTAGACATAATTAAAACGTCAAAAAACAGACTAAAGATTATAAAATACTCTCATATACAATTTCATACCTTTGAGTTTTATCTGACAATTCACGCATAAAAGCATTACCTGCTAACTATTCTATTTAAGCGCTTTGATCTTTTTATACCTTTGGCAATAGCTGGAACTCCCAGAGCCACCTTCTTTTTTCTGTTGTTTGCAATAGTACTTAAGATAACCTTTAGTATTTTTTACTGCTTTCTTTAACTTAGACTTGTCCTCTTTAGAACCATGACCCGCAGAAATAAAACGATAGGCGTTAATACAAGCATCTTCATCCGCCATGTTATCCTGACATGCCAATGTATAATATTTTGCTGTGGTATCGAGGCTAACAGCCATACCTTTGCCGTTTTCGGCCATGACTGCATAGACCTTGCAACTATAGTCCCACCCCGAATCACAGGCGATACGATAATTAATACCAGCTCGCGTATAATCAACAGGAACGATAACGCCCTCATTAAACCAATCGCCAACTTCCGCACAGAGTTTTCCTTCGCCTTTCACACATTCAGCCTCAAAAACATCAGCCTTGGCCAAAATTTCTGCTTTGACAGACTCTAATTTACTACACGCGTCTTTGGGTTGTATAGAAGTACAAACCTTTTGAAAAAATGCAACAACCTTTTCATTAGGGAAGTAGTACTCGCCAAAAAGATTTTTAGACTTTATATTCGCATATTCATAACAAGCCTCCATGCTATCCAAACCACAGGCCTTAATATAAAAGGAATCCGACCCCATATTATTAATGTCAGTATGCTCTTCGAGTTTTGGATCTGCAGCGGAAAGTTGGGCTACCTGATAACAGGCATCTTTGTCTTCTCCCCAACATGCATCAAGGTAGCTCAAATAACGCTCATTGGTATCCGGCTGTAAAAAATTAAGTGCCGCGCAGCCTTGGGCATTACCGGCGTCACAGCTAGTAGTGAAAAGATTCCTTGCGCGTTTAGAGTCTGACTTCCGGTATAACTTTCCGTCACTATAGAAAACCCCGTGTTGCCAAAATAAACCTACTTTATTACAAACACTGGGGATCTCTCTATCACAGCGTTGCCCTACCAAGATATTAAACGCCTCAACTTCGGGATGCTCCGAGACCGCATAGCCATGGTCCAACATTCGAATACGACCTAAGCAGGCATTAATATCCACATAACTATCGCTATAGCCGTGATCAGATTCTAAGGGCACTTCATTATAACCATGGCAAGCAGCACGATAGAAGTAGACAGCCTTCTCGTAATCTTGCGCTACGAGATCACCATATTCAAATCGTCGCCCAACCTCAACACACGATTCGGACTCTTGGTGGTATTTAGCGTATTTTTCGCAACGCTCAATTTGATCTTGATGCGCCTTTAGTAGAGCGCCTAGGTGTTTGGACTGCGTAGCTAGGCGTTCTTTTTCAATATTTTCTTGCCTTACCCTATTGGCTAAAATACGACGCTTTTCAGCGCTGATGGCTGCCAATCTGTCTCTTTCAGCTTTCTCAATCTGCGCCTGTCGTTGGGCTGCAATACGTATATTTTCCCCCTCTACTTTTTTATCTATACGAATAAGATATGTTGACATTTCTCGCGATAATTTGTCGCCCGCCTCGTAAGTGTAAAATTTATTCAGTGCTTGCTTCGCAAGGTTGTATTTTTGTTGTCCAAAATAAATTTTTACTTTTATGGCTGTTGTACTGGCATTTCCCTTTCCGAGTAATTCTTCCGCTTTATTAATAGCGAGTAAGGCGTCACTATAACTTTCTATATTAACAGCACGTTCGGATTCAAAATAATATGCCCTTGCTAGTTTTTCGTCCTGGCTCTGAGCCTGCGCCATTGAAGTAAAACCAAGGTTTAAAACAAAAATCATAAAAATGAGGCTTACGACCGATTGTAATAACGTTTTATTTTGCGCTTTTAAGTACATACCCTTTAGCCTTATAGGTGTTTATAAATATCTTCATCTGTGCCCTCATATCATCCTTGCATTCGGCCATGCCATCCTCATGACGATCCGATAACCGATCAAACTTATTCGCATTATTTTTCTCGTAATGATCTTGGCGAACCTGCATGTAACGTTCATGCTTACCTCCCCTCAGATTCATACGGTAGTACACTTTTTTACTCGGAGGCGTCAGCCAAGTACCCGTCTCATCAACATACCCTTCCTTCACGGCACTTACACTATAATACCAACCCTTCGTCGAAAAATACCAACCCAAAGCTCGGGGTACCGTATCTACCTCACACGAATCTGAGTCGTATTGCTTTTCTATTACTCGCGCTATACCGCCGTTGTAAGATTCTACCTGCCATTTTCTAAACGGAATTAGAGTTTCACCCGACAAGCTGATCACTCCTTGCTGCCCTCCTAGTGTTTTGATTTCATGATCTTCATTAGAGCTCTCACTCGCGCCACCCTGCCAGAATTCAGTGATTTTTTGCTTAGACTCAGAAGATCCGCTTGACCAAAAACCGTCCTGCTCTTGGGTTACATTTTCAGCGGCTACAACTTTACCGCGCCTGATCTTTTGGCTTTCCTGCTCGCCTCCCGTCGTCCAAAAGTCATCACCGCCACCATTAGCTGCATTTTGAGTCGTACCCGTATTCGGTTCCGCAGTTTCGCCGCCGTTCTGCCAAAAACCATCGGCCTCAGATTCTTCAATATTTTTATCCTTTGTGGTTTTTTCTTCCGCACACGTCCAGACAACAGGATTATCAACAAACTTATTACAGCCGTGCGCGCGCTGCATAAGAGAGTCATAAATCGATTTGACTTTACGGTTGGGCAGTTCGATCTTAGAAATATGCGCATTTTTAAATGAGATTTCACCGGTATTAACAAAGGTGTTGGACAATATCTGTTCTACCTCGTTGGCGGTGACACCAGTCTCCAAGTTTATTACATTTCCGGTGAATTTTTGGTAGCTAGGACTGCCAGGACTGATATTCTCACCGCGCTTACCAGAGGCAACCGTCATGAGCTCGACGTCTTTCACTACTTTAGTGAAGTTAAATTCGTAATATTTGTTAAAGTAAGTACCAAATCTACCAATTTTAGAAGGAACCAACATCTGATGTAAGGTCGCATCAAATGTAATTTCTATCTTGAGCGGCCTTAATTCATCGAAGCGTTTCAGAAGATCCGGGTGTTGCAAAAGATTTTTACGATTAAGATATATAGGGTAGCTGCCATAAAGCTCTACCTTAAGTGACTCTCTCAGATGCCACGTCAATGTATGATAGTAGACTGGTTGACCCAACAATCCCCACCACGTGACTTCTAACGTCAAAGAGTCTATAAAGCGCCTTGCTTCGGGCACGGTCTTAGACCAGTCACTCCCAGCAATGTGTAACTCAGCAAAGTACTTTCCATCACGCTTGGAAACCGTGACATCGTCGGCCTGCGCGACAAAGGGGAAAAACATCAAAACAATAATAAACCATCCCATGGATGTATCTTTCATTCGAGACAATGATGCCACTTCATTTCCTTTAATTGTTTTCTACTTACAAGACGCATGGCACTTATTAGACGTATGGGGACGTGCACTTATAGATTGATATCATAACGAACCCCCACCAGTATAAATACTGTGTATTCGACCAGAAATGGAATTCTGCGACAACACCCAGCACCCTACTACCACACCATGTCACGTTGCGCTCGACGCTCATTTCTATGCGGAGCAGATAATCATACCGGCCAGTGTTTTGAGCATCGCCACCAAAAAAGCACATGCGGGGCCACGCACTTGTTGATTGTTGATTGTTGATTGTTGATTGTTGATTGTTGATTGTTGAGACTGGCGGATACGCTTAACGAGTATTAACGAATTTATGCAGCAGCCTAATTAAGTGGTATCACGATAAGCGAACATTGAGGAAAACTGCACAGGACGTTTTTGGGACAAATATTTGTTCCTCGGCTCTGGCTTCCTGCTTCGCTCTACGCCCTACATCCTACATCCTGTAGTCGTGCAATATCCGCATTCCCTACATGCATGTAGGTCAAGGCCGATACAAGTCACAACCCTTGTTCACAGAAGAAGCGTTTTACGGCTATACCCAAAGACTTCGTGGGTAGCCTCTTACTAAAACTCCAAAAGCCTCGAAACTCACTAACATCAAAGAATGAATTAAGCCGAGCTTCGACATAGAGCAAGCGTTAGTCAATAATTCCGATTTATTCCCGCATTACCTACGACAATTAACGCTCAGAACTTATCCCTCAGCACCTAGACCTCAGCACTTAACCCAACTATCGTCGCCAGATTGCGGTGCTCCGCACACGGCAACGGAGTCAAAGTTAAATTCATTTTCTTCTGGTTTTGGTGACCAATCTACCGTCACGAGTTGATATTCAAGTTTTGAGTTTTGATCGACTAATCTTCTCCCATCAGCTCCCTGAACAGTGTCGATCAGCAAAAAGGGAACCGAACCTTCAAAAGAAATACATCGCCCAGACTTTGAACTCTCATGATTGTCAGCCCCGGTATAGTACTCACATTCGAGAAACTCACGTTTAAAGTTGCCGGCGACACTTCTTTTCACCTTCACCTCGATCGACTTTTTTCGTCCAGTTGGGATCCAATATTTGCTATCAATCCAAGCACCGATTTGACACGGCGATTGCAAAACTGGAAAACGAAAATGATGGGTAGGAAGCTGATCGCAAGCAGCTGCCCGCGACCTGTTTACGCGCTGCTTTTTCTTTTGACTTGGGTCAACTGCTTTGGTAATGACATCGTAATTGTTCGAATCCGTCACGACAGTATGAAACTTACGCCCATCGTTGCCATGCCATACAACGACTTCTTGTTTCTTTATCATCAGTTGATTTTTCTGGTCGTAAAAATCGATATTCATCGCCTTTAACCCTTCCATGGCTTTTGCACTGGGTGCTGCAAAGGAGGTGGATTGCTCTACCCCCCACTCCACCTTGGCACGATCCGCATGTATCGAAATACGAATTTGGCTATAGTCCACATCATTGCTAGCGGCAACAACACGTTGACCGGTTTTAAGTTTTCGATACTTCTCTTTATCTTCGCCCGCAAAGCTCAGACTCTTATCGTAGACCATACGGACAGAGAGGCCATCATCACCCTCGGAGTTAGCGTTACATCCCATGATAAACAAAGAGTTCATTAATACAATTACAATTTGAAGTAATACTAGCTTTAAACTATTCACTCATACCTCTCGATCTCTCAACCTTGTGGGAATCTAACGCCCGCTGCTGCGGACGGCTTGTAGTGCCGAAGGAACGAAAACACGTTCCGACATCCGGGTAAGAGCCGCCCTTTCGGGCGACGCTCCCCACAGATCCGTACGTGACCTTTTAGTCATACGGTTCCTCGGTGATCGGGGCCAACATTCAGCTCCGACATATGACTCTGTACCTGACAAGCG
>JBLIMQ010000036.1:0-33698 GCA_047638775.1 Flavobacteriales bacterium
TAGGTCCTTCACCGACAGAGTTCAGTTGTTCACGAGTTTTAGCACCCATTACTGCGCTGCGTTGGAATTCTGACTCGTTTCGAATGCCATTATTTTGATTTACGTCTTTTAATTCCTTAAGTTGATCCTCAAGGTGTTTAAAGCGAGACCGATTATGAATATGCAAGCCACCAAAAAGTCCCAGTAAGCCGCCACTGATAGCACCCCACAGTTCAGCAAAAGCCGAACCTAAACCGACACCAATCACCATAAAAACCCAATGCATATAATTCCCTTACGCTCTTTACGAGCCTGAACGGTTTTGCAAGAGTCAATCAAAATTCACTGTAAGCACCTGTGAAGAAACTCTGCGTTTAGTCATGTTCTATGTTCTATGTTCTATGTTCTATGTTCTATGTTCTATGTTCTATGTTCTATGTTCTATGTTCTATGCTCTATGTTCTATGTTCTATGTTCTATGTTCTATGTTCTATGTTCTATGTTAAATAGTAAATATCGCCGATTAACGCCTAGAAAATAACGTACATACACGATTAAAATACACGTAACGTGCGAAATAAGCACGTTAGCAAAGAGTGTCAATGAAAGTAGAAATCTAGTCAGAAAGCGCTTTCCATTGCGCTTTAAGTTGTTGAACTTCAGCATTCAGTTTTTCAAGCTTGGACTCTAGTTCTAGCATTTTTTTACCGCAATTAGGGCAATTCTCTACGACATCAGTATCGACATTCTCATCACTATCATCGCTTATACCAACATGGGATTCGGACTCATCCACAGGCGTATCACCGCTAAATAGCTGCTGATAACGTGATTCACGTCGGCCCGGTTGACGGGGCAATTTACGCACAAAACTACCGCCTTCGC
The DNA here is from genome assembly GCA_047638775.1 of Flavobacteriales bacterium. GTDB lineage: Bacteria > Pseudomonadota > Gammaproteobacteria > Pseudomonadales > Cellvibrionaceae > Agaribacterium. The sequence goes on from JBLIMQ010000036.1 coordinate 865, forward strand.
GTTCAGCCAGGCAATTTAAAACCTGCTCTACCTCCTCAACCGATTCAAAATCACTTAAACGCGCGCAACGAGTTCTAAGTTCACCTGGTGTTTGAGGGCCCCTTAAAAACAAGACTGCGATAATAGCTTGTTCTTTTTCATCAAGTTTGACACTACTAAATTCTGTATTACCAAATCGCTGTTTGTATTTGGCAACACGACTACTAAAGGTATCCTCCAAAACTAAACCCTTACGACCTAAACCATCGAGAGTTCTTTGAACTTGCCCTTCACTAAGATTTAACACAGGATCGCGATTGCTCTTTTGATTACACCCTAACATTACCGCATTCAACGATAATGGGTATTGATCTGGGGTTGTACGTTCTTTTTCGACTAGCACACCTAAAACACGTAGTTCGGAAGGATCAAGTTGATGCATAGAATTCTCAGCCTATTGGTTTTATCGAAATTTTTATTAGTTTTTACTACTACCATCATTTTGTAGGAGGACTTTTTCACAAATAACACTCTATGGGTGCTTTATTATGAAATTCTCTTTTAGATTTAATTTATAAATTCTTTCCTAGATTCTCTTTCCTAGAATTGCCGCTGGAGATAAGCGCTAGTATTCACTATTGGGTTTTACTATTGCCTTTTACCGCAGAGAGTATAGTGAACTTGGAATTGGCCTTTATCTGACTGCAGTTAGAGAATATCTTTTTAATCACATGGTGATAACCCAAATGCCTATTAGCAATAACCCAAAACTCTCCTCCGTCGGCTAATGACTTATGCGCCTGCTCGAACAATCGTCTCGCCACAGCGGTACTCACGGTATTTAACTGATGAAACGGAGGATTACATAGAATTAAATCAAACTCGTCCTCACTCACACCAAGCAAGCCATCATTCACATATGTTTTCGTATTAACGTCGGAGTTAGACATATTGAATTCAATATTTTCTTCCACAGATTGAATGGCTTGAAAAGATTCATCAAAAAACGATATTGAAGATGTTGGATGTGATGTTAGATGTGATTTTTCGTGAAATTTCAGATAAGCCAAACCAAGAACACCATTCCCACACGCTAAGTCAGCAACATTACGTTTAGTTGGAATCAGTGAAATATTTTCTAATAAAAAGCGGCTACCTATATCGAGCTTTTCGCGACTAAATACGTTCGCATGTGATTTAAGTTCAAGGTCAAATTCATCAAGACTGACATTTGCGATCGATGGTGTGGTTGGGGCTAATGATTTATCGACAACCGAGCGCCAAATACGTGCTTTCTTGTAACCTGGGTAAAATTCAGCAGGCCCAAAATATTGAGAGACTAGATCAAATTGCCCCCGACTAAGATGTTTATCCATTCCAGCTAAAAACAATTGGCAATCTGGCGCAACCCAATTGCGCAAACTGTCTAGTAAATAGATTAATTGGCTTTTGCATTTTGGCACGCGCCCAACAATTAAATCAGGTGGTATTGGCTGATCAAGCAATGTAGATAGAGTACTGTGAAATTGGACTTTTTCCACGTTACCCGAAGCCTTAGAGTTTAGCCGAATAGCTTCCATAGCCATCCAAGAATCACTGTAACTATAGGGTTCATAGTCATTTAGCGGCGCACTTAGAGCGCCAAAATTATCATTTAGGACACAGATCTTCTTGCTAGCCCCGATCAAACTTTTAATCGACTCCAATAAGTAACAATCGGCACTATCCCAAGCCTTAAGGCCATCTTTTTCAAATATGGGGTACCGTTCGAGCTTAAACGATTGACCAAATACGCATAATTCATTGGAATTTAACATCTAAACACTCAAGTACTTACTGAATTAAGCAATTATAACGGCAATTAATGTCTTAGTCAGTTAAGACTATGCGGACAAAATAAGAACTGTGCACTAACACACTGATACACAATACGTCCAACGTGCGTACTCTTTGATATTCACACAACTATAAGGCGGTTTCACCCTAAGTGAAGGTATTGCAATAATGGATTGTAGTGGCGAAATTTGTTAAATTTATGATTAGCTCAAGACTTTACATTACTCTACTTTACTCTTAGCAGAATTAGCGCTAAATATCGCTTTACTGCTATCAACCCTAACTAATGCAATCATGTACAAAAACACTGTAATCTCAATATTCTCACAAGGTTATGCAAAAGCCCGACTCTCCTCTTTGTGCTCCTTAACTTCGTTACTAAGAGCCGCAAGGAAATTAGTCTTTCTTATAACTCTATTAATGCATTTTGATCACACCATTGCAGCAGGTCCAGAATCGGAAAAAAACGTCAGCACACTCAGCTTTAAGATTGAAGAACTGTATAGCCGAGAGAAGCTTAAGCACCTAAATACGTACTTCCCAGAAAACGAAGACCTTAGCTGGGAAGTTGTATTTCCAAGGAACCTAAAGAAAGGTGAAGCTAAAGGGATTTTGGTTTACATAAGCCCTATTGATTCAGGCGCTATGCCGCCGCAGTGGCAAGAGGTCATAGACAAGGAAAGATTAATTTGGATTAGTGCCAACGCGTCCGGAAATAAACAAAATAGTGCTCGAAGAGTCCTACTAGGCCTACTCGCTAAACACATAGCCTCAGGTTATGGACCAATTGACAATTCGCGAAACTATATCTCAGGGTTTTCCGGTGGCGGTCGCGTCGCCAGTATGATGATGTGGGAATATCCAGATAGCTTCGATGGTGCAATATTTTTTAGTGGTGTGAATAAATGGAAAGGTAATGGTAAGAGTTTCTTAAGTAAATTACAGAAAAAGCGCTTGGTATTCTTAACTGGCAGTCGAGATTTCAATGAAAAAGATACGAAAAAGGCGTTTTCAAAATATCGACGTAAAGGTGTTACATACGCTACATATTTATCAATATTGGGACATACACATAGCCTACCTGCAGCTAAGTGGTTTTCCCTATCTATTCAGTATTTGGACTGTGATAAAGAAGAGTTTGATGATTGTATCAATGATTAGACCCATACTAGGGCTGTCGGCCAGACAACCCTAGTAGAGAACCACGTCATAAAACAAGCTTTCGCGGTACATAATCTGTTGGGCTAAAGTGACAAAAGATATTAGCAAACGAGTCGCCAATAAACTCGAAGGGCCGACCGTGCGTTAATCTCGCGCCTTCGTAAAAAACCATATCACCCGGTTTTAAAATCACATGATGACGACGGTAATAATTATCATCGATGACTAATGGCCAATCTTTATCAACTTTTTGATCTACATTGATAATCGTACTTATTATGTGCGTCTCTAATCTATCACGATGCGTTTTAAGTACCGCTCCTCTGTGATAGTTTCGTATCCCGTAAACGTAGGTTGGGTTCAACGACTTATTACTCCATTCTTCCAGTAATGGCTTTAAGGTATCGTGTATCTCCTGACGAAGTTCAGGGCTCAAATCAACGAGAGAGCTACTCTTTCTTTTCTTCTTTTTCGCGTTAAATATGAAATCTCCGGGCACGTGCTCTTCTTTTGCTTTCTTAACATTCGCACGGTAAAAACATTGAATCCTATCTAAAACCTCTTGCGGAAGGCGAGCAATTTTAAACCCTGTTTGGGTATAATTTGGAACGTATTCGTTTGCTTCTTTGGTAAACATTGGGGGTTTACTGGGCAAACGACTATTACTACGAAACCACTTTGTAATAACCGCTTTATACCCTTTTAATACAGGTAAAGCATGATGCATACTATTGCTATTGGTTGTGCCATCCGAGTTTAAACTCGACCAAATCACAGCCATCCCTTCGCGCGGCGCAAACTGCGTATTAACCTCACTAAAACGTGTTTCACCGCCCTCTTCTACATCGTTAAGGTAGATCATAACCGTAAAGGTTCTTTGCCCCATTAAGCCCCCATGCTCGGCCATCTCATGCTGCTCAAAATAATCGGTATGCGGCTTAAATTCTTGACCAATATCATAGTGCTGTCCTTGAATAGGCTCGGAGTACGATGGATCAACACCTATCAGGCGACAAATACGCGTATCTATCTCGCGCATAAAGTCACCGCCAATAGTTCCCAGGCTACACGTCCGACTGGTTCTGTAAGCTTTGTCTGATTCAAAGCTAGAAAGCGTGGAGGGACGAAGCTCTGATTTTATAAGGTCGACAATCTTTAAGCACTCTTTTGTATCAAGAAAGCCCTCCAATGTATGCAATTCTAGACGATCGGAATCGAGCTTCTTCGCATTTGGGATGAATAACTTACTCTGATCTATCGCTGTTCCGTAATTAGTGGCATTTTTGGCCCGGCTTTTATTGGCCGAATCGAAGGGGTTAATGAGTTTTGTGACGGCTAATTTAGGCTTATATGCCATCTCACGACATATTGCATCGTAGCTATAACCTTCATCTAATAGAATCTTAAAAATCCCATCCCTATCTTGTCCATCATCTACGTTTGTTTTAATCCAGTTCTTCCAGTCGTTATCAAATTCTGTCTTCATAGGAGTTCGCCATCTTATTATTGTTATTTCTTATTATTTCCGTAATAACCTACACACATCTTTGGCTAATTACTGGTTAGACTATTTTACATCCAAGCTCCAATTTTATTCAAAGGCTTGGAGACACAAAAAGTCGTATCCTTTACGGACATACAATCCAACTATCATTAAAAGCACCGCAATCAACTTTAACTATAGACGTAAAGTTCCGGCCAACACACGCGCTATAGAATACTATAAGAAATTGGTTTTAGATCACATGATTTCGCTCACCTAATGCGCATTTACACGATTATGTTCATGTGAGTAGCCAAGTAGAAACCCCTTCCAACCTTCCCAAATAATAGTACTTTATTAGATTAGTCCCATAATGATAACGCACACATACCTAAACTTTAGTACTAACCAACCACCAAGAACCCTAATACATTCACTAATAAGTAAGCATTAGTGCGTATCACAAAAAATACACCCGCTTACTTTGAAATATTTTTGATACTTTCATCAATTAACTCCACATATTTTGACTAAATTAATAAACAAAAACAAAAATAGGCAATATATTTTTTTGATATAAAAAACGAAAAAGCCCTTTAGAATAGGGGTTTTGGTACTAGAAAATACACGAATTTACTGATTCATGGACCTATACAGAGTGATGAATATATTAAACAACTGCTATGTAGGGGGAAAACATCAAAGGTAAGCGTTCTTACATACCTGTGGCAAACTTTGATTTCGAATTAAAGCATTAACCCTGACGATTATCTAAGCAGAAAGGGAGTAGTCTTTGTTTGCGCCCCCAAAGGACGCTCCGTTGAAGAAAGCAAAAATACCAAGAAAGCCGAGAGAACTTATAAAGCTCTTCTATAGAGCTCAAACGTAGCGACTCGACTTTTTTAACCTTCAGCTACATAAATATAATAATTGGAGATCTATTATGAAAACATCCAAAGATACCGGCTTTAAACGTTCACCTTTAAGTCGTGCTGTACGCAATGTCATGTTTGCCGGGGCTGTCGCCCTAACCTCCGCCCCAGCACTTGCTGCTGTTCCTGCTTTAACCACTCCTGGCAACAAAGTACTTGCCGGTGGACAAGAAGGCGCAATGGGCGGTATGAGCTTATTCTGGAGCAATACCGACGGCGGTAAGTTCTACAATAACGATGCCATTAATTTTATTAAGAACGACTGGAACGCGAAAATCATTCGAGCTGCAATCGCGGTTCAACCGGGTTTCAGTGACGAGAATGGCTATATTGCCAACCCGCAACGGGCTTTTGATCAAGTTGATCTAGTCGTTAATGCCGCTGTTGCTAACGACATGTATGTCATTATTGATTGGCACACACACCATGCCGAAGAGTTTGAAAGCCACGCACATGACTTCTTCCGTGAAGTTTCGCAACGCTACGGCCATCTTGATAACGTGATCTATGAGATCTATAACGAACCTGACAACAAAGATAAGGACGGTAATCAAGGTTCAGCAACCCAATGGTCAACAATTAAAGACTACGCAGAACGCGTAATACAAACTATTCGTGCAAACGATAGTGACAATTTGATCATTGTTGGTACCCCTAACTGGTCACAGGATGTCGACGCGGCTGGCGCCTCACCACTATCTGACCACAACGTTGCCTATACCTTGCATTTTTATGCCGATACACATTTTGGCGGCCTGCGCGATAAAGCAACAACCGCAATGGATCAATTTGGTATTCCTCTGTTTGTAACAGAATGGGGTTCGGTTAACGCTTCGGGTTGTGGCGGTGTTAATCATGGCAGTACTGACGAATGGATTAACTATCTACACGACCGTGGTATTAGCCACGCAAACTGGAACTTGTCCGACGACCACTTTGGCTGTCAAACTTCGGGAGCCCTAAAAACGGGCACCAGTGAATTTGGCGGATGGAGCTCAAATGACTACAGTGAGAGTGGCGCCAAGACTCGCGACATTTTGCGTTCCATGACTACTCCTACTCCTACTCCTACTCCTACTCCGACTCCTACTCCTACTCCTACTCCTACTCCTACTCCTACTCCGACTCCTACTCCAACTCCAACTCCGACTCCAACTCCGACTCCAGGAGCAGGAATTCATATTGAAGCGGAAAACTTCACTAGTAGCGACGGCGTAATTGTTGATGGCGGTTCTGTCGGCTGGATTGATCCTGGTGACTGGATGATTTATTCGGAAACTCTTCCTGCAAGCTCGAATAACCGTTATGTTGTGACGTATCAAGTAGCGCGTGGAATGGGTGGCTCTGCTAGCTTTACGATTGAACAGCCCGGTGGCGGCGCGCAATACGGCCAAATCGCGGTTTCTGATACCGGTGGCTGGGGAGCATTCGAGACCATTAGCCATACTGTGACCATTCCATCGGGTACACAAGGTATTGCAATAGCAGCCATTGATGGCGGCTGGAACATTGATTGGTTCGAAATAGCTCCTGAAACTCCGACTCCAACTCCAACTCCGACTCCGACTCCGACTCCAACTCCGACTCCAACTCCAACTCCGACTCCGACTCCGACTCCGACTCCAACTCCAACTCCGACTCCAACACCTGGCGTCGATTGTAGCAGCGCGAATGTTTATCCAAACTGGACAACTAAGGATTGGTCAGGCGGACAACCTAATCACCATGAAGGTGGTGATCCAATGGTTCTTGATGGCATCTTGTTTACCGCTAACTGGTACACAAAGTCGTTACCAGGAAGTGATGAGACATGGACTCTAGTGGGCGTTTGCTCTAACTAAAACCAGCCACAAAGCCGAAATAAGTTCAACATTTATGCATCAGCGTGAATGTTGAACCTAACAACACCAACACCAACAGCCATTGAATATCAATGGCTTTTTAATTTTTTCTCTAATAAACCCTACTATCGTACCAGTCTAATAATTGATGCACTTCGAACTTGAATCCACGAAACTAAAAACGGCTCTAAAAAACCTTATCAAAAAACAACGTTAAAAAACCATCCTGAAAATTTAGTACAAAATACAATCCAAGAAATCCCCCTTAATTTGAATTAAATTGAAGGATTAAAATTGAAGGATTAAATGGGGATCTATTACACTCTTAATGTCAGAATAACGTGCTATTTAAGAACCAATCTTTACTCAACAAGCCCGACTTCAAGAAAATCTGAAATCACCGATATTACTTTCGACAGAAAGCTATAGAAACTCGAAATAATCGCTAATTTAGGTGTATTATCAACTTCTGTGAAATTTTCGCACTATTTTTATAATTTATTTTGAACGGCCACGGCTGGCAAAAATCACAAACGCCGGACATAGACCGTCACGCCAAAGAACCCTACTTCACACGATCAAGCTATCTATCTAGCATCGTTTAAACTACGCCCGATGTAGGCTGTATACGCTTATACTTTTCAACTGCGAAGTAACTATGACACACAGGTGCGATATAATAAGACAGGATATAAAATTTTAAGGTGGCACGCTAGATTTAACCAAAAAGTACGGCAGCATATAATGGAGTTTCCCGCTCGCGCAATGGCCAAAACACTTTAATTAAAAGCAGCTGAATAGTCTTGAACCTCAATTCGAACAGAGCCGCTAGAAACTTGTGTAAGCGTATTTAAACATGCAGTTTAGTTAAGCCCTAACTTATCTGCATAGATACGTTATAAAGCCTCGACTTAGACTGCCCCCGACTTGATACATTAATATATCCCTCAGCCCTGTCATTGCTCAATCACCTAGTTCCGCTAAAACATAGTCAATAAATACACGGAATATTGCCGATAGATGTTTGCGACTGGCATAAACCAAATAAACATTAATTTCCATTTTTTCCACGTCACATTTAGAAGCTAGAAGCTAGAAGCGCCCTCAAAAATAAGCCCGGAAATAAAGACACACCCGACGTATAATTGATAACTTGTCCGTCTTTAACAAACACCACCATCGGCGTGACTCTAACGCCCCAATGTTTCGCCAATGCCTGATCATCGTCATTCACAACCGGAAATGATGAGTTTTTAGCCTGCATATACTCGCGCAAATCCTTGTCCGAACCTGATCGCATAGCAACGCTTACAACGGGATAAAATCGGTTCAAGGTATTAACAGATGGACTTGTAGCTTTACAGGCGCCGCACCAAGTACCCCAGTAATACAATACAACCAATTGATCTTTAGACATTTCGGCTAGATTAATATGCTGTCCTGAAATCGTCGTTTCAATAAAATTTGGTGCCGCTGATTTTGGAATATCTCGCCCGCGCCACCAATCAACTAGTGTTGATATAACAATAAACATCCCGATATACGCTATCAAACTCAGAGCTTGTCGTGCCAGTTTAGGTAATTTTCGCTTTTCCATTACGTCGGTCTATTCGCCTTTAATTGCTTCCCTAGGGCCGCATAAGTGTTACCTCCAAGTCGGGATAGAGGATCAAGCTGCTCGGGATTTATAATCAAGCGATTCTTGTCATTCGATTCAAGAAGATGATCAGCAACGTACATTTGTTTGATCTCACCGTAAATTAAAGCTTGAGGAACGGCTCCAATTTCATCATATTTGTACAAACTACAGCCAAAAGCAACGTCACAAACGCCAACCCTAGGCAAAGAGAAGCCATCAAAATCGACGGTTTCCAGATTTAAACGATCCAATTCCGATTCACCGTGCGCAAGTGTTGCAGCCGAAGCGTTTAAGGCGTCTAGTTGTTTGGTCGCGGCGATATGTACTACAAAATCTGTTCGTTCGCGGATATTTAAACGCGTGTCTTTCTCTATCCCCTGCTCGTTTCCTGGGGGTTTTTTCCCAACTGAAAACATCAATAACGGAGGGTCACTACAAATCCCAGTAAAAAACGAAAACGGCGCTAAATTTAGGCTGCTATTACCGTTATCCGTTAATACCCATGCAATCGGTCGTGGGATAATCGACTGAACCATCGCAAAATAACGTTCTGGGCCACTTAATGTGGAAAAATCTATATTCATCATAAACCTTAAAAAAGACAGCCTATCAATTATTGAAAGGCCTATTTGAACAATTGATTTAAAAAATCTACTTGTACAATATATTTATACAATTTAGACCTCGCTACTGCACACTCCCAACGGTTTGTGACATAAGCTGAGGAGCTCGTATTTAACCCTATACCCTGTAAAGCTCCATGAAACTGCATGAAACTGCATGAAACTGTTTGAAACTGTTTGAAATTATGTAAATTCTCAAATTGTCACTTTTACTTTACACTAGCCCCCTACTTTTAACGGTTAACTTTCAGGATTATCAATGCTCAAGGCCCTATTACTCGATATGGACGAAACACTTTGCGATACATTCGCGGCGAATGAAAGTGCAAAATTGGCGATGGCCGCATCACTACGCACAGAGTTCGCTCTGGGTGAACATGCGTCGGAGCTAGTCAATCGCTATGTCCAAGGAATATACCGTGAGTGGACTAAGAGTGAGCACGAACGATATATGCCTATCATCGAGAAGCAAAGCGAAAATCACTTCCGCGTTCAGCTCATTAAGGATCTTTTGCACAAAAGCGACATTCGAAACGTCGATCAAGATCGTATACAAAAACTACAAAACGACTTTGACCATGACAGATTACAAGCCTTTGACTTTTTCCCTGGCATTAAAGAGTTTTTGAAGGAAGTCCGGCATACCCTTTGCCTAGTTGTAATCACTAATGGACCAGAGTTCTCACAAATACCAAAAGTTAATGCCGTAAGCCTTCATCAACATGTTGATCATATTATTATTGGCGGTCAGGAGCCCGCACAAAAGCCAGCTACTTCTATCTTCACAAAAGCCTTACATTTAGCCGATTGCGAAGCCCATGAGGCCTTGCATATCGGTGATAGCATAGCGACAGATATAATCGGTGCACACGATAGCGGAATTACTTCAATATGGGTCAAGCACCAGCAAAAGTTTGATGAAGAGCTCAGTAAAAACCCGAGTCATATTGTTGATCATCCAAAAGAACTACCTGCACTTGTACGAAAACTCATGAATAAATAGCTAATTCTCATCTGTAAATGGCTCGTCGCAAAGGGAGGGGGTAAAAATTTTCAGATTTGCGCTACTCAATCTAGGCGCTTGCTTATTGCAAACAAGTAGATTGAGTAGCACGAAGATGGCTGTTTAAATATATGGGGAGCAGAGCCCTATTTATGGGTGGGCACTAATTAGTATCTACGACTTCATAAATGTAACCCGTGGCTTTGCTACATGGCCTAGCTCAGATACATGGCCTAACTCAGGTACATGGCCTAACTCAAATACATGACCTAGCTCAGATACATGGCCTAACTCAAATACATGACCTAGCTCAGATACATGGCCTAGCTCAGATACATGGCCTAACTCAAATACATGACCTAGCTCAGATACATGGCCTAGTTCAAGGATTCAGTATTTATCACGAAAGCATAACATCTCACGAAAGTATAACATCGCTCGCGCATCTCTTCACAAACCCCCTAAAAGTGTCAAAAGTACAATACACTTAAGACACTAACGATGATTCAGGGGAGTTACGGTATGCTAATTAAATCGAAATCGCACAGTGCACTTAACGAAAACCACGTAACGGATGAAGCAAGCTATAAAAACCGAAGAACTATTCTCAAAACTCTCGGTTTCGCCAGTGTTCTAGGCGCTACTCCGGCCCACGCAGGTTTGTTTGATTTTTTTTCATCGTCTGAAGACCAAGTTTCCCCACACGACAAACGAAAAAGCCTGCTGTTTACACCCGACTCCAAAAGCAATGCTTTGCCCATAACACCTTATAGCAAGGCCTCTACCCATAATAATTTTTATGAGTTTGGCACGTCAAAAACAGATCCCGCAAATGCTAGCCAGAATATGATTATAGAACCTTGGACCCTAACGGTTGAAGGCGAAGTTAATAAGCCTGGAACCGTCGATGTCTGGAAATGGATGAATGATAATGCACTGGAGGAGCGGATCTATCGCATGCGTTGTGTTGAAGCATGGTCGATGGTTATTCCGTGGCTGGGTTTTGAATTAGGTAAATTTATCCAGCAATTCGAACCCAATAGCAAAGCCAAGTATCTCGCGTTCGAAACGCTTTACGACCCAGAACAATTCCCCGGTCAAAAATCTCGTCACATCGGCGGGAGTGTTCAATACCCCTATGTTGAGGGCTTACGCATAGATGAAGCCATGAACCCGCTTAGCTTCCTCGCGGTTGGAATGTATGGGAAAACTCTACCACCACAAAATGGCGCGCCAATTAGACTAGTTGTACCGTGGAAGTACGGATTTAAATCGATAAAATCGATCGTTAAAATTCGTCTTGTAGAAAAACAACCTCCGACTTCATGGAACAATCTAGCGCCAAGTGAATATGGCTTTTACGCGAATGTAAACCCAAAAGTAGATCACCCTCGCTGGTCACAAGCCTCTGAGCGCTTTATTGGGCCTGGAAGCGCATTATCGGCATCACGTCAGGTAACATTGCCATTCAATGGTTACGCCGAAGAAGTATCGTCGCTATACACGGGCATGAATTTAAAAAAATACTTTTAAACTAACACTTGTACTTGTACTTGTACTCAACAGCGAAACTTACGATGACGGCACTCAAGTCTAAACGCTTACTAAAAAAAACAGTCAAAATAACACTGAAATTAGTGACACATACTGCCTGTCTTAGCCCAATTATCTGGTTAGTTTACGCTGTACCCGCTGGTTTGTTTGGTGGCGATCCGGTTAAAGAACTAATCCATTATTTTGGACTGGGTTCACTGCGCTTATTACTGTTAACGTTAGTGATTACACCTTTTGCACGAATACTGTCAATTAAAGCTATATTAGTACTACGCAGACCATTAGGCTTGTGGGCCTTCGCGTGGGCTAGCTTACACTTCGCGAGCTGGCTTTACCTAGACCTAGCATTTGACTGGTCACTAATCGGTGACGAATTGCTAAAACGTAATTTTATTATTATCGGTTTTATTGTTTGGGCCTCTATGGCCACACTCGCATTTACCTCTATACCAAAGCTTATCAAAATGATGGGCAAGCGTTGGCAAAAATTACATGGAGTAATTTATTTTCTTGTGATTTTGACGTGCTTACATTTTTGGATGTCATTAAAGAGCGGTTGGTTAGAGCCGGCCATTTATTTATGTATCACAGTTGTGTTATTAGCATTGCGCAAGAAAAAAGTCATGCAGTGGGCTATCAGTTTCAAAACACAACAAAAATAGTACGGACTTTAACTCGCTCTCTCGAGAAGTCCCAGTCATTAGGGATCGATCACTTGAGCTCGACAGCTTAGTTCGAACGTTGAGTTCGAACGTTGAGTTTGATCGTTGAGTTTGATCGTTGAGTTCGATCGTTGAGTTCGATCGTTGAGTTCGATCGTTGAGTTCGATCGTTGAGTTTGATCGTTGAGTTTGATCGTTGGGGATTGCACTCTCACATTAGGTAAAAAAATACGCATAAATTCTAGGCTGGCTGTCGGCCTACAACCGAAACACTTAATGCACGTTTATCTACGAAACTAAAAAACTACGATCCCGCCCTATTGTCTAAACCTATTCCTTACTGATCAAGACTTAGCACCAGGCTCAAGTAACAAGTAATATTGATTACCTAGAACATAAGTTTATTGTTAAACTCAACCGTCACCTGCTCTTATTAGTGATACTTATCCTAGTATTCACTAGCACAATCACCATTATTCAAAATATTTAAGGTTATCCCGCAATCACCTTAGGTGAACGAAATAATAAAGATAATAACAAGGACCCAATAAGTATGAAAATATTCAAGATAATTATCCTCGGTTTACTTTGCGTCAGTGGCTTAATTAACGCAAAAGAAGCACCGAGTGATATGCAATATAGTGTTCAGCTTTGGTCCGTTCGTGATGCCGTAGAAAAAGACTTTAAAGGAACGCTAAAGGCCTTAGCTGAGATGGGCTTCGATGCTGTTGAATTCGCTGGAAATTACGGCGGCATGGAAGACGACCCAATGGCACTCAAGGCGTTTTTAGACAGTATTGGACTAAAAGCATCCGCTGCACACGTGCGCTTTCATGAATATAATGAAGTTGACGCACAAAAATGGATTAACTTCTTTAAAGTACTCGATTGTAAGTACCTTATAAACCCAATGGATGATCGAGCGACAAACGCTGAAACAGTTGAAGGCTTCGTAAAAGAATTAAACACTCTGTCAAAACAGTTAATGCCCCATGGTCTATACGTCGGTTACCACAATCATACGAAAGAATTCGATAGCTATAAAGATTCAACATTCTGGGATTATATCGGTAACAACACCACTCAAGACGTTGTACTTCAGCTGGATGTCGGCTGGGTCAAGGTGGCCGGGAAAAGCCCCATAAACTACATAAAGAAATTCCCGGGCAGTACTATTACAACCCACTACAAAGCAAAACTTCCACAAGACGCTCCAGCAAGTGCAAAACCCTTTATTGGGGAAGACACAATTAATTGGCCGTCTTTAATAACGGCTACACGGAAGCACGGAGGAACACTTTGGTACACCTTGGAGCAAGAAGACTACCCTGATGGAATTAGCTCTTTAAACGCCGTGAAACGCTCTTTTACTGGGTTGAAAGCTATTATAGCCAAGATGTAATACTGAATAGCTTCCTTTCATAAACAGGGTTCTGCAGCGGAGAAATTTAAACAGTCATTTTTACACTACTAAATAGCGTTGTTTACAATACACAAACGCTGATATCTAGTAGCGTAAATCTGAACCCTTTTTTCCTCGCGAAGAGCCATTTATGGATGGGCACTAACTATTGCCATCAATAGGCCCATTAGCGTACTTGTTAAAATTTAGATTACATCGACACCTTAAGAAGGCCTTGGCGTCGTTATAGCCGTCGTTTATGGGTATGGGTATGGATATGGGTATGGGTATGGGTATGGATATGGGTATGGGTATGGATATGGATATGGATATGGGTATGGGTATGGGTATGGGTATGGGTATGGGTATGCTTAAATATCTAAGTACATTAAGCCCGCCTTAGCACCTTTTACAACTAATTCACTAAATCGTAAAGATAATTGTCCAAAACTTCGTTTTATCTTCGTCATAGTAATGTTGGACATGGTTTTACAGCCAACAAAACCTTCTAATTACTGTTATATAAAGGAAACACCATGCCTAAAAATAAATACCTATGCATTCTGCGAAGCGAATCTGGAAAATGTGAGCCACCTTCTCCGGCTCAAATGGAAGAGATGTATGCGAAATTTAACGCATGGAAGGACAAATACAAAGACAATATCATCGATATGGGTGGGAAATTAAGCGCGGATGGAAAAGTTATGAACTCCGAGGGCGTCACTGACGGACCGTTTGTAGAAGCTAAAGAGATCATCGGTGGATTTATGATAATAGGCGCTGACGACATTGATGAAGCCATGCAAGTCGTCCGTGAAGGTCCAGGGATTGGCGGCCCAGGAACAAGTGTTGAGCTTCGAGCGATCAGTACGCCTTGATAGACACTCCATTAGTTGAACACTTTTTTCGCCATGAGTACGGCAAGCTTGTCGCCATGCTTTCACGAAAAGTAGGTGTTCAACATATCGAAGCCGTCGAAGACGCCGTACAAGCAGCGCTTATGGCGGCTCTCGATACATGGACAGTAAAGGGGCAACCAAACAACCCGACCGCGTGGCTTTATACAGTGGCTCAAAACCACCTTATTGGTGAGCTACGTCAAACAAACAGCCGCATAGCGATTTTAAAACGACAACAGGCTCCACATATAGGATCTGAACAAGGATCGATTGACAACTTACACGAAACCAACATTAATAATATTGAGCAATCCATACAAGCAGAATATTTTTTATCGAACGAGCTGAACGACGATATCCTTCGGATGCTCTTTGTTGTTTGCCACAAAAATATACCACTCGAATCGCAATTAGTTTTTGCCTTAAAAACGCTCTGTGGCTTTGATGTTCGCGAGATAAGTATTCGACTATTTGCAAGTGAGGCCAACATCTATAAACGCCTCACGCGTGCTCGCGCAATTTTAAAAAAAATGCCTCGATTGCTTGATGATTTAAACCCAACTGAATACGAACAACGCCTTCCCGCCGTGCATAAAATATTGTACTTACTGTTTACAGAAGGCTACCTTTCGTCGCATATCGAGATAGCGATACGACGTGAACTTTGCGAAGAAGCGTTAAGATTAACAACGATTTTGGCCGAAAATATTCATGGTAAAAACCCCAAAACTTACGCCCTTCTAGCGCTTATGTACTTCCATATGGCCCGACTTCCTGCACGACATAGCCCTAACGAAGGCTTGTTGCTACTCGAAGAACAAGATAGAAGCTTATGGGAACGCTGGGGAATTCAAGTTGGTTTAGTGTGGTTAGAAAAATCTGCAAAAGGTAATGATTTTTCACGGTATCACGCAGAAGCCGGTGTAGCCGCCGAGCACTGTCTTTCGCCAAGTTTTAACGAAACCCAATGGCAGAATATTGTTGAGTGCTACACCCTACTTGAACACGCCTCACCATCGCCTATTCATCGATTAAACCGAGCTGTAGCCGTGGCAGAATGGAAAGGACCAAACGCCGGGTTAGAGGTCGTCTCCAATTTTTCAGCACCCGATTGGTTACGTGAATCCTACCAATGGAATGCCGTTTTGGCGGACCTTCACAATCGGTGTAAAAACACTGAATTCGCCAGCACATTTCGTGACAAAGCCCTTGCCAGCTGCCCATCTTTGGCCGTAAGAACATTACTAGAAAAAAGGTTAAATTTTTACGTCAAAATAGAACCCAATTAAAACTGACGTGGATTCAAGGTGATATTGTCGGGCTGAAGCCCGACCTACAACTAAACCTACGTATTCTCTCGTGTAGGTCGGCCTTCAGGCCGACTGAACTGCATGGACGGCATATGCAAGCTGAGCTATAAATGATCTGTCCATGAATAAAGCCTATAAGCAGAATTGGGAAAGACTTGAAAAACATGTAGAGTTTCGAGACCAAAATGTGAATCTCAATAAGCGCTACTATTGTCGGACTGAGATTGTCGGGCTGAAGCCCGACCTACAACTAAACCTACGTATTTACTCGTGTAGGTCGGCCTTCAGGCCGACTGAACTTAGGGAAATATAACATAGTCATGCACCAAATCATCGCATCTGACTTTCCGGATCGTATTAGCCCCTAGATTAATATTCAATCTAAAAACTTAACTAAAAATTTAGACAAATACGCGCCAAAACGCCTACAAAACACTAATTTAAGCCCACTATTTTGCTATGCCACTAACTGTATTGAAAGTTCCACCGCAAATAATGGCGAACTAACCCAGCTCACCTGTCACTCGTCGAATATCATGACGTGCATCATTTTAAAACCGTAAGCTTTATGGAAAATTGACACTCTATAACGACATACGGGCTACTTCATGACTAAAAACCCATTGCAAATCTTAACAGTATTTATTCTTATCTTTATCAGCTCGCTTAGTGTGGGCGAGAGTTCCAAAAGCGTTAATGGTAAGGCTGAGGCCCTTACGATTCTAGAACGCTTTACAACGGCGATTGAAACTAAAGACCAAGCCTTATTCGATAACTTATTCTATGACACGTTGATTCCCTACACAATAATCGAACCAAACCAACGCAAAGGAACCCTCCAATCTTTAAGTGGCATAGCGCCCGCAACAAGTGGATATTTTAAGTTTCGATATTTTTCAAGCGATACAAAATATCAAATCACGAACAGCAACACAAAAGTCCGTACGGATGGCGAAATAGCCTCGATACATTTTGACTACGAAGAGATTGAACTAGACGTTATTACACGCTCCGGTGAAATGTCACTTCAATTGATAAAAACAATTGACGGATTAAAAATAAGTTCCGTATTGCTATCGGACACACTGAATAACCCACCAAGTAAACAAAAAATCGACAAAGAAATGTCAGAAATAAAAAAACTGATAGGCGCTTACGAACACAGCCATGAAACAAAGAATTCCGCTGAATACTTCAACCTTTATTACGATAATAGTGTACCGATATTCGCTGTAAACCCATCAAGCCGAACTAGTAAGCTTTTCACTGAAAGCGGAATTTGGCCTTACTCCTATTTGGGTTACTTTAAATGGTTTATCGTCGCTGATACTGAAACCATCTTTATAGATATTAAAGACATAGATATTCACACCGACGGAGAAATGGCCACAGTCCACCTCTACAATACGACACACTGGGGTGACTACCTAAATGGCTGGGGTGACATGATTTTTCACTTAGGTCGCAGTTCAGATGGTTGGAAAATACTATCGCAGGTAGAAACTGCAAATTCGAACCCCATATCTAGAAGCGAATTCAACGCAAATAAAGAATAGTTTTTCCTATAGTTTTTCCTATAGTTTTTTCAAGAACTTAACTGGACACACGTTAAAACAAACCCTACTTCGATATGGTGCATTTAGATGCCCATATCGAAAGTTTATTCGCTCGTACGTAGCCCTCAAACACCTCAATGTATTCCATTACCAACGCATGAAATACGATATCCAATCGTTCACCTAACAACTAAGCATGTTGTTAAATTCTTAATATCTTGGACATAGCCTCTACTTATTCTTAATAGGAATATTGAAATATAATAGAGTCGACTAGACTTATAGTAATACAAAATCCGGTGTCACTATGATCCGTCTCGATACAGCACATCGCATACCACTATTACTCAGCGCTCTAATTCTAATTGGAAGTGCAAATTGCAATTCTTCAGAAATAATCAATACTGACGCCTTAGACCACCCAGAGACAATCGTTGCCAATGCCGTTGGTTGGACCCCTAAATTCCAAGTCTATCAAGAAGAACTTCTATCGCTTGCATTAGAGGCATCACGCGATGAATTCGGGCCTTATAAGCTATCGTATTTTCGAAATGAGATGTCTGCAAATCGCTTACGATCATCGATCGCGCAAGGGAAATTAGTCCATATCGATTTCGTGACTGAAAAAGAAATGCCAGATGATATACGTAAAGGCACACATGTCAGTGAATACGACCTTTATCAAGGTTTATTAGGCCTACGGCGGCTCATTATTCGACATAAAGACGTCGACGTTTTTAAAAACATCTCCAACCTTAGAGATTTTCGCCAACTGTCCGTTGGGCAAGGTGCAGGCTGGGCCGATAACCGGGTGTATCAAGCACACAACATCGATTTGATCACATCTATTAAAAACAGCCACCTCGTTAGCATGCTTGCGGCAAGCCGATTTGATTATCTTGCGTTTAGTGTTTTAGAAATAGAATCTGCATTAAAGGATGATGGCACGGATATATCAACACTCGCCATATGTGAGGATGTCTATATCTACTATCCAATTCCAACGTATCTAATGATTAGTGCACGATACCCGGTATTGGTAAAACGCGTTCATCGCGGCCTTGAACTGTTGGAAAAAAACGGAACTGTAGACGAACTGTTCAATCGATACTTTGGTAAAAACTTAGAAAAAATTAAGTCGGAAAATTCAACTGTTATTATTCTTAACCCTAAACTTCAAGACGGCACTGCAAGCGAACTGGAAAAAATATTCGGCCGATATTTCTCAGAAAAAACACGAACCATCCATTCATACTAAATCGTTAATCTAAGCGGATGTCTTTTTATAGCCGTACTCGGTTTTCGGTTTTCGGTTTTCGGTTTTCGGTCGATAACCTAGCTGCGAACTAAACATCACTCTCTAAGATTTAGAATATCGAGCGCAACAGCTTCAGCCACTTTGATTCCATCGATTGCCGCGGATAGAATACCGCCGGCATAACCTGCCCCCTCACCTGCGGGATACAGCCCTTTAGTATTAATGCTTTGTAAAAGTTTATCTCGCCGAATACATATAGGCGACGAAGTTCGTGTTTCAATCCCTGTCAAAATGGCATCATTCATAGAAAAGCCTTTTATTTTCCTATCGAAAGCAGGAATAGCTTCACGAATTGCGTCAATCGCAAACTCAGGAATGGCATTACTGAGATCCCCCAAACGAATACCCGGTTTATACGAAGGCGTCACAGAGCCTATTTCTGTGGAAGCTCTATTCTTGAGAAAATCACCGACTAATTGCGCTGGGGCATCGTAATTGCTTCCGCCCATCTCAAACGCTTTTTGCTCTAAGCTCCGTTGAAGATCAATACCCGCCAAAACATGTCCTGGGTAATCTTTTTCGGGATCAATCCCGACAACAATTGCAGAATTTGCATTGCGTTCATTACGCGAATACTGCGACATACCGTTAGTAACAACACCACCCTCTTCTGATGTTGCGGCCACAACCGTACCGCCTGGACACATGCAAAAACTATAAACAGTGCGACCGCTTTTACAGTGATGTACCAGCTTGTAATCGGCCGCACCCAAAATTGGATGCCCAGCGTTATCACCAAAACGCGCTTTGTCGATTACGGATTGCGGATGCTCTATACGGAAACCGATAGAGAACGGCTTTGGTTCGATGTAGACCTTTTGATCAAGTAACATTTGAAAGCTATCACGGGCGCTGTGCCCGATCGCTAAAATCACATGCTTACTTTTGAGAATATCTCCATTGGCTAGCGTTAGCCCGGTGATTTCACCTTTATCCTCCATGCTAAAAGAATCATTAGAAAAATTACTATCGGACCTGCTATTAGAACTGCTATTAGAGCTATTAGAACCGGCACCTGGCTCGGGCTTGTTAGCTGTGCGATGAATACTCTCGACCTTACAATTAAATCGAATTTCACCGCCGAGACCTATGATTTCGGCGCGCATATTTTCGACCATCTTAACCAGTTTAAATGTGCCGATATGTGGTTTACTCACGAACAATATTTCTTCAGGCGCACCAGACTTTACAAATTCATCTAATACTTTACGGCTCAAAAAACGCTTATCTTTCACTTGGCTGTAGAGCTTGCCATCCGAAAATGTGCCCGCGCCACCCTCACCATATTGCACGTTGGATTCTGTATTCAACTTCCGGTCTCGCCATAAACCCCAAGTATCTTTAGTTCTCTGTCGAACATCTTGTCCACGCTCTAATACGATGGGCTTAAGGCCCATTTGAGCTAAGACCAGAGCCGCTAGAATTCCACACGGGCCAAAACCTATGACAATCGGTCTTTGTTGCTCGACATTAGGAAATCCTTTAGAAGCCTGTCCGACAAATTGATACGAGGTGTCTGGACTTTTTTTTACTGAATTACTCTGTGCGAACTTTTCTAAAAGAGCCTCTTCTAATTCGTCTTTTAGCTCTACATCAACCAGATAAATTAAGAAAATCGTATTTTTCTTTCGGGCATCATAACTACGCTTAAACACGGTATAACCGACTAAGTCTTCAGACCGAATCGCCAATATCTTAATGATCTCGGCCGACAAGGCCTCTTCAGAGTGATCTAAAGGTAGCTTTAACTCATTGAGTCTTAACATTTTATTTACTTAGTGAGTGCCATCGCACAGGCGTTTTTCGTAGAAAACTAGCGATGTATAGGTGCATTTTGCGGCGAATTATAGCGAAGAGTGGCTCGGCTGTAATCAGCCGATTCAAGCGAAGACGCTTCTTATTGACAGAATTTAGAGTGTTCAGCCTTATAATTAATGGGAAACAGCACGCTATAACTCACGCAATGTTCATACTAGCCACTCATTATTGCACCCTATTGATGTATAGAGTTCGAAGCTTATTTGTTATTTTGTCCTTCCATTTTAGCCTTTAAGTCGGCAAAAGGATTAAAAGTAGCCGCTTTGATCTCAGTGTTTTCTGTGCTGCCATACCGGATCAGATTTTCAAATTTAGTATGCTCTTCATCATGGCAATACACGCACAATAGCTCCCAATTACTGCCATCTGGGGGATTATTACCATGATCATGATCGACGTGATGAACCGTTAGTTCGGGTAAGTTCTTGTTATTAAACTCACGCGCACAGCGGCCGCAGATCCAAGGGTAAATTTTCAAAGCTTTTGCTCGGTAACCGGTCTCACGCTTTGCGTTATATTCAAGCTGCTCAGCACGTACTTTATCAAATTTACTGCTCGATGGCTTATTAGTACTCATGGACAAAGCTCAATATGGTTAACCGTGTGGATTACAATAACAAAACGGGGGTATATAAGGTTATTTGCTTCAGCAATCTTATCAGTCCGATTTTTGTATTAGCTCACATATCAGGACTTTAAAGACTTTATCAATAATAACTATAAACACTAAAGTACACAATCCTTAGGCTTTAGGCTTTAGGCTTTAGGCTTTAGGCTAAGAATTTAAACCATAGCGAGCACCTTCTCGATATTTTTTTTCGGTGTTTTCGCAATCTTTTTGACTAAAGCAAAAGGAATATTATCCGTATGAGTACGGCGAGATATATCCGCTAAAATCGCTAACCACAATTTAGCCGTCATTTCAGAATCATACAAGGCCCTGTGAAAATCGCCGGTTGACGGTATATTCACATGCTCTATAAGCGTTCCTAGCTTAAAGTCATAGGCTGTTTGAAGAATACGACGCGCCACCAATAATGAGCAAATAAACTCACCCGAATAGCTTTTATTGATTCTAGCCAGCTCCGCATCTAAAAAACGCTTATCGAACGATGCATTATGCGCAAGCAGATTGTATCCCTGTATGAACTCTGCAAAATCAGACATAACTTCGTTGCAAGGCCGCGCATCAGCAAGCATGGCATTGCTTATCCCCGTATAGCCTTCAATAAAACCACTAACGCGTCGCCCTGGGTGCATAAGTTCTTGAAAACGAGCCGTAATTTCGCCATTTTCTATCTTCACAGCACCGATCTCTATCGCTCTATCGCCCATATCGGGCGAAAGTCCTGTTGTTTCAAAATCGAGAACGATCAATGTGTTTGCACTTGTCATATACAGCCTTTATTACTCGTATTAAGGTTTGCTAGTACCCATCCGTAAATAGGGCTCTGCTGCGAAGAGATTTCAACAACCATCTTCGCCCGCACTAGATCTAATTGTTTGCAATAAGCAAACGCCGAGATTTAGTAGCGCAAGTCTGACAATTTTATTTTTCCTCGTTTTATTTCCCCTCGCGACGAGCCATTTACGAATGGGCGCTAGCTAGCTCTGTGTATTTTACCCATTGGATTTGACCTAGTCGTCTTTTAACCCAAATATCTCTGGTATTAACAGAACTTACTTAGCTTTAAGCTACAAATTTACTATACTCGGGTGACGGCTTACAGATAATAGTAAAAACTGTAGAACTCAAACAGCCCATTAAGCCGTGTAGTAAGTATATTAAGTGACAATTTAGTAACGATTTAGAACCAATTTAGTGACAATTCAAATTCATAGACGAGATAACGATTATGGACACGACACTTCACAAGATCGAAGACTTATTTTTACGCTTAGGCATCCCAAACTCCCCACAAGCCATTGAGGCATTCGTTAAGAATATTCACCTAACAGACAATATGCTACTCGAACAGTCCGCTGTATGGTCCGAGGGGCAGGCTCAGTTTATTCATCAAGCCCTAGCCGAAGATTCGGATTGGCACGAAACGCTCGACCATCTCAGCTCCCAGTTGCGGCATTAACTACTAACAACCATCAACTACTGCTAACGACCGTCAAAATAGACCGTAGACCGTAGATTGGACGCTTGTAAGAGCTAAGGGTGATCGTTACGGGTTACCCTCACGCATGATGCTTGCGTCAATACATACATCAACACATACTCCGCCATATATTGGCGTCACCTCCGCTGATCCACAGCTGTTGGCTTCTTCTGCTTTTAGGCCGATATCTATGGCTTTACCAAAAGCTTTGAACCATACGTAAACCCGACATGCATTCCGGCAGTCTCGCGCTTAGCGTAAGAGGCTCGCTTTAATCTACATCTTTTTATTTATTCACACGAATAAGCTTCTCTTTGTGTATTCACACGAGTCGCATCTCATTATTGTACTTGCACGCTCCTTATAACCGGACCGATGGATGCTCTAAGTTTCAGCTTAATAGGCGTTTCACCCAATACTAATACCGACACTTAACTCGTGCGCATATCCCTACCCAGACCGCGACCATTTCCAATATCTATGCCAATTACGATGGTTTTTTTGCCTATTCTATAAAAATGCGGTTCACAGCCCTATAATGTGTATATTTTACATACAGGCTGCTCGACATTCAGACCTTAAATCTCTATAGTGCGCGTCCTCGCATACACCCATTTTAGCTTTGGCCAATATTTGGTCCAAGCCGATAGGTTAAAGCCTCCAAACACGTAATTCTTCAGGAAACGACTTTTGATATCTACCGCAAACATCACCATGCAATTTGGCGCTGAGCCGTTGTTCGAAAACATCTCCGCTAAATTTGATCACGGCAATCGTTATGGCCTTATCGGTGCCAATGGCTGCGGCAAATCAACCTTCATGAAGATCCTAAGTGGTGAGCTTGCAGCTTCCTCGGGTAACGTGTCGATAACACCCGGCCATAAAGTGGGTACGCTAAACCAAGACCAGTTTGCCTTCGAACAATATAGCGTTGTCGATACGGTAATAATGGGCGACGTACAACTATGGAAGGTTAAGCAAGAGCGCGACCGTATTTACAATTTGCCCGAAATGTCTGACGAAGACGGAATGAAAGTCGCCGAACTCGAAACACATTATGCTGAAATGGACGGCTACAGCGCTGAAAGCCGTGCCGGTGAAATATTACTTGAAGCCGGCATTGACGAATCGTTCCATTTTGGTCTTATGCAGCAGGTTGCGCCAGGCTGGAAATTACGCGTGCTTCTAGCGCAGGCTCTCTTTGCCAATCCAGAAATATTGTTACTCGATGAGCCTACCAACAACTTGGATATCGATACCATTAATTGGCTCGCCAATGTGCTTAATCAACGTAAAAGCACCATGATAATCATCTCGCATGATCGCCATTTTCTAAATTCTGTCTGCACACACATGGCCGACATCGATTACGGCGAATTACGAGTCTACCCGGGTAACTACGAACAGTTTATAGCCGCATCGTCGCTAATACGCGAACAGCTCGAAACCGAAAACTCGAAGAAAAGCGCTGAAATGGACGAACTACAAGCCTTTGTTAATCGCTTTTCAGCCAATGCATCTAAAGCAAAGCAAGCGAGCTCGCGTGCGAAGAAATTGGATAAAATCACACTCGATGAAGTTAAATCTTCGAGCCGGGCGACACCGTCAATTAGCATGAAGCAATGTAAAAAGCTTCATCGACAAGCTTTAGTCTTGGAAAATTTTGGGCACGGATTTGACGATAAAACCTTATTTAAAAACGGCAACATCATTCTAGAAGCTGGCGCTAAGTTAGCGGTTATCGGCGAAAATGGCGCTGGGAAAACAACATTTCTACGCTGTTTAATTGATCAACTGCACGCTAATGAAGGTGTGGTCAAGTGGTCTGAAAACGCCATAGTGGGTTACTGCCCACAAGACAGTACAAATGATTTTGATAGCGATTTAAACTTATTTGACTGGATGTCCCAGTGGCGCACCCCAAAACACGACGACCTTATGGTTCGCGGCATGCTGGGCCGCCTATTATTTACCGCCGACGATGCAAATAAAAAAGCTCGAGTATGCTCTGGTGGTGAAAAGAATCGCTTATTGTTTGGCAAGCTAATGATGATGGACACCAATGTTCTTATCATGGACGAGCCAACCAATCACTTAGACATGGAAGCCATTGAATCCTTGAACAAAGCCCTATCCTTATACGATGGCACGCTTATATTCGTTAGTCACGATCGTGAGTTTGTATCCTCGTTAGCTACACGAGTAATCGAAATTAAGGGTCAGCAAATTATTGATTATCAGGGTACGTATGATGAATATTTGGCCAGCCAAACTAACGTACAGCAAGTAGCATAGGCTTACACTTAAACAAAATAAATTGTAAATTATGCGGGTAGGTAACTTATTTAATGTGGCCTTACAGAGCCTACTACGACACGTTACCGAAGTATCAACGCCCGTTACTCTACGCCGAATCTTAAAACAGGAACGACAACATGACAGCACAAATAACACGAAGCAAACGCCTGCGTAAAAAACTATACCTTGAAGAATTTGCAATAGTTGGCTTCGAATTTAGCTATAAGCTTGACCTAGAATCAACAGATGCCTATGAGGCGTTCTTAGATAGCTTTGTTGACCTAATAGATACACTTAACTTGATCGTTAATCTAGATGGCGATCACGGCGTATTCCAAGGTTTTGTAAGCTCAGGCGAACGCTATGGCAGCACCACTGAAGACGACAGAACTGCAATCAAAGACGCTCTCGAGTCTTACGATACGGTAAGTGATGTCGTTGTTCAAGAATTGGTCGACGCGGTTTACATGGCCTAAACACGCCGTTAAAGTACGTATCACCATGCAATAATCTACATTAGTAAGCTGACCTGCTTAGATCTAGACAGACCTACCTATACAGGAAAAGCACTCATTAGATAAATGCCTTGAAAGCTCACTTTAGTCTATATCACGTTAAAACGTGAATAACGTTGAGCTTTCGAGACATTCCCTTCTGCGGCTAAACGCGCTGCGGCAGAATTTAACAAGGACGAAAAACAATGACCACAGTCTCGCTAAACTTCAGCCACGAAAAAGAAACCAAGAATAGTGTGCGCTTTAAAGAAGAACCCGAACCGGGAAAAGCCGCTATCGTAGGCACGCTTTATGTACAAAAATGGTTTGCTAGCGACGCCAAAAACTTAACCGTCACCATAGAAAAACCAGAAGAGTAAGCCGGATAAGAGCTTAACGTTAAGATGGCAATACTTCGCCCCGGCCTATTTTCAAAGCAGGTTTTTCAAAATAATTTCCCCAAAAGAACCATCCAAAACGCGCTCCTACTATCAGCTCTACTATCAGCTCTACTATCAGCTCTACTATCAGCTCTACTATCAGCTCTACTATCAGCTCTCACACCTAGCTTTCAACAACGGCTCGAAAGGTAAGGCTTAAAAGGTAA
Source organism: Flavobacteriales bacterium (assembly GCA_047638775.1). Taxonomy (GTDB): domain Bacteria; phylum Pseudomonadota; class Gammaproteobacteria; order Pseudomonadales; family Cellvibrionaceae; genus Agaribacterium. The sequence continues at coordinate 27,388 of JBLIMQ010000036.1, forward strand.
GGCCTAAAAGCTAACACCCAAAAAACACATCGCAAAATTAGCACTTCAAAACAACTCTCTCGGCATCCAGCTCATCCCCACTAAGCCAGTCAAAGGTATTGTAAGTGCACCCTGCTCTGCTGCCGGGAAATCACCCTACGGCTATACAGCTGAGAAAAGTCGAAATTAAAGCCCAGGGTAACGTTATGTCGACACCCCGTTTCTATCGCAAATCACATATAATAACAGTCGAATGTTACCAACAGAGCAGAGTCCTTCATGACCGTATTACTTGTACTAGTCGGCAGTTCTATCATCATGATACTTACGGGTATCGCAGCCTACCTGCATTTCAAGCTCTACAAACAACGCAAAAAAGTAAGCATTGCAGAAAAAGAGCAGCAACAAAAGCTCCAGCAGAAAACTCAACAGCGCCACCAAGACATCCAATTTCTAGCCCGCGCTTACTTAGAGGACCAAGTTGAGCTCAATGAGGTAAGCATACGCATTCACCAGCTTGCAAACTTCCTTGAACTAAACACTGAAGAACGCAAACCCTACTCAGTGTTCGACACAATCGCAGAACAACTTCAACACGTTCCCACCCACAATGGCTGGAAAACATTGGATAAAAGTACGCGTATAAGCTATCAAGCCCTATTTGAATCGCTCAACAAAGAGCACAGAGAGAATGCCAAGCTGCAAGCCGAAGGTATCTCAAAACTCGCCCCCTCAACCTTAATACACTGAAATAAAAGCATAAACTAACGCCATAAACTAATACCATATTTGTTACTGTAGCTTACAAAGTCATTGTAGTTTTGGGGCGGTGACATAAGCGTTTATAGCTTTAAGGCTGTAAGTCTGTAAGTCTGTAAGTCTGTAATTTTGGCTTCTAGCCTTCGAGGAAGTCGATTGACGCGCATACCTTTAGACGTTTAACACTTAAGCCTTGCAGCGAATAAATTCACTGAAGCCACACGCTTATTTGTTCATTACAAAAATATCGAAATTGGCCACAACTAGGCCTACCATCCGCTATGTCCTTATACGGATTCCCCCTGATACCGAATACTAACTAGACTCTACTTGCAGTGTTGTTCATGTTTTGATTCACCTAGCGATTTGCCTAGACCACAAAAAGTAACCCCGCTGCTTTTCACGTTAATTACGACCTTAGACGCTACCAAGCGGCACCATAGTCTCAACAATCCAGTTAAGCTCGGAATAAGCGTTAATAATATACGCCTTAACAAGGAATACTGTTACGCTCTACCGTGCTCTACCGTGCTCTTAAGAGCCTTAAGAGCCTTAAGAGCCTTAAGAGCCTTAAGAGCCTTAAGAGCCTTAAGAGCCTTAAGAGCCTTAAGAGCCTTAAGGGCCTTAAGGGCCTTAAGAGCCTTAAGAGCCTTAAGAGCTTTTGATCAAGGTTCAACTAAACTTAAATGACTTATAATGTGTATAGGCTAATTAGAGAAAGATCATGACGGACACAACTCATTCAGCACTCTCTCAAGACCCCTATGTCTTTAATCGAGCTGGCATACTCATGAGCTCGGACTTGGTTCGCAACGCTAACCCGCGCCTAGCACTACAGATGCGTAATATTACAGCAGGCAGATCATTAAACCCCCAGCCAGAAGAGTCGAGCAAGCACGCTGAGCTTTTTCGTATTGAACTAGATTCCTTCCAAGTACGCGAAATCGTAGAGTGCCTTAGTGCTCATGCGCAGACGAGCAATATAGACCCCGGCATGAGCATAGTAACTAAAACTTTATTGGAAGATTGGGTATCACTTGCAAAAAAAATGATAGAAGAGCTGCCAGAATCTGAAAAACCGAATTTATAGAAAGTTGTACCTAGAGCCCCTGTTCCTGGACCCAGTTCTTAAGTCCCAAGCTTAATAAAGAACTGCTGAAATTGACCCGTTAAATTAAGCCTTATTACCTTCATGAAAAAAACATCATCTATCTCACTCATTGGCATGCCTGGCTCTGGAAAAAGCACCCTGGGTAAATTGTTAGCGAACACATTAAAATTGAAGTTTATAGATACCGATCAATTGATCGAGGCGCGTGCAAACCAAAGTTTACAAAGTTTAGTGAACGAGCAAGGCTACGAAGTACTACGTCAATTAGAAGAAGATGTTTTACTCAACACAGAATTCGGAGCCGCCGTAATTGCCACTGGGGGCAGCGCCGTATATTCAAAAAAAGCCATGAACAGATTAAAAACTCTGGGCCCCTGTGTGTATTTGGAAGTTTCATTTCGTAATATGAGTAGACGAATTGGGAGTGCCGTAAATCGAGGCCTAGCCATTTCAAATGATATGAGCCTAGATTCAATGTACAAAGAACGTGAGCCCATGTATAAATATTTCGCTGACAATCTACTAGATACCGATGCAGCTAAAAAGGCACGGCTAGTGTTGAATTTAGAAGATATTTATCATCAAGCACCGAACCCAACGGCAACACACTATAAATAACGGAAACGGAAACGGAAATAGATCATTTAAGATTAAAATATACCGACAGTAATTCGTTTTTGACAATCACAATAGGAGTTATAAAACAAAAATAAATCTAAGAATAAGCAGCCATTCAACCACACCCCATTAACCAGCGGCATATACTAAATAACCCTCGCTCACCGAAAAACTCACCTCGCCAAAACTACAGTATTAAAACACAACATTAAGTCAACAACTTAAGAATACCTATAGATCAACGATTGATTCATCCGGTTTTTAAATTCACGAATTTCAAAAACAAAGGAGAAAATGAGAAAATGAGAAAATGAGAAAATCATTACTAATCTAATAATTTAACCGTATACCAAGTCGAATATTTCGTCCGTCAACACCCTGAACATTAGAGCGTGTTTGTGATCGTAAATTCGGGTATAAAATCTTACTATTACTTAAATTTTCTATGGTCGAAAATAACTGCCAATTCTTAAAACTATATTCATAATTTATATTCCACAAAGCGTAGTCAGAAACAACTGAGCGCTCAGAAGCATAACGTAACGATGAGCCAAAACTATGAGACTTCCATTGCTTACTTAAACCGAGTTTAATTAACTCATCTGACACGTTTACTCTCGTAGGATCACTATTATTCCCCCCACCTTGTACATGAGAAATCGCCAAAAGTGCAAGCCAGTGCTTATATCGCCATTGAATATCCGCCTCCAAACCACGCCGGGAAACCTTATCTATATTTGTGAACCGCCCCTGTACAACTTCTATCCCATTATTAAGCTCTTGTTCGTAAGCGTTAACGACTACATGCCAAGGTGCTTTAGTCCATGTCCAAGCAAGATCAGTGGAGCGTATAGTTTCTGCGATAACGTTATTATCAAACTCCGTGCCATTAGTTTGCACGCCAGCGGTCTGACGAAATGTTGGAGAGCTATAGCCTTCGGAATACAACGCTTTAATTGATTGATTTTCCGTTAGGCTAACTACGACATTCACCCGCGGAGTGAATTTACTACCATAGAGGTCGCTCTTGGTATGACGACCACCGACAATTAAGCGCCAGTCACGATAATGATAGTCAAGCTCAGAATATAGCCCAAGTTCCTTCGAGCTATCACCATTAATAAGTAGAATCTCCCCATCTTCCTGGAGAACAAGCCCAAAGTCCTCTAATGGCTCGTTACTATCAAAACGGGTATATTTTTGATCACCACTGGATCGGGATTCATGATCTACGCCAATAACTGAACGAAGATTTCCTGACCAAGCGGTTGAAATATGGGCTCCGGAGCGCCACCGAACATTATCACGGCCGTTGTGATCAAAATATATTTCCCCATCACCATCTAGGCCTAAGAGTTCATTAATATTTTTAATGTGTATATCACTATAAAACTGATTACGCTCTACAAAAATTTTTACGGCCGATTCCCCAATAGTTTCGTCATAATCGAGTGTCATTAACGAACCATATTGGGTAGTGACCTGAGGGCTAAAAATAGACGAATCTGCCGAGCCATAAATATTGCTAGAAAACCAATGAAGCTTTGCCTTAAGATTGTCATTCTTTGCACTTATGAGAAACGACGATGATTCATGGCCTTTCGTAATTATTCCCGATGCCTCTTCTGGAAAACACGAACAATCAGCATCAAAAGGTAGAAATCCATTTTCCACCTGAGCAGAAAAGCCATCATATTGACTGTGTTCGAAACTTAAATTGGCTGAAGTTGAACCGAATAAATCTTTCGCGAAACGACCGCCAACATTCCGATAATTACCGTCTCCCGCGGAGGCAGACACGGTATTACCTGCTCCTTGCTTGGTGATAACATTAATTACGCCAACCAGTGCATTTGAGCCATAAGTTTCAGATCCGGGACCGCGAATAACTTCAACCTTCGCAATACTCGATATTGGCAGACCAAACATCGGTATCTCACCACTAGCAGGCATCCAATACGGAGAGCCATCAATCATCAGTAGAATTTTTTGATTAAATGAATCGTTGAAACCACGAACCTGAACCGTTGGAGTACCGGCTATAGATTCATTGGTTTCAATACCCGGTAAAAATTGGATGATATCTTGAAGAGAATGAAGACCCAACGTGGCCATTTCGGAAGCATTTAGACTAGATACAACAGCAGGAGAAGTGACGATAGTTTCAGGCAGACGAGAAACAATCGATACCGATAGAAGATCCTCTAACGATAGAGCAAGAAGGTTTGGATTGTCCGACCAAACTGAGGACGAAAGAAAGATACTCATCACGCCAAACACGTGAAAAATTGATTTATTCATATGTATATTGGTGTATAGAGTTCATTATTCAATCATAAACAGCAGCCAACCTCTTTTAATGTAGTCTAAGTTTTACAATATAGCTAAGACTTACAGTTTTCAGTAGAAAATGACGTCTATGCTATTAACACTGGTAACACTGGTAATACTGGTAATACTGGTAATACTGGCCTCAAAAGAACTGAAATCAAGACAAATGGCTAAGCTTAGCTGACATTCGTATTAGCAATAAATACTTACTCTACTGAGTTTTAGTATCAATTAAAAAAGAAGTATCCTTGCCACACCCGAGTTCTACGCGGTCAAAAATCAAACCACCGTATGCTAAATATAACGCCCTTTTATTCTACGAATTTCAATAATACGAAAACAATACAAAAACAATACAAAAACAATACAAAAACACGCTGTAGGATTTAAGCTCTATCATCCATAAACTTTAAAGACCTCCGGTTGTATCGATAAAACTACCGGTTACATAAGAAGACTTATCCGTTGCCAACCAATATATCGCTTCCGCAACTTCTTTTGCTTCGCCACCTCGCTGTAAAGGGATCTTAGACTTTAACCGGTTTACACGATTAGGCTCCCCACCTGATGCGTGCATCTCCGTATAGATCAAGCCGGGACGTACCGCATTAACACGAATACCCTCAGCCGCTACTTCCATAGCCAGACCTTTCGTTAATGTATCGATCGCCCCTTTGGAAGCCGCATAATCAATATATTCATTGGGTGAGCCTGTTTTAGATGCCCCTGAAGACACATTTACAATTACTCCCCCCTCACCGCCGTATTTTGAAGACATACGTTTAACCGCTTCCTTGCAACAAAGAAAACAACTCATAACATTAATATTGAGTATCTCACTAAAGCGGGATTCTGATATTTCATCTAAACGGCATTGGGTTTTTAAAATTCCAACATTATTCACCAACACTGAAATACGTCCCAGCTCAGCTTCAACCGTTTCGAACAAATCAACCACGTCACGCTCGATAGAAACATCGGCTTTAACAGCAATACATCGACCACCATTAAAATTAATATCTTCTTTTAGCTTTAATGCGGCAACGTTATTGGATATGTAATTAATACAAACAGCATAGTTATTTTCTGCAAATATTTTTGCAGCCTCAGCCCCAATACCCCGACTTGATCCAGTAATAATCGCTACACCACTATTTGTCATTAACATATCCTTACTTAGCCCTATAGATGCATAAATAATCAGAACCTCTTAGCTTAACCCCGACAAATACGGCGTGAAACATTGATTTCGTGATGTGTTCTGGACTTCACTAAGAGTGAAGTCCAGAACACATGAAATTCATGATAAAAACCCGAAAAATCCGTTCATGATGAAGTATAGCAACATCGACATAAACAGTAAAACCCATGCCATCCCCGACGTCCGTTTTGAAGAGGAAAAAATCACTTCATTTGGAGGGCTAGTTGTTTTCCAGTTGCTGCTCAAATCATTAAATCTTAAACATAGATTAAGGTTATGCTTAGAACGAGGTCAACCAAAGAAAACTTATGG
>JBLIMQ010000037.1:0-33669 GCA_047638775.1 Flavobacteriales bacterium
ACACCAACGATGCTAATGCCGCTGGCCTTAACACTTAAACTATACGAACCTTTAGGCAACGTCAGCGTTGAGTCAATATCTAAACCCAAAGGGTGACCGTGTTTACTTTCACGAAAACCCATAGCCTTAAAACGAATAATGGCCGCACCAGCCGCCTTAACTGAAACCTCATCCCCTTTCACGGTATATCCCATCGAAAGATCCAATACACCATCAGTAATAGTCATACTTTTGGGTTTGGGGATAACCCCAATAGCTACCGCTGAAGAATCTAATTGAATGTCTTTATTTTGATGATATAAATAGCCGGAAGTAGCTACAGGCGTATTATCGTTTTCACGCTGAAATTGCGTTTTGGGATCAATATTAGTGGCGTAGGGCCTTTCTTCTAAACCCGTATCAATATCGACATTAAGCTTTGTGCTAGAAATAACTCTTGCCTCTAGCCCATCCGCCGAAATGTAATAGTTAGGCATCATCTTGGCTTCAGCGAAAACTAAGCCATTAGAAATAGTTCGTACTATTTTAGTTTCACCGGTTTTAAAACCTTGATACATATCACCAGGCTTAATGCTTACCAAATCGCCATTAATATGCTCAACAATAAACTCTCGATCATGGCTTTCTTCAAATTTATCAGATTGGCTGTAATAAATCGTCCAGCCTCTTGCTTGAGTCTGTATTTGAGATGTGATGTGAATATCAGCCACAAAACAAGGTTCGCCGCCCCACTGTGGCGTACAGCCGCCACTCCCTTTATTTACGACAACTGAATATTGTATATCTAAGGTTTCAGCTAACTGGTCAACCATAGCCTGAGTCAGCTCAGAACCTTCATCTGTTATCGTGTTTTTTCCATTACACGCAGATAAAGAAATTACACTTAGGCAAAGTACTAACAAAAATCTGATCAAGAGGGTCTCCGGAATTAATTCAGTGACATTTATAAATAAAAACTCAACATTACATTGTTGTTTCGTTAGTATGGCCATTAATGTGAACTTTTATTTATCGACTCAAAAAAGTTCTCTATACGGCCAAAATTAGAGCCTAGCGTCACCAAGATTCGCAACCACATTTCACCAAAACTGCGGCATCGTTCGATGCTCCCTGCAGTCACCCCCATTCGTTGAAATGTGTCCGAAGGGTACAATTTAGATCAGCTCTCACTTGACTACCTACATATTCATATCTGTGACGGTAATTACGAGTAAAACCGGTTAGTTCAAGCGATATATACGACCTTACCAAGCGGAGTATCGCACCCACATACAACGTTGTCAAACGAGCGTCATGCATAAATAGCTGAGGGCACACGGATAAGAAAAAACAATTGACAACGTTGTCTCTAGTGATTACTCTGCCTCTTCAGATATGGCTACTCGGGTATTCACAGGCTGCGCGGCGAATAACAGTAAGCTAGACTTGTAATATTGGCGCAGCACCTACACGCCAACGCTAAAGAACCCGTACCAATAAATATGCTGCACAGCATTTACTGAGAAACGAGAAAATTTATGACCGTCAATCCACCATCTCATAAACCATTATATCTCGGTGTAGACGGCGGCGGCACAAAGTGCCGAGCAATTATTGTAGACCAAAACCACACAGTACTTGGTACAGGTTTAGGTGGTCCCGCTAACCCCTATCACGGCCTAGAGCGCTGCTTCGAATCTATCATTAATGCCGCCGATTCGGCTCTAAGTGATGCCGGTATGGAGCCTGGTCAAAAATCACAATTGGTCGCAGGCTTAGGTTTGGCGGGCGTGCATCTACCCAGCCTATTTCACATCGTCAATCAGTGGGAGCATCCGTTTAAAGCTAAGTACTTAACTACCGATCTGCATATTGCCTGTATCGGCGCACACAATAGTACTGACGGAGCCGTAATGATAGCTGGCACCGGCAGCTGCGGATTTTCATCTATTGAAGGTCAGTCACTCACAATAGGTGGACACGGTTTTTTATGTGGCGATAAAGGTAGCGGCGCTTGGCTAGGAATTAAGGCGGTGCAAGCCGTTCTACTTTCAAGCGACGAGCTGGGACCAGACACATTATTAAACGGATTACTGACCGACCAATTACAAGCCCAAGGGTTGATGATAGTAGACCGCTTAGCCGGTGCAAAATCTAGTGACTACGCAAAATTGGCTCCACTTGTTTTTCAGGCACTCGATAAGGGTGATGGCGTCGCCAAAGCGATAGTACAAGAAGGTGCGGATTACCTTAGTAATATTGCGAAAAAGTTATGGGCTACCCACCCTCCCCGTATGTCTTTTATTGGTGGCGTCGCCCCACGTATGCTGGAGTCAATGGACAGCGACATTGTCGGCCGAATGTCCCCCCCCGTTAGCCAGCCTGAGTATGGTGCCGTACTTTTTGCGCGCTCTAAACATAAGCTAACAGCTTAGCTTTTGAATGATTACGATTAACCCTAAATGATTGAAACTAGTATTAAATAGTTATGATAGGAATCAACTGGTCATGGCCAGAATTAAATAATTATGACTGGAATCAAGTAGTCATGACCAGAGTCAAATAGTTATAACCAAAGTTAAATCACTGCGACGAACATTTTCTTTGCGGAAGATAATGGCTTTGGTTGGCTAGTTTTTCTCGGTAAGATTGACATCACATACCTAAAATAACGGTCTTGCTAAGCAACGACCATTATTAGGCCTAAGCAAAAAACGGAATGCAACCTGCCGTCATACGCCATAAAAACAATAATTAATTACAAGCAGTTAAAACCAGAACCATTCGGTATAGCCAGTTTTAGACCCGCATTTATTCAATTTAACAATCTATTAATAATAACAATCAAGAAGTGAAATATGTCTGAGATCATCGTACACCCTGTACCCGAAGACTTTAAAAAGACCGCTCATATTACTCCTGAAAAGTACCACGCAATGTACCAACATTCCATCAACGATCCAGATGGGTTTTGGGGAGAACAAGCAGAAACATTTTTAACTTGGCAGAAAAAATGGCAGTCCGTTCATAACTGCGATATGCGCAACGGCAAAGTGAGCTGGTATGAAGGCGCCAAATTAAATGTAACGGAAAACTGTATCGACCGTCACTTGAGCACTCGCGGCGATCAAACCGCTATTATTTGGGAAAGTGACAACCCGAATATCGACAAGAAAATCACCTACCGCGAACTTCACGCGCACGTAAGTAAATTAGCGAACGTACTGAAGGAGCACGGCGTTAAAAAAGGTGATCGCATATGTATTTATATGCCCATGATCCCCGAGGCCTCATACGCAATGCTCGCCTGCGCACGCATTGGTGCCGTTCACTCTGTAGTATTTGGTGGCTTTTCTCCGGACGCATTGAAAGATCGTATATTGGATTCCGATTGTCGCGTATTAATTACGGCCGATGAAGGTGTACGCGGAGGCAAGGTAGTTCCACTCAAAGCCAATGTAGATAAAGCCTTAGCGAATTGCCCAGACGTAAACACCTGCATAGTTGTGAAGCGTACTGGCGGCAATATCGAATGGCAAAAAGGCCGTGACATTTGGTATCACGATGCCACTGCCAATGTCGACTCTGAATGCACCCCAGAAATCATGGATGCGGAAGATCCTCTATTTATTTTGTATACCTCAGGCTCTACCGGAAAACCGAAGGGCGTATTGCACACCACGGCGGGTTACTTGTTACATGCCGCAATGACCCACAAATTTGTATTTGATTATAAAGAGGGTGATGTTTATTGGTGCACTGCAGACGTAGGGTGGATAACCGGCCACAGCTATATTGTTTACGGGCCGCTTGCCAATGGAGCCATCACTTTAATGTATGAAGGTGTACCTAACTACCCAAGCGCGGCACGGTGCTGGGAGGTAATTGACAAGCATCAAGTGAATACATTCTATACCGCACCCACCGTTATTCGGGCTTTGATGGGGGCGGGTAAAGAGTTCCTAGATAACACGTCACGGGGCTCGCTTAAGCTTTTAGGCACCGTAGGTGAACCGATAAACCCCGAAGCCTGGGAGTGGTACTACCGTGAGATCGGTAATTCGCGTTGCCCTATCGTAGATACTTGGTGGCAAACAGAAACCGGCGGACATATGTTGGCACCGCTACCAGGCGCGGTTGATTTAAAAGCCGGCTCAGCCGGCCTGCCTTTATTTGGAATACAACCAATATTATTGGACTCAGAGGGCAATGAAATTAACGGCGCAGGGGAAGGAAATTTAGCCATTAAAGCTTCCTGGCCAGGTCAAATTCGTTCTGTTTACGGTGATCATCAACGTTGCATCGACACCTATTACAGTACCTACCCTGGCTACTACTTTACCGGTGACGGCGCACGTCGCGATAAAGACGGTTACTTCTGGATTACAGGTCGTGTAGATGATGTACTGAATGTTTCTGGCCACCGAATGGGCACTGCAGAAATTGAAAGCGCCTTGGTTCTACACGATGCTGTTGCAGAATCCGCGGTAGTTGGCTCCCCTCATGACATCAAAGGCCAGGGGATTTATTGCTATGTAACATTAATGCATGGAGCCGCGCCGAGCGATGCGCTAAAAAAAGAATTGGTCGGTATGTGCGTAAAAGAAATTGGTCCAATTGCAAAGCCCGACGTGATTCAGTGGGCTCCCGGCTTACCCAAAACGCGCTCTGGAAAAATCATGCGTCGTATTTTACGAAAAATTGCGGCCGGCGAACTCGATACCTTGGGTGATATTTCTACACTGGCGGATCCAGATGTAGTGGACGAACTTATTAAAAACCGCGCTCATACTTAGCAGGTTTTATAAAATGTTATTCCCGCGCAAACGGGAATAACAGAAAACGGTCTCATCACGGATAACGCAGCAGCCCCTTAACTTACAATTACAGCTACAATTACAACTATAACTATAACTACAACTACAACTACAACTGATAAGAATTAACTCGTCACGCCTATACAGTAATCAGAATAAAACTTTAGAACCAATAAATACTGCGCACTACACACCAGACACTACACAAGAGCTAGGTCAATTAGATTAAACGCTTGATCAAACGCTACAAAATCGGCCCGATAACCCGGCGCAATCTTGCCAACAACATGCCCAAGCCCCATCATATCGGCAGGATATTGACTCGCCATTTTCGTCGCTTCATAAAGCGGTATATCCAACATTTCCACCGTATTTTTTACCGCGGTAATCATATCTAAATCTGACCCTGCCAAGGTATTTTCGGCCGTTGCGCAACGGCCATTAATGGCATGAATTCGTTCACCATTAAGAAAAAAGCTTTTATCCTGCGCCCCTACGGTTGGCATCGCATCCGTAACTAATATCATTTTTCCATTTTCTTTCGCGGCTATCGCCACCTTCAACGTGACCGGACTTACATGATGGCCGTCTACTATAAGGCCACACCAACTACTCTTACTTTCTAATGCAGCACCAACGACACCTGGCTCACGGCTAGTCATCGGAGTCATGGCGTTAAACAAATGGGTAAAGCTGCTTAAGCCATGACTGAGCGCTTCGCGAGTTTGATCATAGGTAGCGGCGGTATGACCAGCAGCGACAATAACTCCCGCGTCCGTCAGCCGCCTTATCACCTGCGCGTCGGTCTGCTCCGGCGCGAGGGTGACCAAGGTTTTACCGTTTTTTAGTGACGTTAAAATAGCAAAAGCGTCTTCATCAATTTTTTTAAATTTTTCCGCGTTATGAACACCGCAGCGATAAGGGCTTAAAAATGGGCCCTCTAGATGAATACCGACAATTCCCGGAACACCGGCCGTAATAGCCATATCCACCGCCGCAATGGCCTGTCGCATTTTGCTAAAATCATCACTGATTAATGTGGGTAACATGGCCGTGGTACCAAACTGTTTGTGCGCGCCACTAATTACTTTTAACCCTTCAATAGATGGCGAATCGTTAAATAAAACACCGCCACCGCCATTCACTTGGGTATCAAAAAAACCCGGAGCCAAATACGCACCGCCTAAATCTATGAAGTGTTCAACATCGGCGGGCAATTCATCAAACGGCACTAAATCACGAATATAACCGTCGACAACAATGACCGCGTAACCTTCGTGAACCTGAGAGTTTCCATCTCGATAGGCGTGAAGCAAATTGGCGTTAACAATAGCAGTTATCATTACAAGGTCTCTGTAACTTTATTTAGATGTGGAGGCTCGTCTGGATTATAGCCACGCGCAATAGAAATTGCGTTTGCCATACGGTAGAAACTTTGCACAGCCAAAATAGGTTCAATAGCCGGATTCACATTTTGAACGACAGGCAGAGCATGGCTGCCCTGCTCTCCGTCCGCAGCATATAGAACCTTTGCTCCTCGGGCGAGAAACTCGCTGACGACCTGATCGACTCCCGCTCGAGTTTCGTCTTGCTGGCCAAAGACCAGCAGCGGAAAATCTTTGTTAACAATAGCCATTGGCCCATGCTTTACTTCCGCAGAACTATACGCCTCAGCGTGTAGACCGCTGGTTTCTTTAAATTTAAGTGCGGCCTCCTGAGCCACACCAAGGCCTAGCCCGCGCCCAATAACAAACATATTATTAGCGTTCTTTAGCGTTCCCACGCCTTGCTCAGACCAGTCTAACTCCCAAGCCCGAGCCAAGCCTTCCGGTAACGCTGACAGCCCTTCATTTAAGCTCGCATCACCACTAATACCCGCCACTAGATGTAAAATCGAAGACAGCGTTGCAATATAGGACTTTGTGGCCGCCACACTTTTTTCAGGCCCGGCACCCAAAGGCAATACAATATCAACCATCTGCGCAAGGGGAGAATCCTCTACATTCACCATCGCCAGAGTAAGAGCACCGGAAGCCTTAGCCGCCTTAACATTCGCCAGCAAATCTGGACTTTTACCTGACTGAGAAAAAGCAATGTAGAGCGTACCGTCTAATTTTGGACGAGTTTGATAAATTGAAGCAACAGACGGCGCCGCAGACGCGGTTAGTAAACCTAAGCGAGTTTCAATTAAATATTTGGCGTACGTCGCGGCGTGATCCGAGCTGCCCCTAGCCATTGTGGCCACTGACCGTGGCGCAAAATCGAGAATCCTCTTCACTGCACTGGTTACCAGTGCGTTATTACTATCGATTTGACGAGCAACAACAGTAGAAGCTTCTGCGGCCTCGTTATACATGAGTGTGGACGCGGGTTTGAGCTCTCTCTGATTCATATTTTGATCCAATAACTAAAGGTGGGTATGAGGCACATATGCCGCTCATTAGCGATAACTCAGAACTGAATAGCATTATGACAACGTTGTCATTGTCGTGTTAAAATCTAAGTATGTAAAGCAATATTATATATATATATTTACGCAGAATCAGTTGAGTCTCGCACAATGAGCTCGGGCATAAAGCCTTCACTTTCGATGGGTGCTCCATCTACAGCCTTACGTCCAAAAGATTCAATTAGTAGCGCCGCAGCACGTTGAGCAATATCACTCGTAGGCTGGCGGGCTGTTGTGAGGTTAGGCCATGCTTGGCGAGAAAAGGGACTATCTTCAAAGCCCGCTATAGATAACTGGCTGGGAACATCTACACCCGCTATACGTGCCTCAAATAATGTTCCAGCGGCTATTTCATCGTTACAGGCAAATACCGCTGTAGGTTTTGGACCTGGCTTTTGCAGCAACTCTCGAGTTCGCGCCACACCTGATTCAAAGGAATATCGTCCGGCGACAATACGGCTCTCATCAGGCTCTATACCGTTATCTCTCAACGCTGCGAGATAACCTTCTAAGCGCTCGCCACTGGATTTATGCTCTTCATCCCCACCAAGAAAAGCAATATCGATGTGCTTAAGGTCAATAAGGTGCTTAGTGATTCTGTACGCGGCCCCACGGTCATCAATGTAGACACACGGGGATACCTTATCTGGTGCAGAACTTCCCGATAAAATTCGTACAAATTTTATTTTTTTCTTTTCAATAGCTTTGAGTATTTCTGGGTCTTCAGAAATAGGAGGCGTCAGCACTAAGCCACCCACTTGGCTGCGATCAATCATATCAATGACTTCGTCAATAATATTCTCGCCCGAAGCATTACAGGGGTGTATTACCAATTCATAACCGCGCTTATGGCATTCATCCAAAATCCCGCGCTGCATTTCAATGACATAGTTGCTATTAGGATTGTCGTATATAAATCCGATGGATGACGCCGCGCCACGTAGGCCTCGAGCGGATAGATTCGGTTTGTAATTCAATTCAGCAATGGCCTTTGAGACTTTTTCTCTAAGCGCATCACCAACGTTATCGACATTATTAACTACTCGCGAAACGGTTTTGAAGGAGACTCCAGCCAGTTTGGCAACATCTTTAATCGTGGACTTCGTTGTCATTGACGATTACAACCTAGGGTAGTTTATATAATGCGACAGTTTAACGGTTAATCACCTTAAATTCGACGTTTTTCAGCCAATTATATCCTAGGATGAAATACATAGGGACGCAGACTAATCCTAACCAGGAAACATTGGTCTAAGGACCGACGCGGTGCCCATAAATACTCTGGTCCGCATAATTATAGGTGTAAACCCTCGGTAACACTAAGGCTCATGCAAGCAGATAACTTCAGCCAATGACTATGTAGCACTTAGTCATTCACTATTGATTGAACCAAATAATATTCAGACATATATTTAAACCGATCTGAACCTTGACTGGAAACACGCCAACAATTATGTCGATTTTGTCCAGTTGCGGACTCACTAGACGCCGAGCAAACCGAAATAAAACCGAAGGAAAAAGAGCAAAAGAGCAAAAGACCAGTAAAAGCACGAACACTAAAGGTATTGGTCCTACTGAAATCCATGACTCCAAAACGCTACAGAGCATAAAAATAACCTAACTATTGGCCCGCAGAATGGAATTGAAACGCTCATTGATTATTCCCGCATTCAAGCACCTATGATGACAACTCTAAAGTACATAATACAAAGCCCGAAAGTACAAAAAACACTCACATTCCTTTACTTTTCGTATTGATGTAGACTGTATATTGAATGAGATTATCTCTACATAAGAATAATAAAAGTGAAATCCCATGTTAATTGTTAAAAGAATAGTTTCCAAAATTAAACGTTTAGAGTTAGTTTTATTTCTAGCGCTTTTTTGCGTATATATGGGCTTGCTTAAAAGCTTACTCCCGGAAGGTGTTAGCCAAGTCTTTGCAAGCCAATCTATCAAGTGGATCGGCGTATTGTTTCTAGCCTCTATCATCTTTTTGATTCTTAAGCTGAAGAACAAAAGCGATGTCTTCAAACTCAACTCTTTTACTGGATATTCACTAAGGGATTTTGGCCTAATTTTACTGCCAATGACTCCCATTGCCCAATATGCCTTGAGCAATCAAGCAATGTTAGATGGCAAGGACACGGCTTTATTATTAGTCTGGTATACGTCGATGACTCTAGTTATCGCCTATATCCTACCCTCATTGCTAAGCCCTTTCCTATCGAAAACGGCTACCAAATTATTGGGCATTACCTTTGCTTTTTGTTTTTTCTCCATGCCTATACTATCAAAGGAGTTTGATTGGCTAGAAAAAGGTGATTTTCTCATTCAAATGTCATTTCTAGTGGCGGTATTCATTGCACTCAGCCTACTTCACTTAAACAAAAGTATTCTAAACTCGGTGATACTGGTTTTATTCATGTCAAATACCGGCTCTCTGCTTTTCACTCCCAGCAATCCGAAAACCGAATTACTCACTGAAAATGCCTTTAGCCTGTCAGCGCAGAACATGCTCTTAAAGAAAAAACCTAACATATATTTACTGAGTTTCGATGCTTATGTCTCCAATGAAACTATGCAAAAGTATGGTATCAACAATATTCGACAAGAAAACCACCTAAAATCAAAAGGCTTTAAAATATACGACGGCACTTATACAACGGGCGCGCATACGCTACCGACTATCAGTGATCTCATGAATGTTTCTCGCGTACCGTATGATAGACATTATGCCGCTGGTGGAGGTCTAGCCCCGCGGGTTCTGAAAAATCACGGCTACAAAACCTTTGGTATTTTTCGAGACGACTATCTATTTTGGCGAACAAACCCTACGTATGACGACTTTAAGCCTGACGGCGCCCAGCCACTCGGGTTTTTATCGCAATCAATTCTTTCTGGCCGCTTTACGTCAGAAAGAGGATTTACAGGGCTGACACAACCCGAATTCAATAAGAAATTATTTAGCATTTTTGATGCCCCGCCAGAGCAGCCCAAGTTTTTGCACTCACATATTGGCTGGCCAGGACATAGCCCCTTTCCGCTTACGTGTCGTGATGAAAAAATCGAAATCAGTGAATATAAAAACAGGTTAAAACACGCTAACATAGCAATGAAACAATATGTCGATGCAATTATAAAAGCCGATCAAGAAGCTATAGTTGTTATCTTTGGTGATCATGGCCCGTATTTGAAGGGAGATTGCTATATGCTCGACGGTTACGGCATCAAGCACATAACAAGAGAGCATATTCAAGATAGGCTTGGCGCGTTCCTGGCAATACGCTGGCCTGACGACAAGTATAAAGACTATGACAAAATCACACTCATTCAGGACATATTTCCAGTGCTTTTTGCGTATTTAGCAGAAGACAAATCAATGCTGGAACATAAACTAAAACCTGTGACAATGTGGAATACAGATGGCGAACACATCATTCATTCTACTAATCCCGACATTCAAAAAGTTACGGTGGTAGAAGCAGGTGTAATAAGTATTGGCAAAGACAAGGGCAAACCCCTGTTTGAATACAAGCGAAATAACGTAACTAAGTCATACGGAGTATTACGTTAGTATCCACCAACACAA
The DNA here is from genome assembly GCA_047638775.1 of Flavobacteriales bacterium. Taxonomy (GTDB): domain Bacteria; phylum Pseudomonadota; class Gammaproteobacteria; order Pseudomonadales; family Cellvibrionaceae; genus Agaribacterium. The sequence continues at coordinate 10,838 of JBLIMQ010000037.1, forward strand.
AAACAAAACAAAACAAAACAAAAAGACTTAACTATGAATACATCAAAAGTATTACTGTCATTGTTTCTTCTATCGGCGGCTGCACCGGCTTTTGCATATCTCGATCCAGGCTCTGGCAGCGCTATTATGTCGGTCATTATTGGCTCGGTTGTCGCACTCAGCTTAATGATTAAGACTTATTGGTATAAGTTAAAGTCAATGGTTTCGCGAAGTAAACCGACAAACGAAGAAGATCTGACGAGTACGTCAGAAAGTGACAAGTAGAAAAATAAAATAAATAACAAATAATTCTTGGTGCTAGATGGACGTATTCTTGTTGGGAGCCGGAAGGCCTGCGCGTGGCGATACTCCCTCTGCGCTAAAGAAAATCACCGTAAATACTCGAGCTTTGGATTGGCAAATTCATAGCTTCGATCAGGTAGAGGAACCATTAAAATTTCACTACCTAGGTGGCTACAACGTCGCGGAGGTTATAGATCTATACCCAACATTACATGTCACGGTAATACCCGACTGGGAACACCACAGCATCTTGCACACCTTGCTACAGGCTCCCCATTCGCAACAGCCAGTAGTGATATCGTATTCTGACACTATTTTTCGACATCAAACCATTGCCGACTTAGTAACACATTCAGCTGATGTTGTATTTGCCGTTGACAGTCAATGGCAGCAACGATACGACAACCGCTCTTTACACGATATAAATCTAGCAGAAAAAATCCTTCTAAACGAATTCGATTGTCACCGCGAAGGTATAGCTGAGTTTACTGGACTCGTGTATTTATCTGCGGCCGCAGCCGAATTTGTCTTCAGTTTGCGAGAATCCCAAATAGGTAAAAACCTATTAGATCTAATAAAACACCTCAAGCATAAGGGCTTCACTGTTGAGATGCATGATGTGGCTGGAAGTTGGGCCGAATTCAATTCTCCCGCCGATATCGCACATTTTATACTGGGCACAAAAGCCGAAACCTTGGCTAGACTAGAAGGCCTCGTAAAAAAAAGTCACATTGGGAAACAAGTTAGCTTTACTCAAAGTCAGTGGCAAGATCAACCCGCCGAGCTTATAAAACGTGTACAAGGCGAGTTCAAAAATACAAAATTAGTGGTGCGCAGCAGTGCAAAATCCGAAGACAATTGGGATGCATCGAATGCTGGTGGTTTTGAAAGCCTGCTCAATATTGATGCCACCAACAAACACGCAATAACAAGCGCCGTAAATTCTGTAATTAACTCTTACGGAGGGAAAAGTTCTCGCGATGATCAGGTTTTGTTACAGGAGTTTGTTACGAACGTAAAACTTTCAGGTGTTGTTTTCACTTGCGGTCTCGAAACAGGGTCACCCTATTATCGAATTAATTTTGACGACCAAAGCCAATCTACCGAATCAGTTACTGCCGGCAGCTCCAATGACTTAAGAACAGTCATCGTCAATCGACACAATAGCCAACATATTAGCTCAGTAGAGCCCGCTCTTTTAAACGTTATACAAGCCGTAAAAGAAATCGAAGAGCTATTATCCTTCGACAAACTGGATATCGAATTCGCTATTGAACAATCAGGTCGGATACACATATTCCAAGTCCGCCCCATTACAGTTGACCATAGTGCTTTCGAGGTGAATGATGAGGCGCTACTAAATAGCCTACAGAAAAACATCGAACGATTTACTTCTCAGCAAAAATCCTCTCACTTGGTCTACGGTAAAACCAATATCTTTGGCAATATGCCCGACTGGAACCCGGCGGAAATAATCGGTGCGCGACCCAAGCCACTCGCATTCAGTCTATACCGCCATTTAATTACTAATGAAATTTGGGCGACGCAACGCAGCGAATTTGGCTATCGTGATGTTCGTCCCTACCCACTCATTCTGTCCTTTTCCGGCCAGCCTTACGTTGACGTGCGGGTAAGCCTCAATTCATTTATTCCTGCGTCACTTCCTGAGTCGCTGGCCGATAAATTAGCCAATGCTTATTTGGATATTTTGCATCGTAATCCGCAATTACACGATAAAATTGAGTTTGAAGTGGCATTCACTATATGGACTCCTGGTTTCCAAAAAGAGGCAAAGTGCCGGCTGGCTAATTACGCCATTAGTGATTCTGAAATTAACCAATTAGAAACCGCCTTGAAAGAAATAAACTGCCGGGCATTCTGTCGGCTATCAAAAGACATACAACCTATCGAAGAGTTACAACGTCGCCGTCTAGCACTGGAACAATCACCACTTCCTAATATAGATCATATTTATGCGCTATTAGATGATTGCCGTCGCTATGGTACTTTGGCATTTTCTCACGCGGCTCGAGCAGGTTTTGTTGCTACAGCACTCTTAAAAAGCTTTGTCGCTGAAGACATAATAAGCGATCAGCGAAGGCAAGATTTTATGCAAAGCGTGCGTACCGTAGCGAGCGAGTTTGAGGAACACAAGTACCAACATTCCATTGGTACATTAAGCGAACAGTCCTTACTAAATACCTACAGTCATCTACGCCCCGGCACCTATGAGCTTGAGGCACAAGCATACTGGGAGGCTCCAGAAGTCTATTTGCGCTATGACTCCTCGCAGAAGCCAAAGGCCACTCCCAGCTTCACCTTTACTCGCGAAGAGTCTAATAAAGTACAAGTTCAGTTACGCGAAATGGGTGCCGACCTATCAAGCCGTGATCTAGTCATTTATTTACGTGATGCGATAACAGCCAGAGAGGCTGTAAAATTTGCGTTCACACGTAATTTAAGTCAAGCATTGGACACCTGTATTCAACTCGGAAAAACCTTAGAGCTAGATCGTTCAGATGTTTCATTTATGACATACCATGATTTAGAAGAACTGAAACTGAACGCCGTCAGTGTGGAAACAATTCGATCTCGAATAAAGCAACGTAAACGAGATTACTCTCTAACGCAACTTATAGAATTACCCAGTTTGATTGCCGATGAAGCCGACTTTTTTTGTTTCGAACGCCATGCTTCACAACCCAACTTTGTAACCACGCAGTGCGTCGAAGCCAAAGTAAATTTATTAGAAGGCACTGAGTCTGAAAACATATCTGGCCAGATCGTATTAATTCCCAAGGCAGACCCAGGCTACGATTGGTTATTCGGCCATAATATTGCCGGTCTAATAACCCAATACGGCGGCGCCAATTCACATATGGCTATTAGAGCCGCCGAAACTAATTTACCTGCCGCGATAGGTGTGGGTGAGAAACTGTATGAGCGCACAGCCAAAATGTCACGCGTGCAGCTTGATTGTGCCAATAAAGTACTTAGAGAGCTACAATGAAAAAACATCGTGAAAGCCATTCAGTAAAAGCAATCATTATGAAAAAAAATCAGTGAAAAAACTTACCGTAAAAAAGCTTACAGTAAAAAAACTGGGCATTACCCAAAGAGTCGAAAGTATTGCAGCCTACGGCGAGCGCAGAGACTGCCTGGACCAGCGTTGGTCTAAACTAGCCAGCAACCTTGACTGCTGCATAGTACCTCTTGCAAACGTTCCTGCTGCAGACGCATCCGACTACCTGGACGAATTACAATTAGATGCCATCATTCTAAGCGGAGGTAATTCATTAACCAGCATAGCGCCAGAAGCAGAAGACGCCGCGCCGGAACGCGATGCCTTCGAAGAGGCACTATTGCGCGAAGCACTTATACGATCCATTCCCGTGCTCGGCATCTGTCGGGGTATGCAATTTATTAATGTGTTTTTCGGCGGCAGTCTCCAGCCGATCGATGGACACGCTGGAACAGCTCACGCCATCTCAGTTACGCCGCCTTTTAGTGAATGCGTTTCAAATACCGTCAACAGTTTTCACAACTGGGCAATCCCAGCTAGCGACCTAGCCAAAGAGTGTGAAGCCTTTGCCTATGACGCTGAAGGCAACATTGAAGGATTCAAGCATACTACGCAATCAGTGGCCGGTATTATGTGGCATCCCGAACGTGAAATGCCGTTTCAAGATAAAGATATTTTATTGATCAAGAAGTTTATATTATGACAAGAGCTCTCATATTGGCCGCTGGCCAAGGTACGCGTTTAAGACCATTAACTGACACGGTGCCCAAATGCCTAGTGCATTTACACGGAAAATCCTTACTTGATAGACAGGTTGAAACTTTAAAACACTGCGGTGTCCAAGATATTCATATTGCCGCAGGCTACAAAGCTGAGCAGATACAAGAGCTCGGTTTTGACGTAAGTATTAACCCACATTTTGCGTCTACAAATATGGTGGAGAGTTTGTTCTCGGCAAGAAACTTTATTGCCGAAGGCGGCGATTTAATCATTGCTTATGGCGACATTATTTATCAACAAGAAAATCTAGATACATTACTCACGACTAAAAGTGACGTAGTATTAATGATCGACAAGGCCTGGCGAGACTTATGGTCAGCCCGCATGGAAGACCCTTTACAGGATGCAGAAACACTTATTATAAACGAACATGGATATGTCACCGAACTCGGTAAAAAACCCAAAAACTATGACTCCATCCAAGGCCAATATACTGGGCTCATCAAAATAGATGCCGCAAAGATTGACGATTTTATTGCCTTCTACGACCAGTTAGATCGACAAGAAACATATGACGGAAAAGATTTTTTGAATATGTATATGACCAGTTTTATTCAACTAGTAATTGACGCCGGGTGGCAAGTAAAAGCAGCCGAAGTACAAAATGGCTGGTTAGAAGTGGACTCAGTAGAAGATCTACGGCTGTACGAGACACTGTCTGAAAATGGGAACTTGGATAAACTCCATAAACTAAATACATGATTAAATTCTTCTCTCATCTATTCAATGTTATTAGCTTCATGCAATTACAGAAATCTGAACGGCGCTTGGTCTTTTATTCGGAAGGGAAAAACTATTGGGTTCACTTGCAAGGTATCATCGAATACATTCTCGAACATAGCGAAGTTCCAGTATGCTATATAAGTTCCAGCGCCGATGATCCCGGCCTTCATTTAAAGCATCCCCGACTCCGCGCCTATAAAGTCGACAAAGGTTTTATACGAAACTACTTATTTGAAAACATTGATACCAACGTGATGGTCATGACAATGCCAGACTTGCATCAATATCAAGTCAAGCGTTCACGCCATCCAGTACATTATGTGTATGTGCAGCACTCTCTTGTGAGCCTACATATGATTTACCGCAAGGGTGCTTTTGACTTCTACGATACGGTATTCTGCTCTGGACCTCACCATAAACATGAAATTCGACGCATGGAAGAAATCTACCAACTACCGGAGAAAAAGCTAGTTGAACACGGCTACGGTAGATTGGATGCCATTATAGAAGCCGCCAAGAACGCAGAACAGAACAAAACAAAAAGCAGAACACAGAGCTCTTCATCAGCACACGAACCTATGCATGTATTAATCGCCCCCTCCTGGGGAGAGAACTGCATCATAGAAACCATGGGTGAAAAGCTAGTCGATACACTCATGGCAAAAAACCTCCGTGTCACACTAAGGCCCCACCCACAAACCATCAGGTTATCTAAGTCACGCGTCGACTCAATTGTAAATAAATACAAAGACAATCCATTATTTACTTATGAGGCCAACGTTGCCGGTCAAGAATCATTGCACGATTCAGACTTAATGATTAGTGATTGGTCTGGAGCTGCACTTGACTACGCTTTCGGCCTGAACAAACCCGTGATTTTTATCGATGTTCCCCGAAAAGTAAATAACCCGGATTATACAGAACTTAATATCGAACCTTTTGAAGCGGATATCCGCCCCAAAATTGGCCGCATTATCAGCCCCGACGATCTAGACGATCTAGACGATCTAAACGATCTAAACGATCTAAACGTCGACATAGAAATTGATAAAACTCTTGCAAGGCAATTGGTCTTTAACATTTCATCATCAGATGCTGTGGGCGCCAATTATTTAATTGAAATGGTGAATCATGTTCACACTTCGTAATACTCAACCTTTCCGGTGCATATTCCTGGCGTTATTTCTTTGTCTGGGATCATTACAACTGCGAGCCGAAAATAATACACTCTCCATTCAAGCCATCGACATGTTCGAGCTCAAACAACTAAATACAATCGTGACTGAACAGGTCAATGAGCAAGCGAAATTTTATGGTTTGGCTAGTTACTACAATAACTTAAAATTCTACCGCGTCGAAAACCAGTCCATCGAGTCCATCGAAACAGGCGAAACAGGCGAAACAGGCGAAACAGGCGAAATATCGATACCTGCCGGCCAGTGGTTTACGGTTGTTGGACGACTCAATGTCCTAGCAATTCGCGCGCAAGACGAATTCACATTGTATATTGACGATGGCACCATAAACATTACAGACACGACAAGAAAAGTCGACGCCTTCCTTATAGATAAATCTAAACTAGCTCAACTGAGCTCCGAACTAGACCAGATTCGTTACGTACACCTGTGGTACCCACTCGCTCAACTCTCGCGGGGCGTAGAATGGCTGCTGGTTTTCATCCAAAGCCATATATTCAGTAATTGGACTTTAGCCATTATTTTACTCACAGTAATTTTGAAATTTTTGCTGATTCCTATTGGAATAATTACGGTGCGATTCCAGCGCGAAGTTAGTCAATATAAAGCGATATTGACGCCAAAACTTGCTGAAATAAAAAAACATTACGACGGTGAGGAAGCGCACAAAAGAATTATGGCCGCGCATAAAGAGCTAGGCATTTCACCTTTCTACAGCCTTAAACCAATTCTCGGCATGTTTATTCAATTGCCAGTATCCATCGCTGTTTTTAATACTCTAGGAGAAATGCCACAATTACTTGGTGCAAACTTCTTATGGATTAGCGATCTATCCTATCCAGACCACATAACACATTTACCATTTCCCATTTTTCTACTCGGTGATAAAGTGAGTTTAATGCCACTTATCATGACTGCAGTCACTATCGTTTCAACCTTAACTTTCGCTGACAAGCATGCACTCCCCGAAGAAGCAAAAAGACAAAAGAGAAATTTGTACTTAATGGCATTATCTTTTTTCGTGCTTTTTTACCCTTTTCCTGCGGCCATGGTTTTTTATTGGACCTTGGTCAACCTATTACAGGTAGTGCAGCAGCGTTTCATCAAAGTCTAAATCCACGAAAGGTTAAATCCACAAAAGTTTAAATCCGCGAAAGTTTAAATCAATCAGAAACAGAAGGGCACTTCAGTCGCGTTCATTTTCTTTGAGCGCTTTTGCTTCTCGCCGGAGCTCTTAGCTACAAGTCTGACACAAGGAACAACATTACCCTCCCCTTTTTCATTGCACGTATGTACATTCACTTACTTACCTGTAGTGGCACTCTAGTGGCACTCTAGTGGCACTCTAGTGGCACTCTAAATCTGGCTACCTAGAATCAAAAGTGTAATATTATCTCTCAGTCATATGTCTCTGACCTTAATACTTCTTTACGCTCACGCTCATAGTCCTCATAGGATTTATTCGTTCGCTCAATACATTCAGAATATGTAGGCGGCGGCTCTTTAATGCATTTATTGCGCTGATCCAGGCGGATATTATCGTATATCGCTTTATTGCTGCATCCGAAGACCTCAAGCACGACCAATAGAATTAATAGTTTTTTCATGCCTGACAACCACCCTGTTGCTCATCGTAACGCACCAGCGCCAACATTCCATTGCTTGTCGCGTATTGCTCACTCCGTTGCGCTATAAAGCGAATAACAACCAGTACATCAAACAATCGTTCTGACTCTTTGCGATACACCGGTCCCAGAAAACCTGTCTGCTCCTCGAGTACGGTTAAAATATCAAGATCACCACCCACATAAGTTTGAACAATGGGCTTATCGCTGCATTCGCCTAAAGATGAATGACAGAGTTCCGAAAACTGATTCATCCTCAATGCAGTAATGCTGTGCGAATATAGAGACAACAAGGTGACAAAGGTGATGACACAGAAACGAATATTCATAGGGATAATCCTCTTGACAAAATTACTGCAAAACGATAATTTAGTATCTCTAAACGACTATGTCAAGTGGAGTTCATATGACCCGACAATTTTCACGCTTAATCGCCCTGGCCTGCATGGCAGTACTTATGGCAGCCCCCGTAACCGCCCTGTATCTGCTTACAAATATCGATCTATTTGCCTCTATGACCAAAGACAACTTAGGCCTACCGATACAGTGGCAGACTGTCTCCGACAAACAGTGGTATATTTTATGGCTGCTTACCGTACTATATGTTTCCCCTGCATTAGCCGGTCTCTATTTTCTACGCCGTGCGTTCTTCAACTTTGCAAACGGACAACTTTTTAATCTAAGCAATACCCGCGACCTACGACTGTTTTCAATCTTGCTGTTTGCAGAGGCAATAGCCAAACCCTTACACTTCTCTTTTTCCAGCATACTGCTATCAATAAACCATCCTGCTGGCCAGAAAATGCTCTCGGTATCCTTTGGGAGTGGTGAGATCAAAGTGATCGCATTAGCCATGATACTTTGGGTAATGAGTGACCTATTACTTATAGGCAGTAAACTCGAAACCGAAAACAAACAATTCATCTAGGGGGGTCCCAATGCCTATTATTGTCAACTTGGATGTCATGCTGGCTAAACGTAAAATTCGCGGCAAAAAACTTGCCGCTGAAATTGGTATTACCGAGCAGAACTTATCGCTACTGCGCACAGGTAAAGTTAAGGGCGTGCGCTTCTCCACACTGGAGAAAATCTGCCATATTTTGACGTGTCAGCCAGGTGATATCCTCGAATTTATTCCGGATAAATTGCCCCATGAGGATTAGCAAAAAAGGAAGTTGAAACATAAAGATAAATAATAGAGTTGAAAAATAGAGTTGAAGAATAAAGTTGAAAAATAGAGTTGAAGAATGAAGCTAAATAATGGAGCAGAAAAATGTTAATCAACTTACGGAGAACTATGCCTTGGATTGCGGTGGGGATTAAAGAATTAACATTCTTACTTCGCTCAGTATGACCTGCACAAACTCATTCTACCGTAATTATTATGACCAAGGAGACTAGCGTAATACCACTACACCTTGCGTCGGCACGCCCGTCTAATTTTTATTGGTCTATACTAGTTTGACAGCCTCTGGCAAATACACAAAGACCACTAAAACCCGAGAGTTCCAGCGATGCAGGCCAGGCTTGCCTTCAAAACAGTCATTTTTTTCATCCCGTTGATATTCATGTGCCTATCAATGACGGCCACTGCGTTGGGGGACCTACAGTTCAAGCGCTTGTTATTTGGCGATGACGATGCCAATAATAACGACGCCCTAACCGCCATTCGCGTAACGATTCAGGACCCAGGGGGCTTCATCTGGTTTGCCGGCGAGAATGGCTTAGGCCGCTACGATGGCCATGACATTACCATTTACCAGACCGACCCTGATAATCCACGGTCACTTACCGGTAACTTCATATGGGCACTTATCGTAGATAACGATGGGGTTATGTGGGTTGGTGGCGGACGCGGACTCAACCGGTACAATAAAAATACAGATGATTTTGACCGGTTTGTTCATGACCCCACTAGCAACTCTCTCAGCAATAATAACGTCAATTCACTGGCTATTGATCAGAACAATAATCTGATCATCGCTACCGACCACGGCTTGAATATTTTAAATGCCGACCGGACCCGCTTTTATGCGTACTACTATAGCGCCCAACGTACCGCCCAACACGCCACCCAAACTGAGAATACGATGACCCAAGAGGTCGATGGCGGTACTGAGGCAAATCTTATTCGAGAAGTGTTTGTCGACAGCAAAGACCAAATTTGGGTCGGCACCCACGAACACGGTTTAAATTTGTTTGATCGAAACAATAAAACCTTCGCGGCCTATGTTCACGACCCGGAAGATCCCCTCTCTATTCTCGACAATGATGTATCAGCTATCGAAGAGGACTATCTTGGTCGGATATGGGTGGGCGGACACAGCGGCGGGCTCAATCGTATGAATCCAGCGAACGGCACCTTCACGCGCTTTCCCCATAATGCTGCCGACGCCACATCGATTCCCAGCAATAATATTGCTGACATATTTGAGGATAGCCGCAAGAATCTGTGGATTGCCGCTGACCACGGCGGTCTAGCACTTTACAAGCAGGAAACCGACTCCTTTCAGCGCTTTACCCATAAACCCTACGACGACACCAGCCTCAGCTCAAACAATCCTCGTCACGTTTATGAGGATAATCAAGGTAATTTGTGGGTAGGCATGTTTCCCACGGGCGTGAATTTCCTGGATCAATCAGCTGCAGTTTTTGCCAATTTCGCGCATAAGCCAGATGACCCCAACAGCCTTAGCAATAGCAGCCTATTATGTATTTTCGAAGATAGTGATGCGATGCTGTGGATTGGCACTGAAGGCGGCATGAACAAGTACGACAGAAAGACTAAGACCTTTACCCGATATCTCGCTGATCCAGAAGACCCCAGTGCACTGCGGCATGAAGCTGTGCTTTCCATTGAAGAGGACATCAGCGGCGATCTATGGGTGGGAACTTGGTCGGGAGGCTTGCACCGTTTTGACAAAAAGACTGAAAAATTTCATCGATATTTTCCTGACGAAAATAATCCAGGCAGCATTAGCAATGAATTTATTTGGAAAATATTGAAAGACCGAGACGGCGTAATATGGGTGGCGACGCAGACGGGGGGTTTGAACCGCTATGACCGGGAAACTGATAGCTTCACACGCTATAAGGCCGACACTAGTAATCCAGACTCCATTGTCAGTGATCAACTCTGGACAATTATGGAAGACAGTAAAGGATACCTATGGATAGGCACTATGCATGGCCTCGACCGTTACGATAAAGATCAGGGAGTCTTCACTCACTACCAGCACGACTCTAGTGACGACAACTCCATCGGCGGTAATGTAGTAGTGGCGGTGCATGAAGACAGCCGCGGTGTCATCTGGGTCGCCACCCGTGATGCGGGTATTAGTATTTTAAATAGCGAAACGCAAGATTTTATCCGTATGGGGACTCGAGAGGGATTACCGTCCTCCGGGGTTTCGAGCATCATTGAAGATGATGAAGGTAATATCTGGGCGACGACGGCCAATGGTATTGTGAAGATAAATCCACTCTCATTAACAACTAAAACCTACCAACATTCCAATGGACTTATCTCTAATTACTTTAATCGAGACGCGACCTTCAAGGATGACAAGGGCCGACTATACGTTGGCGGCATCGATGGCATGAGTATATTTGATCCCGCAGATATAACCTCGGACTCAGAGCCCGCACCTGTAGTGGTTACTCAATTTCGCATTTTCAATCAGCCAATAACAATCGGGGGTAAAGATGGGCTGCTATCAAAATCTATTACGGAAACAGACAAATTGCTTCTCAGCTATAAGCATGCAATGTTTTCCTTTGAGCTTGCGGTGTTGAGTTACAGATCGCCAAAAGCCAATAAGTTAGCATATATGCTGGAAGGATTTGATAAAGACTGGATTATGATTGGCAACCAAAGAACAGCAACATATACCAACATTGATCCGGGGAAATATATATTCAGGGTCAAAGGCGCGACTCGCGACGGCATCTGGAACGAGATAGGAACCTCAATAGCAATCGAGATTACTCCACCACCATGGAAAACCGGATGGGCTTACCTAGCGTATTTACTAATATTTTCGTGTGTTGTATATATTGGAAATGCCTACAAAACACTGAGAGTCAAAACAAACATCTATCGCACATTATCATCCACTGACCGCCTCACGGGTATAAATAATCGTACAGCAATCGATCACGTATCCGATGATATGTTTTCGGCGCTGCAAATCCAACGTGGTGTGGGATTACTGGTGATAGATATCGACCACTTCAAGAAGATCAATGATGTTCATGGTCACGATACCGGTGACAGAATTTTAAAAGAGTTTTCCCATTTAATTTCACTCAATGTGCGATCTGGCGATACCTTCGCGCGCTGGGGTGGCGAAGAGTTCATTTTATTGTGTGCCAATATCGGACAGAATGACGTGATAAATCTGGCGGAAAAAATACTCCATATTATCGCTAGCCATGAGTTTGAAAAAGACTATTCGACGCTTCGTTTAACCGTCAGTATCGGTATTGCCTTCGGGCAAGCCGATGATGATTTTGATAAGGCTTTTAAGCGCGCGGATATCGCCCTTTACGAAGCTAAAACATCGGGACGCAATCAGATTTCAGTTGAGGCTAGCTTACGACATACCGACTGATCACATGTACTGAGCACTACACAGTCGATGACTCCATCAACCTTCTAATAAGTCCCTCTAATAAGTCCCTAAACTATATAGGAGATACACGTCAGAAATTGACCGATGAACTTCGTTTAATTGAGGTGTTAATTTAAAGCGCAATTACCAACGAAATATCAGGTCCAGAAAGTTTGGTATATTTCAAATAGTATACATACATATTCAATCCTGGATTCAAGTTCGAAGCGCATCAATAATTAAGTTACCAATGTAGCTCTATAAACATTCATTAATGCTTACGGTTTGATTCTGCATGGACTACATAAACACGTTGAGCCTATAAATGATCTGTCCATGAATGAAGTACATATAGGCGGAAGATCAAGCAGCATTATGGGTAGCTTTGGGGATATTTAAGGTTTAGGTTTTCGACTCTAAAATATGAAGATCAATGAGTTCAGTGATTGTCGGGTTGAAGCCCGACCTACAGCCCAACCTACAGTCCAATTTGGGAACCAGTCCCACGCCCTCACCCTTGCAGGTCGGCCTTCAGGCCGACTGAACTTAGATCATTTTAACATAGTCATGCAACAAACCATCCCATCTGTATTTACGACGAGGTCGGCACGGCACGGCAAGTGATTGTCGGGCTGAAGCCCGACCTACAGCCCAACCTACAGTCCAATTTGGGAACCAGTCCCACGCCCTCACCCTTGTAGGTCGGCCTTCAGGCCGACTGAACTTAGACCAATTTAACATAGTCATGCAACAAACCATCCCATCTGTATTTACGACGAGGTCTGCACGGCACGGTGCAAGTGATTGTCGGGCTGAAGCCCGACCTACAGCCCAACTTGGGAATCAGTCCCACGCCCTCAGCCTTGTAGGTCGGCCTTCAGGCCGGCTGAATTTAGACTAATTTAACATAGTCATGCAACAAACCATCCCATCTGTATATACGACGAGGTCTGTACGGCACGGTGCAAGTGGACATCCCAGAAAACGCTAAAGCAATAGAGATTAAACAGCAAGTACTAAACCGCGCGGCGGGCTATTAAGTGATTGTCGGGCTGAAGCCCGACCTACAGTCCAATTTGGGAACCAGTCCCACGCCCTCACCCTTGCAGGTCGGCCTTCAGGCCGACTGAACTTAGATCATTTTAACATAGTCATGCAACAAACCATCCCATCTGTATTTACGACGAGGCCGGCATGGTGCATGTGGATACCCCAGAAAACGCTAAAGCAATAGATATTAAATAGGCAGTACTAAAGCGCGCGGCGGGCTATTAAGCACCTTTGAACAATTAACCAATTGAACAAGAAATCCAGAAATCCAGAAATCCAACAAAGACTGTTTTAAAAAGAAAAAATTAAAACGACAAAACTAAAAAAAAGACAGTATTAACACGAAAAAAACATACACTTTCATTTAAGAAAGCGGCCCCCTCAGCCTCGCACTAGTCCCCAATAGTAATTCAGCCAATAAATCAATTGGTCCATTACATCGCCCCTTAAACACTGCTCCGGGTTTGAATTTAGCAATGAGCAAGCATAACGCCTGTCGAAATCGGGATGCCCTAAGCCAGCATATTCCCAGTCGATAATTTTAAGACCATCGGCGGTTTCGATGATATTTTCAGGAACCAAATCATGATGACAAAGAACCGGTACCCAACTCTCACTTAAGAAACGTTCGAGTTCCAGCCGGAAAAGTGAATACTGATCTAATTTCATCAAAGCTGTCGATATGTTTTTCCGCTTTAGGTGATCTTGATATTGCTCAAGGTAAGACAAATAGTCAAATATAGAACCATCTATTTTAGTTTTTTGAATTCTTTTAATAACGCTTTCTAATACGGACATCTGATCAACACTTTCAAGGTCATCACGCGTCCATACCCGCCCCTTAATATATTCGAATACGCTATAACTCTGTTCTGAATTTGCATAAACGTGCTTAGGGCTAAACTCACTGCCGAGGGTAGCAATGACTCTCTGTTCAAAGTTGCGATCTATACCGAGATAATCCGAGTTAGCCGACTCTAATCGCAGCACCAAGCGTAGATCGCCAGCCCTAACCAAGTAACTTTGATTTGTTTTTCCTGAGCCCAAACGTTTGAGAGCCGTGGGTTCAGATTCAATCGGCAAAGACCAATGTCTCCACTCGCTAAGCGCTAAGCCTAGTTGTTTATGGCGTATCTGTTTATAGCGTATCTGTTTATAGCGTATCTGTTTATAGTTTGGTAGTTTACGAGCCACTCGCAGACTCCTCTAAAACTTTTTCGGCTTTCATCTCGCGTGACCATGTCACCATGCCAACAACGATCAACCCGAGATAGACCATCATTAAAAGTGCCGTCGGATATAGGCCGCGATCTAAGTATAAAAACAATGCTACAGAATCAATCACTAACCAGTAAACCCAATTTTCGAATATTTTTTTCGCAACCATATAAGTCGTAAGCACACTTGCCCAAGTAGTGAATGAATCAAGATAGGGCCAAGCCGCGCCAGTGTGTTGATTGAGAAAATAACCTGACGTAACAGTCGCAACTGCAATTAAACTTAATGCCACTGCATGTTGCCAGACTTTCCATTTAGATACGGCTAATACTTGCGTATTTTCGTCCGCACTTTTCTTACGCGAATATTTCCAGCACCAAAAGCCATATACAGCCATAGCAAGATAGTAAACATTCAGCGCAGATTCCATTAATAGAGATACATCAAAAAACACCCAAACAAAGAGCACCGTACTAACAAAAGCAGAAGGCCAACACCATACACTTTGGCGTATGGCTAATATTAGGTAGGCCAAACCAAAGCCAACCGCTATTAACTCGACAATGGATTGCTGTAAAAAACCTGTTATCGCCTGAGCCAAAAAGTCCATCTATGTTAACCGCGCTTCATAAGCCGGTAAAAATTTTGCAACAAAAGCGCACTTACCATATTCCTCATAACTCCAAGCAATAACATCTGTTAAGGCTGTCATAACGACACCGTATTCGCCAATCAAAATAGTCGCTGTTGGAAACGTTGAGACTTCAACGTTATCGTAAGTATTAAGCTTTTCAATTACCGCTTTAATGATATCTAAGTAGTGGTCCTGCAAAGGATAAAGTGTAAGTTCGACGCTAAGTTGCATTCCAGTAATCCTCTTTTAAGATAGACTTCAAGACGAAGTCTTTTTAATATTATTACGTTTCTAAGCTACGCAGGCTAATACACTAGGCTCGCGCTAAGACCAAAAATACGAGGAGCTCCCTTTTGCGTATAAGGCTCTGGCGCATAACGCTTGACAGGATCATTACCAAAATCATGACTAAAGTAAAACCCTCGAGTTTCAACTGTTTCATCGGTTAGGTTCTTACCCCAAAGCGAGACAGAAACGTCAGCGAATTCGTAAGTCACATTTAGATTAAGCAAGTTAAAGGATCCGCTTTTTTCATTATGACTTTCTGAAAAAAGAAACCCGTCTTTCCCTTCAACTTCTAGGCGCACATAGAAGTTGGGGTTAATATTAAAGTTCCCGCCCAAGAGATATTGATATGTCGGTGCATGCGCTTGATCGCGAAGACTCATATCGTATCCTTCTCCTGTTTCCTCATTGCGATCAACATGACTGAGGTTGATGAAGTTTGCATATTCTGTTTCAAGTAAACCAAGAGATGCGAATATACGAACCCTATCATTCAGCGTCCAGCTCGACTCTATTTCAATACCATAGTTGGCACCTTTGTCGGCATTATCAATAAAATCAACAAATTCAAATCCAGCATCTGAAGAATAAGCTCGAGACTGCTTTACCTGAATATCACTGCGCTGTTGATAGAAAGCAGAAACTTGGGTCGTGAGCGTCCCATCTAACCAACTACCCTTTGAACCAAGTTCATAATTGACCATCGATTCGGTAGAAAAAGACTTAAGATCGTCATCAAGCTCAGGGTCTGGGTTAAAGCCACCCGCCTTATAACCACGAGAAATCAAACCGTAGAACATAGTGTTGATTGTAGCACTGTACTCAAGCGCTACCTTTCCACCCCATAAGTTTTCCGCGGGTGAGAATACTGAGCTGTCACTATCAGAAAAGTCCGCTGAAAAGTCCTCCCAACGCAAACCGCCGATTACATTAATTGAATCGCTAAGAGCTAAAGTGAGTTGACCATACAGAGCCGTATTAGTCGTTGAATAATCACTGAGGTAAACGGTATCCACGGGTGCAACAACCGTGTAAGGATCGTCGTCAGGGATGTTATCGGTATAGCGACGAGTAAGATCTATATCTTGGTTACGATAATAAACACCCGCTGCCCAGTTAAGCACTTGCCCATTATCTTTAGAGACAAGCCTTGCATCGAAAGAATTATTGGTATTTTCGCGCTCATAATTATCAAATGTTGAGTATTGCCACCAAGCACAATCTGAATCGATAGGGCAAATATCTATGAAAGACCAATCCTCATCGTATCCATATTCAATGGTAGAATCGGAACGGCTCGCAACAACATTAATATCGGCTGCACTCAATCCACTGTAATTAAAATGTACTGCATTTGCGAAAGTACGCTGCCTATCATGACCCGGCTCATCGGAGAGCGTATGACGATTATTATCTAGACTAAAAGCATCGTAGCCGTTATCGACATCTACAAAGTAGCTAATAAGATCTAAGCTCGCGTCATCATTTACTTGGAATGAAAAATGATTTCGCAAACTTAACTCATCAAAATTATTGGTATCTTTTCTATCCAGAAAATCGTTTTCAATATATCCGTCGCCCTTATTACGCAAAGCCGAAAATCGCCAACCTAGGGCTTCTGAAATAGGCGCACTTAAGATTAACCCGGTATCGAAACTCCCGTAAGAGCCCGCACCAACACTGATCTTGCCAAAAAACTCATCCGTTGGGCTACTACCAACAACGTTGATCATACCTGCAAGCGCATTAGCGCCATAAAGCGTTCCCTGCGGCCCCCGAAAAATTTCAACTTGCTGAGCATCCAGTGCCGTAACACCAGTCGAGATACCCGTAAAATCTATCCCATCAACAATGACACCGACAGACGAATTAATAGGAGACGTAAATTGACTACGCTCGCCAATGCCTCGAATTTGGATATAGCGGCCGCGTGAAGCACCCGTAGAGTAGTTCACATTTGGGGCTATGTTGAACAGATCTTCTAAGCTCTTAGTATGACGTGCCGCTATAGCTTCTTCGTTTATAACAGAAACGCTATTGGCAAGCCTCAAGACATTTTGATTACGTAGCTCACCCGTGACAACAAGCTCTTCAGTAGTATCGTTAGAAAACGAAGAAGCACTAAAAAAAACTAAAATTAAGAAAACAAAATTTAACGGAGTTAACGCGCGCGAGGGCAATGTGGGTAGAGCTAAAGTGGGTAAACCAAAAATCGACGAAAAACGTTTGTACATGTCAGGCCTCTGAATAAAATAGAGACCCGGAAGTGACCAATAGCAAGGGGGAGATATAAAGCATTGCGGCTTATATCCGAGGGTGTTCGCTTGAAAAATCAAAACCGAACGGTCCTATCCCTACGCCGGTACTAACCGGATCAGGTGCAAAGGGTTCGGTAATGCATAGTAAATTCGGCTACACATTCCATCTCAGGCAAATACCACCCCTCAGGAGCGCGGGTATATTAACGTACTTTAGGATAATATTGTAGGGTTAATATCAAGGACAAATCTAATTTTTCTTTGAGAAGGAGCTCGCGATCCAACCATAAATAACATCGGAGCTTAATTCCGCTATCGGCAAAACCATAAACTCTAAGGCAGGATCACAATCGCGACGCGTAAATTGATAGCTCAGTACACCTGGTTGCTCATCGTGCAATACGATAATAATACGGTGATTGGTACGTAAACAATCAATCGTCATGGTGTCGGCAGGAATACCGATATCACGTAACTTCTGAGTAAGCCCGACAACGGGATTAATATATGAAAAATCTTTCTGAATCCGCGCGTGAGCATCAGTAACTACATCAGATAAGGTCTCTAAGACCGGTTTTCTATTCGTTGACTCAGACAAAGTTACGCTCTCTTGTACATGAAAAGTAGATCAGTAGCATAATTAATATCTTTATACATTGGTAGTATAAAACCCTCTACCAGCACGCCAAAAATAATTTTAACAGTAACCGCTTGCTCAAAGTGAGGGCTAGAGGATTAGCTATCGCAGAAGCGAAATACACTTTAAAAGACCGCTAGGTTTTGCATTACGTCGATTAACATCTTATTCGACGCCACAACCAAGTACTCCGACTAGGTTAGGGGCAGGCTCCAGCTAAACCCCATGCACTTCTATATACAAGGCTAAAAACAACTATCAATTCGACCTTCAGCGCTGAACAAGTTTTTGAGAATAATCCAGAGGTTAAACCGCATCACTCAGAGCGTAACCCTATTAAGTATGGCCCTGCCTCCATTTGAAGGAAATACAAAATACTACAAATAAGACGGCGCTACGCCAAAGTGGCTTCTTACGTTTAATAAAAGAAGAGGAAGAGGAAGGACTAAATGTTCGAAACAATCTTTTGCGGAAAGTTTTTTCAAAAAAGCAACGAAACAGGACTTACACGTCACTAGTCGAATAGTGATTATGCACCTAGCATCACTTTCCACTAAAACCAGAGGTATCTAGCAACTCATCTGCCACATACCTCCAAATTCAATTAGCCTTATGAAAGCAAAAATACCGTGACATCACCGTTTAAACTTTCACGTTTTTAGCCGCGCGTATCCGTCATATATACTGGCGCTGGTGATTTATCTCAAAATTAAAATAGTCGCCTTGTAACTACACGCGCCCACCTAGCTTTTCCTCTGCCATTACTACAGCATTATTCATTGCTTAAGCCTACAGATACTGCTGACTAACCGCGAGTATCAACGCGCCTCCAAGACAAAACGTTGGTTAGCTCCATCAGTACAACTCCACTGATGAATATTGCCACCATTTTCTGTACTCCAGGCCGCAACATCGATACATGTTCCACTATGGCGGAAAGCCATATGGTAAACGTCACCACCTAAGTTGCTCGCATTAATACGCTGGTTGTCTCCACCGTGACAATCATACTGCTCAATATTAGCGCCGTTGTGCGTACCCCAATTTTGAACATCCAAACACTTGCCACTATGGACATTTTGCAGCATCCAATGCCCTTCACCACCATCTAAAGTTCGGAATACTTGGTTTGCACCACCGTGACAATCAGCCTGCCCAACATTTGCGCCATTATGAGTGGCCCACCCTTCGACGTCGATACATTTACCACTATGTTCTGAGCGAAACGAAAAACCCGTAGACTGAGGGGGATTCCTGAAACCCGCGATTTGATCCCGTACATTATTAAGCGCAAGTGAGCCATCGGCTTCCTCTGAATTCCCTGGCCAAATACCACACTGATGACCATTACATGTAAAAGCAGGACTTGAAAAATTTGCAACCCAACTCGAATTAAATGCACTAGGGTAAGCCATTGTAGTCACAAATGCGTTATCTACGCCGTACCCTAGCCCATACCGAAAATTGGAACCACTATCATTACCTTGACGCCGAGAATGATTAAGCCCCATATTATGGCCAAGCTCGTGCGCGAGCACTTGAGCGCCACAGTTAGGGCCTGTGACGTTGAATGCCCAATCTGCGCTAACCGCAACATACCCTAGGCCACACGCTCCAGTGACATGAAGTTGAGATACAAAATCTGCACCTAGTTCATCTCGCCTTGCGTTAATAGCGCCATCTACGCGGATTTTACCCAGCACCTCCCCCATGTCTACTCCAGAGACGTTGTAATGCATGGTGCCAGCCAACCGTAAATTAATATCAACGCCAGTATTACGATAAATCTGATTTATCTGCGCAACCCAGCTTTGCATAGCCGTATCAACTTGCCAGCCAAAATGATTTCCTGAATGATCATCATATGTGACTAGAAGATCTACATCTGCTGCCTCCGCCGTTAAGAAATTAAAACTTAAAAAAGTAAAACCTAAAAACACTTGAAAACGCCGCGTACAATTTTTCATTAACAAAATTTAACCTCATTAGATATTATTATAGAGTGGTTATTCCCCGAATGTTTCCGCTTCGAGCCTGACATAAACTTCGGGGGGGTTGTCGATCAAATGTTGCGGCACCTCAACGGCCTGGTCTTGCCCGTGCCTAAAAAGTGTGGCATTACTTACGATATAACCTTGCCCATTTTTTACTTCAAGCTGATAAAGACCGTCGTCCGTAAAGATACCACCAACAGTTAAGCTTTCGCCTTGCGTGATCGTAAATGTTTCATTTGAATATTGAGAATCCGATACGCCGGACCATGTAACACTTTCGCCGGCGTTGCTGCTTCTAACGTCGTTAATCGTTGCCGTAAAATCAATACCCGCATTCACTATTGCAATTTTTAACTTGTCGCCAGTAGCCAATGATTCAAGCTTCATCGGTGAAAACCGAATAAACTCCCGCCCATCATTTCTGTACTTATCGGCAAGATCAAAACTACTAGGCGCATCGTCGACGCCCTCCCACGCATTCGTCTTTTTCATGGCCTCAAATAGAGCATCCGGGTCAAACTCTCGACCCGCTCGACGAGCAACAATACTTTGGTAACGGTCATGAAAAGTTTCAAAATTTGGATTTTCGTCAGGTTGATCAAAGACATTTAACGTCTCGTCTCCACCCGCTTTTACTTTAGTCTTAGGGCTTAAACCTAATGCGACTGTTGTTTTATTTGGCTTTAGCGCCGCGATAGGAAGCGTAGCGATTTCAGGTACAACTATCGGCACTTTATCTTTTTTAAGCGCTACAGAAACATCTGGGGCTGTGGGATATAACATCACCCCAGTAATAATTACAGCAACGATGGCTGCCAACGAAACCAGTATCACCCTATTTTTAAAATACATAATAATCCCATAATGAAAACGCTTACCTTCCCCACTGACAAAAAAATACTCTCGTATTCCAGATATTTTTAACATGCAGTTTTACACGCCAAATAAATACAAGTGGATAAAGCTATGGCGTTTTTGAAAAAATTTAAACACCAATTTAAATACCAAAGTATTAAACAAACTTTGGTGTTGTTATGTGTACACGGTAACTTCCATATCAGCATGACAACGTTGTCCAATACTAGCAAGCGATTTCATTAAAAGTCAACAACCAGCCAATGGTGCTGAGCTGGGCATTTAAATTCACATAAAATATCCTATATTCGTTGAGTTTTATTTTTACTTAGGATTTATATATCTCTTAATCAATCGCGTCATATATCGATTATTGTCGTCCAATATCGGCTACAACTTTGAACTAACTGTTCTTTAGTTAATGCATTAATTTGACAACATTGACTTAAATTACACCGATTAATCGTTAAACCTTTTCGTTGCAGTTACAATCTTTAGCGCTAAAAACGCAACGGCCTAAAAATTTAATACGAGCACGTAGGCACGACATTATTACGAGCTGTCGCTAGCACCAACACTGTGTAAGCACTCCTATACTGGCGTTAATTATTGAACGATTTTGTCTAATGATTCACAAAAAAACATTCCAAAAATACAATAATATTTTTACTTTCCACCGCGGAACGCCATCACAGATAGATTTAAAACACCTTTTCACCACAGTATGGAAACATCTAAATCAACTTTGCTCGTCTATGTAACCGTTTAAGCTCTAGATAATCATCCCCCGCGCAAGTATTTTTTGCATCGTCAATACTGATAAATTTTATTACCATGAAACATTGATCACTATTATCAGCACCAGCACAAAGCCTTACGTATTCTTTCATGATCGACCTTTATGCCTAATCGGCGCGCCCTTAGCCCTATTAATTTTACGCTACCAAAGTAAGGTTTCATCCCACATCGGTCGCGGACGTGGTCTAACGCCAAGTTCGTTCTCTATGGTCTATTTTTGACTGGCTACTGTCTTTTCCTTCAGCATTACCTACGTGTCTATTTTGATTTTAATTTTTAATTTTTTCCGATAGAACTTATCATCGACCAGTCCAATCATTATTTTGTGAGGAAGGAAGGAAGGAAGAGAAAAACTTATGAGAGGACCATACCAACAGCTGACGTCCCCCTGTGTCAGGATAGTTGTCGCATTTTTTAAAACTCTACACAGAGGGCGCAGCGAGTCATAAGTGAAGAAGTTTTCTAAAGAAAAGAAGGAAGCTATCGTTAATAGATATCTATGTAGTGGGTTATCATTGAGAGCATTTTCTGAAAATGAAGGTGTGAGTAAGTCAGCCGTGTATCGCTGGTCCCAAGAATTCACTGTGAAGTCTAAACAATCTATGAGTAAATCAAGTGTCACGGCCGAGCACCGCTTTGCCATTGTCATGGATACGGCAACGTTTTCCGAAGAAGAGATAAGTCAATATTGCCGAGAAAATGGTCTTTATCCTGATCAAATATCGCAATGGAAGCAGTCCTGTATCAATGCAAATAGCGAGGGACCAAAAACAGTAAATAAGGCCACGAAAAGCGACAAAGCGCGCATCCGAGAATTGGAAAAGGAACTGCGCAGAAAAGATAAGGCGCTTGCTGAAGCGGC
>JBLIMQ010000038.1:0-33129 GCA_047638775.1 Flavobacteriales bacterium
ACCTACCAATATTGAACTTTCGCGTGAATTTCTAAGCTGCCTGTGCGGCAGTGAACGCGCTGGCGCACCTTACACTGAGTTTTACATGTTTCTAAGCTGCCTGTGCGGCAGTGAACATGGAGGCGAGTTCAATGGTCGAATATCGGCATTTCTAAGCTGCCTGTGCGGCAGTGAACTGTTCGCCCAATATGGCGATTCGCCAACGGTTTTTCTAAGCTGCCTGTGCGGCAGTGAACCCTCCCCCTGCAAACGCCAAACCTGTAGTATCTTTCTAAGCTGCCTGTGCGGCAGTGAACGAAAACGACACAGACGCGGTTGATGTTAACGGTTTCTAAGCTGCCTGTGCGGCAGTGAACTAATTGGCACTGTTCGCCAAGAATACGCGCTATTTCTAAGCTGCCTGTGCGGCAGTGAACATTTAAGATGATGTTCAGCGCTGAATCAATATTTTCTAAGCTGCCTGTGCGGCAGTGAACATTTACCTTTCGGCGGGAGTTTGACTTTAGCTTTTCTAAGCTGCCTGTGCGGCAGTGAACTTGTATGTGAGTTTCTGGAGGCAGCGCTGGAATTTCTAAGCTGCCTGTGCGGCAGTGAACCCCAGTTAACGTCTGTTAGTTGCTCTTCGAGCTTTCTAAGCTGCCTGTGCGGCAGTGAACGCGTTAACCATACGAAACCGTCCCATATGACATTTCTAAGCTGCCTGTGCGGCAGTGAACTATCCTGCTTTGTCATCATTTTCTTTCGCCTCTTTCTAAGCTGCCTGTGCGGCAGTGAACAATCTTGCCCATTAGGGCCCTAAGCTTAATATTTTCTAAGCTGCCTGTGCGGCAGTGAACATGTCAGCAGAGTGTGCAAGGGCAATTGGTGTTTTCTAAGCTGCCTGTGCGGCAGTGAACGTATTAGTCGGACCGTCATAATCTGTTAAAGCTTTCTAAGCTGCCTGTGCGGCAGTGAACGCAACCGCATCCGCAGCGGGATCAAAATATGATTTCTAAGCTGCCTGTGCGGCAGTGAACCTCTGTAGGTTATTCGCATATTCACTCTTGCTTTTCTAAGCTGCCTGTGCGGCAGTGAACGAAACTATTACTCCTCGGATTGGAATCTGTATTTTCTAAGCTGCCTGTGCGGCAGTGAACGTAATGATCATAATCATCTGGGTCCATCATTATTTCTAAGCTGCCTGTGCGGCAGTGAACTGATGAAAAGGCTAAGCGCGCTAATCTGTATATTTCTAAGCTGCCTGTGCGGCAGTGAACATAGTATTGTTTATTTCACATTCTCATTTGATTTTCTAAGCTGCCTGTGCGGCAGTGAACTTAGCTCATTTGGCGGTATAGGTCAGCAGCTATTTCTAAGCTGCCTGTGCGGCAGTGAACTCTATGCGCTTAGATTTTTCATACCCTTCCTTTTTCTAAGCTGCCTGTGCGGCAGTGAACGTCGTCAAATTGTTTGTAAGATTCGGCGTGCGTTTCTAAGCTGCCTGTGCGGCAGTGAACAGTCAAAAAAGCCCTTCGCGGGCCCAATACGGTTTCTAAGCTGCCTGTGCGGCAGTGAACCATAGGGATATGCAGGCCTACAAAGCATCAATTTTCTAAGCTGCCTGTGCGGCAGTGAACGGATCCGACGCAGAAAACCGCGTGGTGATACTTTTCTAAGCTGCCTGTGCGGCAGTGAACAATCGCGACGTGAGAGATAGCGGCATTGAGTGTTTCTAAGCTGCCTGTGCGGCAGTGAACTGCAGGGTGCCGTGTGTGCGCTAATGCATATTTTTCTAAGCTGCCTGTGCGGCAGTGAACCTTTGCGGCACAAAGTGCACATATAGTTAATCTTTCTAAGCTGCCTGTGCGGCAGTGAACTACAGTTTACCAGCAAAAAAATAAGCTACAACAAGCACTTACCATCATTTTTGGCTGTTTAACCAATGATGTTTAGCGATGTTGTAACTTATTGATTTATATGCGTATTGTTAAAGAACAAATTCTGTTGGTTAAAACCAAGGTACAGTTGCAAGGCTGGAAAGGCCATAACAAGAAAACTGCCCTTTTTGCAGCGTTAGCACTACCCGCTGCGTGACAAATAGTTTAAACCTGCGTTTGGGGTGCTCGTGCTCTGAAGTGGATAAACTCTCCAGGTCAACAAAAGGCAGATTTGTCAGCTGGCCTTCGAAGCCCGAAAAATACGCCAGCGCTTGTTCGTAAGTTTCACCCTTTCGTTTTGCCCTCCTTCGGGCAAGTCGTTCTGGGTTAGTTCTGAACTGCTTGCGCCCAAATACGGCATACTGTGTTTGCTCTGGAACTGAGCGAATGCTACTAATATGGCAATAGTCACTCAAGCGCTCCAACCATCTGCCCGTATTTAGCTGAGTAAGGGCCTCGCGAGACTCCGCAAATATCCGAATTTTACGCCCTAAACGTGGCTGTTTTGTACTGTATTCAGGGAATGAAAAACCAACCTCCCCGCCTTTACCCGTAGTTAACTTTACCAACCAAAAATGTAATTGCTGGTAGATTTTACTCCACAAGAAATAGTGACCAATGTCGTCGGTGGGCAGTAAGGTAATCTCTAAGTAATACTTCATATCACTACTCCTTATCGCTAGCTCCAAACACGCCACCACGAATTAATGTGGCCATTACATAGTGTTGATCCTCAGCCCTTTCCAATTCTTTACCTACTGCAAAAGTATCGAAAAAAGTATAAAAATCTTGTTTGTCTTTGGGTGTTCTGAAGGCTGTGCCTAAATTTGTCACCGCGCCATAAGGTTCAATTGCAATCGGGCCTGCACTTTGTTCAATGTCATTAAATGCGGGATACCAGGTATCGATAGTGCGTAATGCATTACCGATTTTTTGTGTGTGCAATGCGGCAATATTATGGGTTTGGTACAGAATTTTGCTTTTCTTTTCTTTGCTGTTACTTTTGTCGAGCACTAATTCTTCGCTGGGGTAAACTTCTTGCGCCTTACCGACCTTTGCAAAACAGTTAATTTCCAACATCAAAAAATCATCTTCGCTAGCAAGCACAGCCGCTATTCGCGACGTTAAGCTTTGTATGTCTAAATTGTCTGTATCAAAGTGCTTTGTGGTGATTTCTCTGGCATTAAACTCCCAGCTTTGTTGGCCGTCTTCATTTAATACGCTGACTTGTACAAGGATTTTTTCTGCGCCTACACGGTTGCGCCAGAGATAGCGTGCATTCGCGATGTTAATAGCATAGCGCTTGGCTAGCTCAGTAAAACCATGCTCAGCTTGGTAGCCACTCACAGCCGTCGCATAACTTTGCTTAAACTCTGCATTATTACAGGCGGAAGGTTGCTTTAGTCCGCCTAGTATTTTTAATGTGAATTGAAGCTTCAGTGTGTCCTGTTCTGGTGATAGTGAACAAGAATCGACCCGTTGAAGATTTGGCTTTTCCACTTCTGCATTGAGTTTTAATGGGTCATTTTTGACGGCAGCCTTCAAACGGTTGGAAATAGTGCCACGCACAGATTTTTCTATAAGTGTTAACGGAGTTACTTCTCCCCGGTTATCCCATGTGGTGCCATACATGTAACCATCTGAGGGTACCAATTTTTTTTCAAATGATAGGACGGATGCCATTGCGCCTTTGTTTTTAGCCATGATCTTTTCCTTTTGTGGTATTAATTTTTTTGAAGATTGTGTAAAAAATTGATATCGATATTAAAAATAAATTCCCTGCTCCTTGCTTGTTTCGCATAAATACAAACTGTTAGGGCTATCGACTTGGTAGCGCCACTGGATTGTTGATAGTTCATCAATATGATGGGCCATTTTGAATTCGCCCAACGTTACAATGGCTTCTGCGAAGCGGTGAAGTACGTTAACATCACGCTGATTGAGTGCCTGCCCAAGTGCGCTAACACCTTGAAAACCGACGGCTACAGGCACCAACCAGCCTTTTTCTTTACGGCCGGACTGCCACGTGACCGTATCAACATCTTGCTCACATTTATGATGCACGGCCAAATAGTCAATGAGCGCATCCAGAGCATCTAAGCCACCCTCCATTGCGCTTTGCATTAATTCACGCCGCTCGATCAATACATAGCCTGGCATCAATTTGCGCAATATCTTTCGTGTGTCGTCACTGTTGTTTGTATTGGTAAAGTAGGGTTTATCGTGCGCTAAAATATCACCACCTGCCATTTTCAAATGACCACCTAGTAAGCGATGAATGACTGGAAGAGCTAAGTCCTTGTCATCGACATCCAAACCTTCGTATTCCACCACTAAGCTTACGGTTAAATGGCAGCGGGCCTCTTCAATAAAAGAAGGTCTGTTTCCATCTTTATCGAGCGGGTTACCCGTACCAATAATGGAGGTTACAAAATCGCCCTGACCTTTGTAGGTTTGCAGTTCAAACTCGTGACTTACAATGCCTACCGATGTAAACTTTATAGACTCAAAACCTGCCTGCTGCAGTTTACGCTGTAGGGCATGCACCGCACCTAACCAGGCCGTCACCGCGGGAAAGCCAATGGTGAAAGGGCTCGATAAGGCATTGGCATTTTGTACTTTAATGCGTGGCAATATCAATATACGCTTTAACTCACTCATCGCAAAAACTCCTTATTGTCTGCAACCCATGAGGCGATCAATTCTTTTATTGCGGTAAACTCCTCGTGCCCCAGTAGTATTTTTTTGTCGGCTAGCGTTTTATCGTAAGCCGTATTTATCCATTTTACTAAACTGTGGATAATGTCGCCTAGCCAAGCGTCCTCCTGTTCGCGCTCGCTGGCTTTGCTCGGCAGTAGCCAGGTCTTTTGCTCAGCGGGAAGAGCGGAAGACTCAGCTCGAAATTGCTCCGCTGCTACCGACCGCCATAAATACACAGCATCCATAACCTGTAACACAATGGATTTAATGGAGTTATCACGCGCTGTTAATAGTTTTTCCCGCGAAATAACGCCTCCAGCGGGAATAGTCATTACCTTATGCAAGTATTCGAAGGCTTCTTTAAAGTGGTAGACATTTATGCCTTTTTTAAATAGATCGTGTGTAGGGAAGCGGACATCACGCTGTTGTAATGCTGGCGGAGAAGCGGCTAACAAATAGGCTTTACCGCCATTTTTATTATTTAAAACACTGATATTCTGTGGTTTAGTTCCACCATAACCAATGGTGGTTAAGCCATAAATTTCACTATAGCCATGCTCGCTAAATTTCTTGTTTTTTCTGAGTTCACGCTTTGCCTTCACCTCGTCACTAAAGCGCAATTCATCTAATCGATTGCGAAAATCAAAAACAATGCCTGAATTTGTTACTATCGAAAGTAGGTGATAATCATCATCTGCTGGAAAATAGACCTGTTTTATTTTTGAGCTGGTAACCACCTCACCACCCTCAGTATTAATCATTGCCAAAAATCCGCGCTTTAGTTCCTCATAACTCTCTGTGGGTATTGAAAGCAATTTATTGGCCGTTTCCGAATCACTTTGAATATGCTGTAAAACAGTTAAACCGTCGTGCAAGATGATATGTAAAAACTTGTACACATCCAGTGCCGCCGCATTACCTAGTGCGTCAGGTTCAACGTTCACATTCCCAGAACGCAAATATCCATCGACGTTGACGTTGACTGTGGTATCCGCAATCACCGAAGTCACATAGCCATTTTTGTTTTTGCGCGCGCTAGGGTGACTAAAGGTACATGGGTGCGTAGCTATTGAGATTTGCCCAGCTCGTTTGGCAGCATTTGGCAACCACTCGGCAAGAGCAAAAGCGCGCTCACAAGCGAGCTCCACTTCGGCCACCTCTTCGGTTGACAAGGAGAGCTTAATATTCTTTTTTAACCAAGCCTCTTTGCGCTGATCAAAAAATTCTTTTATCGCTTCATCCAACATAAATACTCCGTCATAAATTACTATTTTCTTTTGAATAACCCGAGATGAGCGTTATAGTTAAAATGTTGGTCGCCCTCCCGCATATTTAATTCACCAAAGCGTAGAGATACTCGCTTTAGGGGCATGTCATTTGATGCAGCTGACCATTTATTTAACAACGTCTCATAATCACGTAAAAACCATAATCGTGCCAACTGCAATGACGACAAATAAAACTTTTCAATGCCAAGCTGTGACTCCCGATCAACTGGTTCGCCATCCTCATCTTTTTCAGCCCAATAGCCCAGTGATTTTTTATCATTCCAAACATAAAATAATTGCACCGTAGGTTCAGCTTTACGAAAACACTGGAAGGTCTGCGGCAAGCCTGTTAACCACCAAGTATGCTGTAAATAACCCTGTAAATTATCCACATGGATATTTTCATAAGCTGTTAAGAGCAATCGAGTTGATCTATGCTCGATGCCTGTAAAATATTGGTTCGCCCCCTGCGCTAGAGGGATCTGCACTCGCGGCGTCGCATCTAAGCGCACAGCCACAGCATCCTGGTCGATCAATCTCGCCAAATCATGAAATGGCAGCGGTATGTCCACTTCAGATTCATATCCTGGGCGTACAAAATATCTACCTTTTTTATCGTTATTTTCGAAGGCCTTCCAGTTATATTGCAATAAACCCATATTAGGCACGCTCGCTTCACCCGCCCTATGGCGCCGCACTCGCCCAGCAAGCTGAATTATCGAACGATACGATGATGGCTCCACCACCGCCCAATCAAAATCATGATCGCGGCCAACCTCCTCGACGGGAGTGGCGACCAGTATAAAAATAATATTTTCAGCGGTAATGCTATCAAGGTGCTCACGAATCACCGGATTGCTAAATGCTTTAGCGGGTTCCCCAGGCTTTTCTTTGCGTTTTAATACAGCATCTAAGTGCTGCTCTTGCTCATGGCGCATGAGTAATATTTGTTGGCTGTGGTAGGCCATTACACGTATATCGGTATTGTCTGGTATGGCGCACTCCAATAAGTATCGGGTTAAATCAACACAGAGGTTAATATTGGCTACACGCACAACACCAAAAGATACGTTCTTTTGAGTGGCAATATCTACGGTGTAGTGATTTGAATGCTTATTTTTAATCGCCTGAAAAATGATGTTGAAGTAGGTTAATTGTTTACCATTCTTTACGCTTTCGTCATTTTTGTTAATATTTTCATTCGGCAGCGCACACGGAATAATCTCTGCTTTACGCTTAGCCGGCTGTACAGCCAGTTTGGCAACGCGTTTTTGAATAAATTGCGCATGACTATTGACGTATTGCTCTAATCCTTTAGCGCCACAATGAAGCGATGCTAGTTCGCTATTAAATTCATCTACCCATATGCAGGCGATATTGGCTTGCGCCCTCTGACTTAAACTAAACAATTCCCAGCCTTGGCGATAGGCGTTAAAAAAACCTTCGGCTAATGCAGGCGGTATTGTCGCGGAAGATATCATTACTTTACGACCAAGCATTCCGGCTAAATGAACTAAACGGCCAATGGCCGCTAAGTCTTCGCCAGTAAAATCGTCTACTTCATCAATCACTAGATCGGAACTTAATAACCGTAAGCTGGGCAATATGTAGCGGCCACCGCGTTTAGTTTCCGTTGCACCCATCATATGGTCGATGGTGCATGCTAGTACGGGCGCATATAAAAATTTTCGCGCGCGATCATCACGTCGACCTCGATCATCAGTTAATACAGTGGCCAGACTTGTATCAGGCAAAACACCATCAAAATCTATATCACCTTCAAATAGGTGCTCCAAAGATTCCGAACCGGCATCTTCACATGACAGTTTTTCTTCTGTTACTGCGCGTAATTTTTTGGCGCCTTCGTGTAATTCCACCACAGCCCTAGAGCCAATCAACACCGCCAGTTCACTATTACTTAAACCAACGCGCTCGCGATACTCATCGCCCGTTTGTAGGGTTAAGGTACGCAAGCCAAGGGCCAACACAAAACGCAAACTGTTCCCCTGTTCAGACAACGCCTGCATTATTTTGGCGTTGGCAAAGGTTTTACCGCAGCCTGTGCTCGCCATATTCACAACAAACGCACCCTGTAATGGCTTGGTCTGTAACTTTTTAAATGCATCTATTTTTGCAACGGCTTTTTGCTGCCATGCAAAGTCGCCTTTGCTTGGCTTTTTTAAGGCCGAATTGTCAAATACTGCGGTTATATCGTCATTTCCTAAGCGCTGTAGTTTAGGCAGTATATTCACCACCTCTAATCCATGCTTTTTAACCCCGACTAGGTGTTCATCTAACTTTTGTTTTAATGCTTTGGTTTTTCTATCTGTATTGGCAAACACCTCGATAGATGACTTCCATTTTTCGTCTTTGTCTTTGGAGGAATAGTGGTGGTCTCCCAGCATTAAGCTTAAACGGGCATGGTGCAGCACCAAACGTACACTTTTATTTTCCACTACTTCATCGATGTTTGGTTTTAATTCACTTAACTTGGCCGACCAGCGTTTTACGTCGCGCAACCAGAGGCTGGATTGCTGTAGAAAACCTTGGGGGAATTCGAAACATTGACTTAATCGATTTTGAAAATCGGCTTCATCTTTACGATTTTCGTAGCCACATTTCTGGGTGATGTATTTCAGGCAATTTTCGATGGAATCGGCTGTATATTCTCTGAAGTAGTGTAAGTCGGCAGGCTTACCTTTTGGCAGAGGCAAACGGTGATGTGAGACAATCAGCCACATTAACAACTGTGCCGTAATGCAATGATTGGTAAAAATATTTTCGGGCCTAGCTTCAATAGTCTCGGCTAATCTATTTTCATCGATGTTCCCTGTGGCTAACTCTACTAGCCAATGCTTACCGTCTTGGTGGTTGTAACGGATAAATGCATCTAATAGCACGCACGAAATCCATTCATGCCGTATAGGATCACCTGTTGGGCCTTTATAGTCTGGTTTTAATTTATCCTGGAATAGGCGTGTCGCCTTACCCCAGTCGTGCAGTAATGCGGCTAAGGCTGTTAGAGCTCTAATCAATGGTAGATATTGCCACTGGCTCTCTTCTAGCTGAAGTTTTCGGGCCGTGCTATTCACCGGCACAATCCCCTCCTCATTAAATTTACTTCTATTCCCCACCACCCACACAAGCTGACTGCGTGACCGGCTTCGTATCCAATGGCAACTCACGGCTGTATTTTTACTCGCCGTTTTTCGTAACATTTTCTTTACGCTTAGCAGTCCATCTTCCGTAATAACAGTTTGCCAGGTATTGTCACCAATACGATTGGCGAAAGCATCTAATACCCGTCGTGTTTTTTTAAGGGCGTTTTTTTCACACTGACTAACGAAGGTGACCATCATGTGGCGGAAGCCTCCTCTTCCTGACCATTCAGCGCAACATCTTTCACCTGATCGAACATAAAATCCAAGGCTTTATGATTAGTAAACGACTGCAAACACTGCTGACGAAACTCTTGTTCTGTGGAATTTTCTTTGGCGCATATAAAGGCCCAGGGCAGTACGATGGCGTCTTTTATGAGGTCTGCTACGTCGAACACTAATGCACCACGGCGGGTTTTGCCGTGCATAACGGCGAAGCCGTGAGGTATACCCAACACCCATAACGTAGTGGCCGCCAACCCGTAGGCCAGATAGTTGCCGTGGTTCAGAAAGCCGTTGGCTTTGTCGGTACCCTCACGCTCACGGGTAAAATCTTCCGTTTTGGTGATGTTGGCGGCGTATCGGTAGAGGGCTTTGGTAAGCTGAGCTTCTGTGAGCAGCAGCTCGCCGTTGGTTTTGGCGGCATTGGTTCTGGCGTGGTAGCTGTCTAGGGCTTTTTCAATGTCACTATTGTTGGTGGTAAATCCTTCGTTTTTTAAATCTTTGTCTTTGCTCCAGGTAGTATGTAAAAACTGTATGCGGGCCGTTTGCAGGGCCTTGGCCGCTAGCAAGCGCTTGCTGTCGTCGAACCAAAAGCTTAGCCAGCCCTGCAGGTATTGGGTGGGGCGATATTCGCCTTGCGGCGTTAGCCATTCTATTTCGCAGCCCATGTATAGAGGAGTGCCGCCACCGCCACAAAACCCAAACAGGACACCCGCTTGGGCTAGCATGCGCGCAGCGGCTTGGGTGATTGAAGTGCCGCTACCCAGCATAACCACAGTGGTGTTGGCGATAGGTATATTCCAATACTGATTTTCGGTTTTGGCTTCTTTTAAATACAAAACACGACCATCTTTTTGCATCAGACGGCAGTGCTCCAAATAATAGAGATTCGCCCTTTTTGAATGCAATATGGCCTTTAAATCGGATGGTGAAAAGTCGTCCATGTCTAACTCTTGTGTTTTTTGATTTTCTTAGATTACGGCTTACTCGCCAAACTAACAACACTGTTAATTTCCCTACGTAAACTGGCTTTACAGGTTTAAAATAACCAACTCTCTATTTCTTCTTTGTTTATGACAACGAGCTGCTGCACCTCTGGATTATGGTGCTGTTCATGTATGGACACATTTAGGTCTTGAAGTATGTAGTGCGTAAAACACGCTCTACACTCGATACTTAAAACACCATTTATCATGCTGTGATCAAATTCTAATATTGCTCGTTTTTTTGAACTAAGACGTTCGTCGGCCTGTATGCGTATTGTCAAAAGTGTATTCCAGCCTTTGTCGCTGATTTTATTGTTTTTAGACGCACCGAGTAATTCGGCTTCCCCCTGAAAACGACTTAAGACAAAATCACGAAATTGTTTACGCTTTTCACACCAAGCTCGAATATGCCATCGAGCCGATGTTTTAACTAATGCGTGCGGTGCGATAATTCGGCCATCACTATCGCCACTACTAATGGAGCGGTAGTCAACTTCGACACGCTGATTCGTTTCAATAGCTCGTATTAAGGTGCGTAATATAGTGGGCGATATTTGTCGTGACGGAATTTTGATTGTTTCAAATGAAAGGGTTGGCGTGCAATATTGTTCGGGCTTACGCCCTGTTGTTAACCATTGCAAGTACTCATCAGCTGTGCCGTTTATCGCTAGAAAGGTAAAGGTACTCGTCGGCTCGTAACGCTTAAAACTCTGTGAATAATGCAGGTTTTTTGGGCGCGATTTTTGGTATAGATTAAGGTCGGAGCTGGCTTGCTGCCGAGATACGTCGAAATAATGTCGCAGGCGCGTTGTGTTAATTCCACCTTCCCAGTAGGCTAATAACTCGATTAGCCAAATGCGTAACTCTTGGCGTCCCCTATTTGGCATTGCTATATTGTGCACCTTAAATTCCATCTATGGCTTAATTATCAGCTAACAATAGCGCATCCATTATGAATGTCTAGCGTTCGCGCTATTCTTTTTGACATATCCCTATTTGTTAATTACTCCTTACACTAAAGGTATATCGCTAGGCCTAACCAAGCAACCAAAACCAACCATAAATACCATGACTGCCAGTGTCAGATTTTTATCAATAGCTGCGCCTAGCATCACGACATAGAATGATACCCAAAAACCGTTGACCGTCCAGCGAACCTAAGGCAATGCATTCCAGCGTGTTCGTAAATCCAATGGGTGACAATATTGATGCAATTCCTGACGAATGTCAGTGTTCTGGTTTTTTAGTAGGTGATATTGTTCTCGCAAAGTAAATAGAGGCTTACTCCAGCCCCTTGATACCGATTTCAATGTATTCGAGCGTATTCATGTTCATATTAGCCGTAGGGGCAACTCTAAAAACTCCTTAAGCTAACACTACAATTAACACCACTAAGAGCGTTGTACCAACATCGTCAAAGTTAGCACAACATATGAGGCCAATTATGCATATATCACTAAAGTTTAAAGTACTTAGCTTTTTACGCCGCAATAAGGGTATTTTCATTTTGCTCGGCGGTGTCGCCATATTTCGTACAGCGATTGCCGATTGGAACCCTGTTCCATCAAGCTCTATGGAGCCTACGCTCTACCCTGGTGATGTTGTGTTGGTTAGTCGCTTAGCTTACGGCGCGTCTATTCCTTTTACGGACTTTAGGCTCTTCGAAATCGGACAGCCCGAGCGCGGCGATATCGTAACGTTTTACCCCCCTCATACCGATAAGCTTTTGGTTAAGCGTGTTATCGGAATTCCCGGTGACCGCATTGATATTCATGGCACTCGTATAAGCGTTAACGGCGCATTATTGAGTCAAGAGTTTTTTGAAGAAGAACCCGATAAACGTGAAGGCGTGGAGGTTATTGATGGGCATAGCCACAGTATTCAATACACTCAAGGTATTCCATTAAATTTGAAGGACCTGAGCCTGACAGTGCCTGAAGGCAAGTATTTTGCTATGGGCGACAATCGTAACAATAGCGTTGATTCGCGAATATGGGGGTTTTTCGATCAGGATAAAATCACTGGAAAAGTAACGCATATCGGCGTTTCCTTTTCGAGTAAACGTACATTAAACGAGCGGGTCGCCCTACCCATTGATACAAGAAAGCGAGGTTAAGACAATCTGGATACTCCGGAACTAAGCACCGCGATGTACTTAGCTCTGGAGTAGTTAGTTTTGGAGCATTTAACTTTGAGGCACTTAGCTTTAGAGTACTTAACACTATACAAAACTTAGCCTAAAAGGACCTAGCTCTGAAGCTTCTGACTCTAAAGAACCTAAAGAGCCTAAGGAGACTCCTACTCATCCTAAACTCTACCTGCCTATCAGTCGGGTCACGACGGGCTGACTGCCCTTAAGGTAATACAGCGCGCTAACGGTGTATTGACAAAAAAACCCAAGTGATGCGATCTATCACGCAGAGAATACTTGGGCTGTATTTGAACTAACCAGCAGTACCCACCCATAAATAGGGCTCTATTGCGAAGAAATTTAAACGCCCATCGTCATGCCACTAAACAGGGAGGCTTGCAATAAGCAAACCCCAGCACCTTGCAACGCAAATCTGACCATTGCGCCTCCCTTCGCGACGAGCCATTTATGCATGAGCGCTAGCTACTTTTTAAGTCGAAACGCGGAAACTTTTGCTCCCATAAGATAAGGAATCAGCACCAATGACTTATCTCGAACGTAATACAAGTCAGCCGCACTTGGTCCCACAACAACACGACCATTAACATCGCCACGAGACGAAATATTTAATAGCTCGCCTTTTATGAAGTCCGTCGCTAACCATTGGTTTCTTGCTAATGGCACCAATCCGTCTAAGTTCATCCACTCCTCTCGTGACGTAAGATGCTCCAATTTTTTCGTTTTAAGCTCAATACGCTTTAAACCACCTGTGGTCTCTGTACTAAAATCTTCCTTAGGATTGGCTCCCCAAGCGGCCACATAAAGATGTTTTTTGCTTAAGTACAAGCCGTTTGGCGACTCAAGTTTATCGCTTTCAAACCAAAGTTCTAATCCGCTGTCGCCCAACGTATAGATGGCATTACCCGTCCAATCGGACACGAAAACCTCACCTCGATCTGATATCGCAATATCATTTAATAAGCTCGATTCCGGCAAAGGGTAGCGAATCACTACGGCTTGTTTATCAACATCTACCACAATAAGTTCTTTTACATCTGCGATATACAGTCGATTCTCATATAGAGCCAAGCCTTTTGGTGAACTCATACCCTCAACCCATACATGCTGAACATGTTTGCCGTTTTCACTCACCCGTGAAATGAAGCCATTACCGTCCTGACCAAACGGCGCTTCGTTAACATTCGACACGTAGTAAGTATCGCGTAGGTTGTCATACACCACGGATTCCGGCATTTTAAAACCATCAATAGACCACAATGGCTCCAGCTCAAACGCGAGACAAAACGGGGATAACAGGCTAAAACTCAAAGCGGCGATTAAACTCTTCATTACTTACTCCAATATTAATTGTTTGAGGTGCATAGGCACCGTGCTAAGGTACGAATTTAGCCACCAAAACACTACTGAAGTATTATTAGGGTCATATTTGGACCCCAAACCATACGAATGAGGGCCATATGAATAACGCTGTTAACGCCGAAATATGCTCAGCATTAAAGCTCGCCTTAAAGTCGAGAAAAATGAGCTATCGAAGCCTTGCCGAAAAAATTGAGGTATCAGAAAAGACCATTAAACGGCTATTTCGCGACCAAGATTGTAACTTGTCACGCCTCGCAAGTATCTGTGAAGCGATTGAGCTTTCACTCTACGAACTTCTCGATTTTGCCAGACACTATCGCGAACCGCTCGCTAGACTCAGTAATAAACAGGAGCAATTTTTAGAGACTAAACCCCAGCACTTTGCCTTTTTATTTTTTCTTATCGCTGGCAATGATCTAGAACGAATTCAGTCTTGTTATAATTTAAATGACGATAGTATTTTCAAATACCTACGAGATTTGGACAAGCAAGGCTTCATTGAATTAGCAGAGAACAATAAATTTCGCTTACTAATTGGAGGTAAGTTGCTCATGCGGCTTCATGGACCCATGCACAGCATTTTAAAGGAGGCCAATACGCTATTTTTAAATCATGTTATGGATAATGACGGTCGAGACAATGCGAGCTTTAATGGCGCTTACCGCAAAATGAGTTTAGATACGCTTAAAGCGCTCAATAGTGAGCTAAACCAAGTTTCGGAAAAATACCGAAAGATGGCCTATCAAAATGAATTGATTTTACCGCAAGAGAGCTTAATCCCCGTTAAGTGGACCACCATGACGGCACATTTTGATGTTTGTGGCATATGGAAACTCGAAGAACACCCCGAGTCCTTCGAACTTAGAAATACCCAAAAAGCTCAATTAAGACTGACGCGGTAGCCGGGAAAGTGGCGAATGTCGGGCGTACAATATGGTTAGGAAGTCGTGTTTCCTCATCAGAAGCTAGGTGCTACGCTAGACTAAAGAGCTTAGATCTTTCAGGATCGCTCAATATGTACCGCTCAAAATTCACTAAAATAGGATTTTTATAATGCAACACAAGACCCTTAGGGCCCTCAGCCTTGCGTGCCTAATTTTCGCGGCTCCGGTTGTATTTGCAGAGCAATTCAAAGTTTTTCTATTTTCAAAAACGGACGGCTGGCACCATAAGTCTCAACATGCGGCGGTTGACGCAATTCAAAAATTAGGCAAAAAGCATCACTTTCAGGTTGATTGGCATGAGTCTTCGTGGCGAATAAATGACGAAGCACTTGCTGAGTATGATGCGATTATATTTTTGCTAACGACGGGCAACATTTTGAATGATGCAGAGCAAGCCGCAATGGAACGTTTTATTCAATCCGGCAAGGGTTTTGTTGGCATTCACAGTGCATCCGATACCGAATATGAATGGGATTGGTATACCAAAATGGTCGGACGAACCTTCCATATTCACCCTGAAATTCAAACCGCTCGAATGTCTGTAATGGATAGGAAATTCCCGGGCTTTGAGCGTATGCCTGATCACTTACTATGGACAGACGAATGGTACGAATTTGGCGCAGAGCGTGTAGATACGCTCAATTATTTGCTCAGTATCGATGAAAAAACGTACGAACCGAAAGCCGACTGGGGCGAAAAGAAAGGCGACGGCATGGGGGATTTCCATCCGGTATCGTGGTATCACAACTATGATGGCGGGCGCGCTTTTTACACCGCGCTAGGCCACATGGGATCGACGTATAGTGACGAGGCATTTATGGAACACATATACGGCGGTTTGTATTGGGCCGCTACAGGCAAAGGTATAATCACTAAAACGAAAAAGACTATGAATCGTTAATCCTATCAACGTAGGTCGAAGAGTTTTAGACTACTCGGCCTACGTACGTCCAAGTAATTCCCTTCAATAGTTCCTTAATTTTTTAATTTAATCTACGTGATTTAATCTACGCAATTTAATCTACGCGATTTCATCAACCCTACTCACAGGCCCATTTGCGCGGTAGAGCATGAATAGGTATAAAAACTCGTATAACACTCATACCCTCAAGACGGAATCACTGTGTTAATCAGTATAACACCGCAAAGAGATCTCAAATTATAGGCAAAAAAAAGCCCGGATCTTTCGAACCAGGCAAAAAAATACTGCGTATATCTTAACGTTTTGAAAATTGAGGTTTCTTACGTGCTTTACGCAAACCAACTTTCTTACGCTCAACTTCACGTGAGTCACGAGTAACATAACCCGCCTCGCGAAGTGTCGGACGTAGGCCCTCATCATAGACCATCAATGCACGAGTAATACCGTGACGAATTGCACCAGCTTGACCGAAGCTACCACCACCGCGAACGGTAATAGTTACATCAAAAGCTTCAACGTTATCAGTGCGCTCTAATGGTTGACGTACGATCATACGAGCCACTTCACGACCAAAATACTTATCGAGAGGATCGCCGTTTACGGTGATTGTTCCTGTGCCTTTTTTCATAAAAACACGAGCGGTAGATGTCTTACGACGACCAGTACCGTAATATTGTTCTGCTGCCATTTCCTAGCCCCTTAGACATTAAGCTCTTGTGGTTGCTGAGCCGCATGCGGATGTTGCTCGCCGGCATAAACTTTTAACTTCTTATACATAGCTCGACCTAACGGTCCGCGTGGCAACATGCCTTTTACAGCTTTTTCCAGCGCGCGTTCGGGAGCTTTTTGCATAAGCTTTTCAAAGCTAATGGATTTAATACCACCGATGTAACCTGTGTGATGGTAGTACAGCTTATTTTTTGCTTTGTTGCCTGTAACACGAACTTTTTCCGCGTTAGTAACAACAATGTAGTCTCCACAATCAACATGAGGCGTGAATTCTGGCTTGTGTTTACCTCGTAGACGATGCGCAATTTCTACGGCAAGACGACCTAAGGTCTTCTCACTTGCATCGACGACATACCAGTCGCGCTTCACTGTTTCGGATTTGGCACTAATAGTCTTCATGTTATAATTTGCCTTTACGAATTTATACAGTTTTTTGTTCCGTTAGTGTTAGTTCTAACGCCCCAAAAATGGGAGCGCAGACTATACAGATAATCTGGCTATATTTCAAGCAAAGCAGCTGCACTATCCTACACTTAACAAATGAACTACCAACCGAGAGACTGCCCTGTATGCCCCGCATCATAACGATAATACTGCTAAGCATACTCCTGGTACCTCTTAGCCATGCGGATAACAACAAAAACCAAATAAAAACCATCGTAAAGATGCGTGCAAATGTAG
Organism: Flavobacteriales bacterium; assembly: GCA_047638775.1. Lineage (GTDB taxonomy): Bacteria > Pseudomonadota > Gammaproteobacteria > Pseudomonadales > Cellvibrionaceae > Agaribacterium. The sequence continues at coordinate 17,038 of JBLIMQ010000038.1, forward strand.
GCCCTAACTACTACCAACAGCTAGTCACTCGCGCCCTTCTGGCTACCTCAGACAGTCACGGGGAGTTTGAAATACGCCTCACTCCAAAAAAATTCCCAGCGAAACGTTTAATTGAAGAGGTCAGAAAGGCGAAGCAACTAAATCTATATACCGTACCTGCAACCTATAAAATTATCGGCGATGACCCACTTATCGCGATTCCCATCCCCTTATTACAAGGCATCTCCGGCTTTCGGATTCCTATCATTCACAACAACCAGATAGAGCGATTTAAAAACATCTCCACGTTAGACGACCTCAAGCGCATCACTATCGGCCAGGCAACTGGCTGGGCGGATATCGAGATATACGAAGCCAATAACCTTCATGTTAAGTCGGCGCCTTACGAATCACTATACGCGCTAACAAATATTGGCCGAATTGATACGCTATTATTAGGTGCTGAGCAGGTAGAAGCCTCATTAATGAAGCGTAAAGAGCGCTACCCAAACCTCGTGATTGATGACTCCACGCTCGTCTACTATCCCTTGCCAGTGTTCTTTTTTGTAAGTAAAAAAGAACCTGAACTTGCCGAACGCTTGCGCATAGGCCTTGAAGCCTTAATCGTATCTGGAGAGATGAAAGACTTATTTAATGAGCATTTTGAGGAACGGTTAAACGCGTTAAATATTGAAAATCGTCAACTAATTCGCTTAAACAACCCTTATCTTATTGATGGCATTCCCTTTGAGCGCAAAGAATTGTGGTTTCCGACATCAAAAGCACTTAATGGGGAGCCGCCAAAACTTGATTTTTCCGGCCCCACCACTCCCGAGGACACACTGAAGGGTAAATTGACCTCATTCGTCGCGCGCGCAAATTAAGGGGCTAAATCAAGGGCTTAAGTTAAGGAACCAAGTTAAGGAACTAAGCCGCATGCTCACGCGCTAGGTACATTTCGCTTTGCATTTCCTGAATCCGGCTAACAGTTCGTTCAAATTCAAACGCAAGGCGCCCGCCACTATAAAGTCCCGTAAAGTGCGCTTCAGCTTCGAGAATGAGCTTCACTCCACGGTCATAAAACTCATCTACTAGATAGATAAAACGGCGAGCCTGATCATCGTTTTTTTCGCCCATAAATGGGACATTACTGATAATTACCGTATGAAATTCACGCGCAATTTCAATGTAATCAATTTGTGATCGTGGCCCATCACACAAAGCATAAAAATCAAACCACGCTAAATCATCACTGCGGCGATGCATATCAATACAACGCCCCTCTACCTCTAACTCTACATCGTGCTCTAGCTGAGCCGCTGCGCCACAGAGCTTGTCAAAGCAAGTCTGCACATCCAGTCTAGATTGCACACCACAGGGAAAATAATACAAGGGGGCTTGCTTAAGCGTACGTAAACGGTAATCCGTACCACCATCGACATTTACAATATCGGTATGCCGCTCTAGCAAGGTGATTGCCGGTAAGAACCGTGCGCGCTGTAAACCGTTCTCATAGAGACCCGCTGGGGCGATATTGGATGTAGCAACCAAGCTAACGCCTCGCCGAAATAAGCCATCCAATAAATTTGCCAGTATCATGGCATCAGTAATATCTACGACAAAAAACTCGTCGAAGCATATAACCCTGTAGCGTTTAGAAAATAATTCGGCGACTTGCTCTAAAGGGTCTGTCGTTCCTTTTAACATCTTCAGCTCCGCATGGATACTTCGCATAAAACGATGAAAGTGGGTACGTAGCTTTCGCTCGAACGGCAGACTTTCATAGAAAAGGTCCATCAAATAGGTTTTACCGCGACCCACCCCGCCCCAAAGATACAGACCTTTCACACACGAAATCTCATTCACACCTAAACGCACACCCATACGAGCTAGCCAGTTAGCACGGCTATTTTCATGTAGACACAGTCGCTCACGAAAAGCATTTAAAGCTTTCACGGCGTGTAGTTGCGAATCGTCGGACAGGAATCCGTGCTCCGCGATATCGTGCATATACTGATCTAAAGGGCTTTTATGCGTCATATTTCTAATTCGAAATTCGTTTTTGCTATAAAATGAGCGAAAATTTAACAGAAAAGCCGCTTCAATCCATCGGCAATGCCGTTTTTTAGGTATTATATAAAGATGAACGAATAATCTGGAGGTAGTTAGTGGTTTCTTTTGGCATTTTAATTATGGTTGGCGCAATAGCATTATGCATTGGCGGGCTCGTGGGCGCACTAATAAGTCGTAGTCTTTTTCCGCCCGAGCAACAGAAAAAACTTGAAGAGAGTCTCAGCTCAACTCGCAATGATTTACAAAAGTACCAGAGCGATGTAGCAAATCATTTCGCAGAAACGGCTAAGTTAGTTAATACGCTCACCGATAGCTATAAAGACGTTCACGAACATCTGGCTCGTGGTGCGACTAAGCTTTCGAACGCAGAAATTAGTCGCGAAATGCTACGTGCTGGTGACGAGAAACTTGGCATATCTCCTGGCGACATACTCCAAGAGGGCGTGCAACCCCCTAAAGATTGGGCTCCAAAAATCCCAGGCCAGACCGGCACCCTTAGCGAAGAATATGGACTAGACGAGCTCAAAGAGAGTGACGCAGACTCCGAACTGCTCGCAACAACTAAAAATCCAGCGAACTAACTCAACAATGCTAAACACGGCTTGCAAGTCACGCCCCTCTATTTACACATGCTGAGACTGTTGAAAGCTTTGAAACTGCTGTCATTTGCAGTGAGCCCTGCAATTATGGGCTTACTTATAGCGGCCGTTGTCATATTGTTGTTCCCAGATCGCTTTCCAACCCCCCTCCAGCAATGGCTAAGCTTCGATGCTCCAAAGGCAACCCCGACCGTTTTTAATGGTCCAGTGTCATACGCACAAGCGGTAAATCGGGCGGCTCCATCCGTTGTGAATATTTACACGGTTAGCGTACAAAGTACGGCCAATCAAGATACGAAAGTGTACCCAGTAACGGGCTCTGGAGTCATCGTTAGTGAGACTGGCTACATCATCACCAATTTGCATGTCATTCGCTGGGCAACAGAGGTTCGCGTAGCCTTACAAGATGGACGAAGTGCTGCTCCTGAGATTGTCGGTATTAGCATTGAAGATGACATGGCCGTACTAAAAATCAACCTCGACAACCTCACACCAATCGCTTTAGGGGACTCAACAAATGTTCGTGTCGGTGATGTAGCCCTCGCAATCGGCAACCCTCTCGGAGTAGGACAAACGGTGACACAAGGCATTATCAGTGCCACTCGCCGTAACGGCCTAAATGTAACGAAGTACCAGAATTTTATTCAAACCGATGCCGCTATAAACCCCGGCAACTCCGGTGGAGCACTCGTAGACGCCTACGGTAACCTACTAGGCATCAACATCGGAAATATAGATGAGGCTAGCGGAATAGGCTTCGCTATACCAACTGATCGCGCCATGCTGGCATTGCAAGATATAGTGGAACACGGTCGCGTAGTTCGTGGCTGGCTTGGGCTTGGTGCGGTGGACATCAATCAAGAATTAGCTGAGCAACTTCAGCTTAGCTCTAACATAGGCGTTTTGGTTTCTGACATTTATCGAAATAGCCCAGCGGATATTGCTGGACTGCACCCATTTGATGTCATCACCGAGATTAATGAAAAACCGATCTACAGCATCTCGAACCTTGCCGAAGAGTTTTCAGCTTCACGCCCCGGCGACAATATCCTTATTAACTTGATTCGAGGAACGCAAAAACTACAGCTTGAAGCCGTTTTGAGCGACGAAGCGCTCGCGAGTAAAGAAACACCTGCATCAACTCAACGATAGTGCAACAGTGCAACACCAACTTTACGTGCTATTTATTCCTTACAGAAAGCTACTTAGGCGACTCTAAACGATACTCGGCTGCTCGCGCATGGGCTTCTAGCGACTCACTGCGCGCCAAAACGGATGCTATCTTCCCTAAGGTATCTGCACCCTTGCGTGAACAGTAGATAATTGATGAGCGCTTAACATAATCGTAAACACCTAAAGGCGACGAGAAACGTGCCGTTCCAGATGTGGGCAAAACGTGATTTGGGCCCGCACAATAGTCACCAAGAGATTCTGTGGTATAGCGCCCCATGAATATAGCGCCCGCATGGCGAATTGAGTCCAGATAATCCTCAGGATTTTCTACCGAAAGCTCGAGATGCTCTGGCGCGATACGATTAGATATATCTATCGCGTGCTCTAAGGATTCACAGACTATGATCGCACCACGTGCGCTCAGTGATGCTCGTGCGATTTTTTCACGCGCAAGCGTTGGCAGTAAGCGCTTGATACTTGCCTGGACCTTATCGGCGAACTCAGCCGATGGCGTCACCAATATCGACTGCGCAATTTCGTCATGCTCAGCTTGTGAGAATAAATCCATCGCCACCCAATCTGGGTCTGTATCGCCATCACAAATCACCAAAATTTCCGATGGTCCGGCGATCATGTCTATATCCACTAAACCGAAAACTTCACGCTTAGCTGTTGCAACATAAATATTACCTGGACCGACTATTTTATCCACTTTAGGCACTGTATCTGTACCGTAAGCAAGAGCGGCGATGGCTTGCGCGCCACCTACGCTATAGATCGTAGTGATTCCTGCAACTTTTGCGGCGGCCAAAACGATATCGCTAATCTCATCATCCGGTGTCGGTGAAACCATAACCACCTCTTCAACACCCGCGACTTTAGCCGGTATTGCCGCCATTAAAACGGAGCTAGGGTACGCAGCTTTACCTCCCGGTACATACAACCCGACACGATCCAAAGGCGTCACTTTTTGACCAAGTATCGTGCCGTCACTTTCAGTGTACTGCCAAGACTCTTGAACTTGTTTTTCGTGATAGACGCGAATTCGCTCAGCAGCAGCCTTCAAGGCAGACATAGCTTCTGCAGGGACCCGCTCTACAGCGGCATCGATAGCGGCCGCATCGATAAGCAATTCAGAAGCGCTCGTCACGCTGCGGCGATCGAAGCGTCGGGTATACTCAAGCAAAGCTTGATCACCACGGGCTTTAACATCCGAAATAATATCTTTAACGACAGAGCTAACATCCTGTTCATGATCGTCAAATGCCAACAAACTCGAAAGCTCTTGATCAAAGGATTCATCGGAGGCATTCAGCCTCGAGATTACAACATCACTCATAACAACTATTTCTTCATAATATGCTAAATAACGCTCGGCTATTTATGCCGCTCGCTCATTCACGGCAGATCCCACCGCATCAATAAACGCTTCGATTTGCTTATGCTTCATTTTCATCGACGCCTTGTTAACAATTAATCGTGAGCTGATGTCTGCAATAAAATTGCGCTGCTCCAGACCATTCGCTATAAGAGTATTTCCTGTATCGACGATATCAACAATTTCGTCAGCCAACTCCATTAATGGCGCAAGCTCCATAGCTCCATAGAGCTTTATGATATCCACTTGCTGCCCCTGCTTGGCGTAGTATTGCTTTGCAAGTTTTACATACTTAGTAGCAACACGCAGACGCCCAGCCGGGTTATCACGGCCAACCATACCAGCCGTCATTAATTTACAACGCGAGATACCTAAATCTAGAGGCTCATAAAAGCCATTGCCTCCATGCTCGAGCAAGGTATCTTTCCCCGAAACACCAAGATCGGCTGCGCCAAACTCAACGTAAGTGGGGACATCAACACCGCGCAAGATCAACAACTGTACGTCAGGAGAACTTGTTTCAAACGTTAATTTACGGCTCTTCGATATATCTTCCAAAGGCTCAATACCGGCCGCGGCAAGTAACGGTAATGTTTCTTTTAGTATGCGCCCTTTCGTCAACGCGATTGTCAGTGTCGACATAGTTCGTCCTCAAATTCTTTTTAAAATACACAGTAAATAGGTAGCAGCTACTTAGCTGTTCGTTATTTAGCTATTCATTACCTATTAAATTATCCCGCAACTCGGCGGATTCGCGCGCCAAGAGCCAGCATTTTCTCTTCAATACGCTCGTAACCACGGTCAATATGATAAATACGATCGATTAGGGTATCGCCTTCTGCCACAAGTCCGGCGATAACCAAACTTGCTGACGCGCGTAAGTCACTCGCCATAACCGGCGCCGCGCAAAGCTTGTCAACGCCGTGAACAACAGCTGTATTACCTTCCAGCTCTATATTCGCACCCATTCGATTAAGCTCATGCACCTGTATAAGTCTATTTTCGAAAATAGTCTCAGTAACTCTAGCGCTGCCACTAGCAACCGCGTTCATAGCCATAAACTGTGACTGCATGTCCGTCGGAAACGCAGGATAAGGCGCAGTAATAATACTAACGGCTTTAGGTTGCTGCCCATGCATATCTAAACTAATCCAGTCATCACCGACCTGAATATCAGCACCTGCTTCTTTAAGCTTAAGCAATACCGACTCAAGAATATCCGCGCGTGTATCTTTAAGTTTTATAGAGCCTCGTGTGGCTGCCGCAGCGCAAAGATAGGTGCCGGTCTCAATACGATCAGGCATCACTGTATAGGCGCAACCGGATAATGTTTTAACACCTTCGATTTCGAGACGATCTGTACCGATACCTTTTATTTTTGCGCCCATAGCAACCAAGCAATCGGCTAGATCAACAATCTCAGGTTCGCGGGCGGCATTTTCCAATACGCTAGTCCCGTCGGCCAGCACTGCAGCCATCAATAAGTTTTCAGTGCCGCCTACGGTGACCTTATCCATGAAGAAGTGCGCACCTTTTAAGCCATTCGGTGCAGTTGCACGAATATATCCGCCATCGATTTCTATGACCGCACCCATAGATTCTAGGCCACGCAGATGAATATCCACAGGACGACTACCAATGGCACAGCCTCCAGGAAAGGACACATCAGCTTTATGGAATCTAGCCAACATAGGGCCCAAAACTAGAATCGATGCACGCATGGTTTTTACGAGATCATAGGGCGCCTCAAGGTCATCAATCGTTGAGGAGTCTATTTCGACACACATATTCTCATCCATCGTAACGCCAACACCCATACTACGCACAAGCGCAATCATGGTTGTTACATCATTTAAATGGGGGAGATTACTAATATACATCGGCGTTTCAGCCAATAGTGTGGCGGCCAATATCGGTAGAGCGGAATTCTTTGCTCCAGATATGCGAATTTCACCGCTAAGGCACGCACCACCTTCAATAAGTAACTTATCCATAACGCCCCCTACGCTTGCGCAGGCGTCAGCGCTTTAATTTGCACGGCATGAATAGCGCCGCTCGCAATCGCATCTTGCAAGCCGGAATAAACCAACTGCTGTTTCTTAACTGGACTTAAGCCTTCAAAGGCCGTACTCACAACCGTTACAGCGATATGGCTACCATCCACTTGAACCTCTACTTGGGCATCGCTAATGGTATTTTGAATAAGGTTTTTTATTTCTTCTGCTTGCATGACATGACCCGTTGGGCAAAAATTGAGCGGTTCGAACCGTAATGAGGCGCCATTCTAGCGGGAAGCCCAAGGGAAGTCCAAAGGCGGATGAACATTCATTCATCATAGGAAAGATCACCCGAGATATACGCCACATTACACGCTCAATAACACAATTTTGACGCATAAAAAAAGCGAAGCTCTACTGAGCGTCGCTTTTAAATAGCCTTTTACACATAAAGACTCTAACCTAGAATTACTCTCACGCTCTGCTTACTCAGTAAAAACGTTACGATTCCGACTCCCAAGTATCAACTACTTGCTGAATAGTTCCATGACGCTCTATAGCTCCGTCAAATTGGGAACGAAACGCTTCCATCAATTTAGTTCCGTCCAATACAACATTGATAGCCTTCCAACCAGTATCCGTTTTATGCATCAAATAGGCGACCTTGGCATTTTTAGGCTGGCGCTTAACCGTCATAATCACCCAGGCTTTAGACCCGTCAGCCGATAATTTTGGTTCTGCGATAGAGGTTTTTGAATCTGAAAAACTGGCAATACCCTTTCCGTAAGTGCGCACCAAGCTATTGGTAAAAGCGGCTGAAAAATCGGCTTTTTGCTCATCATTGGCTTTCGGCCAATGTTTTTTCCCCATCACCTGTTTGGCGATAAAAGCAAAATCAACGGAACTCATCAATTGTGACTTAACTTCAGTAAAGTAAGGTTCGGGGTCTATCGCAATTGCGGCCTTTTCTTTTTGAGCCAATTTGAGCAAGCTTTCAGTCGCCAGCTCGATAACAGCTTTTGGCGTCTCCATATCAGCGGCGTAAACTGAGTATTGCGCCAATAAAGTAAAGATAAAGGTAAGAACTAAACGTTTTTTAAACACCAGAGACTCTCCATGTAGTCAATTTATTAATAAGCCGCAGTATACCTAAGATAATCTTAGGCAGTGCGGCATGTGTGTATTCTACCCACATGCAAAACTTTTAAACAGCTTGTTGTGAAGCCAATTCAATAGAGCTTATGACATTTAAACTGAACATAAGCTGACAATGTCCCAACACAGGGTTACTATTCGTGCCTTTTCAAGATGAAACAGATTACGTTTTTACTAGCCTAAACCCTGTATCAAGTCGTAACAAATTAGAGAAAAGCTTAGAGCTAAATCTAAGCCATTGGAGATAACAACCTTGCACTGGAACGATATACCAAGTATTTACGTCGCCTATATTGCCATATTATTAGGCTTTGTTGGTTTGATCTGGAGCGCAGACCGATTCGTAGCTGGCGCAGCTGCAATGGCAAAAAACATGGGGCTCGCCCCAATATTAATTGGCTTAACAATTGTATCCTTAGGCACTTCGGCACCCGAGATTCTTGTATCGATTAACGCCGCCCTATCTAATGAAGGCTCTATCGCGCTAGGCAATGCCATTGGCTCCAATATCGCCAACATCGGTTTAGTGCTCGCGTGCACCGCGTTAGTCGCCAAAATCCCCATTCAGCGTCACATATTGAAAGATGAGCTTCCAGTACTTATTATTGTCACGCTTGCTGCCGGCTATTGCATTAGTGATGCGCGGCTAACGCGTACCGAAGGCTGGGCCTTACTAGCACTACTCATCCCCGTAATGGTGTATTTAATCATTAGAAAAACAAAAGATTTATCGCCTAAAGAGAAGGCACTTGAGCAAGAAGACATACCTGAAATGCCTACGGCTAAAGCCGTTTTTTGGTTTGTCGTCGGCCTTGTAATACTTATCATTTCATCCAAAATTCTTGTGTCGGGGGCCAAAACAACTGCCGAGCATTTCTCGGTGAGCCCTTTAATTATTGGCCTGACGGTTTTAGCCGTTGGCACTAGCTTACCAGAATTGGCGGCATCGATTGCCAGCGCACTCAAAGGGCATCATGATATCGCGCTTGGCAATATCATTGGCTCAAATATATTTAATTTGCTCGCCGTAATGTCCTTGCCGGGGATCATCCAACCCTTAAGCACTGACCCTGCTATATTTCATCGTGATTACGCCACAATGGGCGCCCTCACATTGATACTTGTGCTTTTAGCTGGAGTGCCTTTTCTGCTGCGACGCAAGGAGACCAAACCAAGTATCGGACGCCTTGCAGGCGTAGGCCTACTGATTATTTACGCGTATTACTTCACCTTACTCTTTTAACTCTGCGATTTAACCCGCTATATTTAAACGCACAGACACTACGGAAGAGACAATGAGAGACACCGACTACTTGCGCTCAGCACAGCGCACAATCGCTATCGAGGCCAAAGCTGCGGCACAGCTAAGCGATAACCTTGACCTAGAATTTTGTCGTGCCTGCGAGTGCATGCTGGGTTGCTCTGGGCGCGTAATAGTTACCGGCATCGGAAAGTCCGGCCACATTGCCAGAAAAATAGCCGCAACGCTATCAAGTACCGGCACTCCCGCTTTTTTTGTTCATCCTGGCGAAGCCAGTCATGGTGATCTAGGCATGATTACCCGTGGTGACGTGGTAATTGCGATTTCCTACTCGGGGAAAAGTCATGAAATACTTCCTCTTATCCCGTTAATTAAACGTATGGGCTGTCCACTAATAGCCGTGACCGGTGATAAGCAGTCTCCACTTGCGGAGGCTGGCGACATTCATTTAGATATCAGTGTCGAAGAAGAAGCCTGCCCGCTCAAATTGGCCCCAACATCCAGCACTACGGCAACACTCGTGATGGGTGATGCGTTAGCCATGGCATTATTAGAGGCTCGCGGTTTTAGCGAGGATGATTTTGCGCAATCTCACCCGGGTGGCGCACTTGGCCGCAGATTACTATGGCGCGTAGAAGATCTAATGCATAAGGATGCGCTTATCCCACGCGTAACCAGTGGCTCGCCTCTTATAGATTCGCTTGACGAAATGAGCTCTAAAGGCTTTGGCATGCTCTGCATTACACAAAAAGAACAATTACTTGGCATATTTACCGATGGCGACTTACGCCGCTGCGTGCATACCGCAGTGGATTTACGCACAACAACTATCGACGCCCAAATGACCACTAAGCCTCGCACGGCCCAAGCAAAAACACTTGCCGTAGATGCGCTAAACTTAATGGAAAACCACAAAATTACGGCTTTGGCCGTTGTTGATAAATCCGACAACTTACTTGGAATTATCCATCTTCACGACCTATTAAGGGCCGGAATCATTTAAGGTATTGATAAGCCTATGCCGCAGACCACAATGCTCCTTTCGGGCGAAGAGTTATTAAAAAAGGCCCATGATATTCAGTTACTCGTAGTGGATGTCGATGGTGTACTTACCGATGGGCAACTCTATTTCGATAATGACAGCCGCGAACTGAATGCGTTTCATACATTTGACGGACAGGGACTACGTATGCTGAAGCAATCTGGAGTTGAAGTCGGTATTATCAGTGGCCGCAACATCAAACTTGTCGAGAACAGAGCTTCCGACCTTGGCATGCCTCTCATAATAAAAGGCCGCGAAGATAAATATCGCGCACTTCAAGATATGTTAAGCTACTTCCCCTGCGAACTTGAAAACATTGCCTACATGGGTGACGACTGGCCTGACCTTACCATTATGTCAAAGGTCGGCTTAGCCTTAAGCGTCGCCTCTGCAGATATTGAAGTAAAAATACGCTCGCACTGGGTAAGCTCTCGCAATGGAGGCCAAGGCGCTGTTCGCCAGGCCTGCAATATGATTATGAAAGCGCAGAATAATTACGATGCTGCGCTAAACAACTACCTCAAACCATAAGTACCTATGTCGGTTTTTAAACTTATTTCTTATGCGACGCTAACGCTTTTATCGATCGCCACAATTCTTTTTTTCAGCGACTCCCCGAAAGACATATTAGGGAGCTTGAACATTGAGCAAGAAGAGAGTGAGTCAATCCCCTATGCCTTCATCACCAATGCGAAAACCAAACACTACGCTGACGATGGAACTCTAACGTATACGTTCAAAGCCCAGCACCTTTATCACTATCGCGAGCTAATTACGGCAGATACAAAGCAAGATGCATACACCAATATTGAGATGCCCGAAATAATCGTCATGCGCGATGGCAAACCTTGGAAAATAAATGCTCATCACGGTAAAATCGATGCCGATCAAAACATCGAACTTAATGACGAAGTTACCATTATCCAGCGCAATGAAGATGACTCAGAAACGTTAATGGAGACCGATAGTTTATTATTTAAACCCTTAGAAAAACTCGCACTTACTGACAAGCCTGTTACAATCACCTCGCCATTTGGCAAGATAGAAGCAACCGGAATGCGAGCCGACATTGCTCGGAAAAAAATCAAATTACTCAGCAAAGTTCGAGGAGTTTATGAACCTTAAGCACCTCATCATCAATAGTGTGTTTTCATTCGTCACACTTACAAGCCTTCATGCGACCGCCCTTCCAAGCGATACCGAGCAACCGCTTTACGTAGAATCGGAACAAGTCGAGTTTGATGAAAAACAGGGCCTTACCACGTATTCGGGCACCGTCCTTATGCGGCAAGGCACCATGAGGATTGAAGCCGAAAAAATCGTCATTCATGGGAAAATTGATCGCGCCAATATGGTTGTTGCAACTGGCGGCCCTGCGCACTTCAGTCAAACACCAGAAAAACAAACAATACCGGTTACAGCTCAAGCTAAACGCCTAGAATACCGAGTAGACCAACAAACCCTGATATTGACCGGAGATGCGGCTTTAGATCAAGAAGGCACTAGCCTTAGTGGGGACAAAATCGAATACGATGTGAAAAAAGCGATCGTCAAGGCGGGTGGAGGAACCCTGCAAGACGGCAGTCAAACCCGCGTAAAAATGGTAATCCCACCAAAAGTACTCCAACCAGACTCTTAAGCCTCAATGTCAGAACTTTCAGAACTTAAAGCTACACACCTTGCCAAAAGTTACAAAGGCCGCGCCGTCATTGTTGACGTTTCCATAAGCATAAAGGCGGGTCAAGTTGTTGGCCTACTTGGCCCGAATGGCGCAGGCAAGACAACCTGTTTTTATATGATCGCCGGAATTGTAAGCCCCGATCAAGGACAGGTTTTTATCGATGACATAAACATATCGCGCTTTCCTATGCACAAACGCGCCCGAGCGGGCTTGGGCTACTTACCACAAGAAGCCTCAGTATTCAGAAAGCTCACTGTTGCTGAAAATATTTTAGCTATACTAGAAACGCGCCCCCTATTAAGCAAAAAACAACGCTGCGAGAAACTTCAAAGCCTACTTGAAGAGTTTCACATTACGCATATTAAAGACAGCCTAGGCATGGCACTATCGGGCGGCGAGCGCCGCCGAGTTGAAATCGCACGTGCGCTCGCAAGTGAGCCAAAGTTTATATTACTTGATGAGCCTTTTGCCGGTGTGGACCCCATATCCGTTAGCGATATAAAGGATATAATTTTGCAATTAAAAGCCAAGAATATTGGCATACTCATTACCGATCATAACGTACGAGAGACTCTCGACATCTGTGAGAAAGCGTACATAGTCTCTGAAGGGCAAATCATCGCTGAAGGAGACTCCAAGACCGTACTAAATAACAAAAAAGTTCGTGAGGTCTACTTAGGGCAGCATTTCACACTGTAATAACGGCATATTACACGACTCAATGTGCCAAAACGCTAGTTTCAATTACTCAAAAGTCAAGAAAACTCGCCATTCGGCACAAACATTGCTTTATTTATGCGTCAAGCCATTGATTGCTCCAGAACGTAGGACTAAACTTAGGATTAGTCGTCTTCTACTTTGACAAAGAAATCTTATGAAGCAATCCTTGCAGCTAAAAATGGGTCATCAACTAACGATGACACCACAATTACAACAAGCCATACGCTTATTGCAATTATCAACACTAGATCTTCAGGCTGAAATTCAGGAAGCGTTAGAAAGTAATCCTCTACTTGAAACTAGCGAAGACGATAACGGCGCTGACGACAATGGCACTGATAATGGCGCTGACAACAAAGACAGCAAAGACGGCGCCACAGAAGCACCCTCCTCAACTCAAAGTGAACTTAGCGACAACGCAGGCGAAGAAAATGCCAGTCCCGAAGCCGAAAGCACTCAAGAGGGCGAGTGGAACGAAGATATACCCCAAGATCTAGCCGTCGATACAAGCTGGGATGACGTTTACCAATCAAGCGCCCCAACAGGTACTGGGCTTTCTAAGCCCGACAATGATGATTACGATTTTGAAGGCCGCAGAGCAAGCACGGAAAACCTACAAGACCACCTAGAATGGCAGCTCAACCTTAGCCCAATGAGCAATCGTGATCGCTACATCGGCGAGGCTATCATAGACGCTGTTCTTCCTAGCGGTATGATTGGCCAAGCTATAGAGGAAATATTTTCCGGTCTGGCACAAGACCTTGAAGAGCTTGAAGAGGACGAAATAATTGCCGTTCTTCGCCGCATTCAACAGTTTGATCCACCAGGTGTTGCAGCCCGTGATGTGAGCGAATGCCTGCACCTACAGCTATTGCAATTCGATCCTGAACTTGCCGGCATCACCAAAGCCAAAGAGCTGGTAGCGAACCACCTAAGTTTATTAGGTAGCCGCGATTTCAAAACATTAATGCGCAAGCTAAAGATCAAAGAGAATGAACTAAAAGAGGTTGTGGCTCTTATTCATAGCTTAAACCCAAAACCCGGCGACTTTATTGACTCGTCATCAACTGAATACGTTGTTCCCGATGTATTTGTTAAAAAAGTTAACAATCGCTGGATTGTCGAGCTTAATCCAGACATCGCCCCCAAAATTCGAATTAATTCAAATTACGCTTCAATGGTTCGTCGTGCCGACTCAAGTGCCGATAACACATTTATTCGCGATAATTTACAAGAAGCGCGCTGGTTTTTAAAAAGTTTACAAAGCCGAAATGAAACATTATTAAAAGTATCCACGTGTATTGTAGAAAAACAGCAGGGCTTTTTAGATTTTGGTAATGAAGCGATGAAGCCCATGGTACTTCACGATGTCGCCGAAATAGTAGAGATGCACGAATCTACAATTTCTCGCGTAACAACACAAAAATATATGCACACACCTCAAGGTATTTTCGAGTTAAAATACTTTTTTTCAAGCCATGTCGCGACGGATACGGGTGGCGAATGCTCGTCAACAGCAATTCGCGCGATCATTAAAAAGCTTGTTGCAGCAGAAAACACCAAAAAGCCCTTGAGTGACTCTAAAATGACCAGCGTACTGGAGGACCAAGGTATTAAGGTTGCCCGACGCACAATTGCCAAGTACAGAGAATCGCTAGGTATTCCGCCATCGAATGAAAGAAAACAACTCTTTTAATCACGCGCCGATACAAAGCCCTAATTATTATTTGGCGTAGACGATTTAATGACTACGCCACAGCCGAAATAAACTTGAAATAAAATGTGGTTAGAATCCTATTTAGATAAAAACCTTGCTGTTGCAAATATGGCCGCAACAAGTAAAAAACGCGTACTAGAGAATATCGCTAAGTTATTCGCCGACAAGTACCCTCAAGTCAACGAAGACGCCCTATATCAAAACCTTATTGGGCGAGAGCGACTAGGCTCAACCGGTTTAGGTGATGGAATTGCGATTCCTCACTGCCGCTTCGACACAGGTGGCGACACCCTATGCGCCTGCATTACGCTAGAAAACGCAATAGACTTTGACGCAGTCGATCAAGCTCCGGTAGATATCATTATTGCAATGATTGTCCCTGACGGCGCCGAATCCGACCATTTAGAGAAGTTAGCCGCCTTAGCGGCCGCTATACAAGAACCACGCTATGTTAAGAGCTTACGAGACGCAACAGATTCGCAGGCCCTATACAGTGCCGCGACTATAGATACATGAAGGAACGCAATGCAAATCATTGTCATTTCAGGACGATCAGGTTCAGGTAAATCCTCTGCACTTCACTTGCTAGAAGATGAAGGCTTTACCTGTATTGATAACCTCCCCATTAGCCTGCTGCCAAGTTTGGTAGAGCAAGCACGCAAACGTGATGGAGTAGAAGCCTTAAAATTAGCTATCGGTATCGACGCTCGTAATATCGACAGTGACTTAGGCTCAATACCGGCACTGTTTGAATCAGTGCAAATCACCAGTGAACTATTCAATATTATCTATCTCGACACTGACCGTGACACGCTTATCCGTCGCTACAGCGAAACACGGCGCAGGCATCCGCTTAGTGGTAACAATACTGGACTTCAAGAAGCTATAAGCGACGAGGAAATCATCCTCGCTCCACTTATTGCACTTGCCGATCAACAGATCGATACCAGCAAACTTAGCCTGCATGAATTAAGAAGCGTCATAAAACGGCAAGTTATCGGTAGTAGCAACCAAAGTATCGCCATACAAATAACCTCTTTCGGTTTTAAATATGGCAGTCCAATCGATTGCGACTTTCTCTTTGACGTCCGTTGCTTACCCAACCCATACTGGGACGCATCGTTACGGCAATACACCGGGGAAGACGAACCAGTACAAAACTTTCTAAGTGGCGAAGCGCTTGTGAACGAGATGCAAAAAGACATCCTGATCTTTGTGAAAAAATGGATACCTCGTTTCGAAAGCAACAACCGCAGCTACCTAAACATTGGTATTGGATGTACTGGAGGCCGACACCGCTCAGTCTATCTCGCGCAA